>NZ_JABWEF010000019.1:0-160478 GCF_013369445.1 Duganella sp. BJB1802 | reverse complement strand
GCTGTTGGCGCCGGCCTGACCTCGGGCGCTGGGGGCGATGCCCCCGCGCGCCGCGCTTACCAGCTGTAGCCGGCCTTGGCGTAGTAGTAGCGGCCGTTGAAGCCGTTCGGCGCGAAGCCGCTGTACGGATTGATGCCGTTGTTGTTGAGGTTGCCCGCCGACGTGACCTGGTCCGGATAACGGTTGGTCACGTTGTCGATGCCCGCGCTCAGGCGCCAGTTCTTGTTGAGCTTGACGCTGCCCGACAAGTCCAGCACCCATTGCGGATCGTAGACCTGATCCAGCGCAGGATTATTCTGCGGCACGGTGAAGCTGCCGTAGCGGGTCACCACGCCGCGCGCGCCCCAGTCGCCCAGCGACCAGTCGGTGGCCAGGCTGAACTTGTCCTTCGGCGAGCCGACCGTGATGCGGTTGATGGTCTGGCGGTCGATCAGCGTCAGGCCGTTGGCGGTCAGGATGGCCGGGTTGTCGTTGACGTGCTCCAGCGAGTTCTTGTTGTGGTTGTAGGCCGCGGTGAAATCGTAGCGGCCGGCGGCCTTGGTGTCCCAGCGGTAGGTGCTGACCACGTCGACGCCGGTGGTGCGGGTGTCGATGGCGTTGGTGAAGTAGCGGCCGGCGCCGACCAGGATGGACTGCTTGGCCAGCGCCGCCTGCAGCGCCGGCGACAAGGTCATGTTGGCCGACAGCGCGATGCGGTCGTCGATGTCGATGCGGTAGGCGTCGACCGTGGTGTTCCAGTTGCGGGTGGGCGAGAACTGAACGCCGAGGCTGTAGTTACGGGCTTTCTCGGCCTTGAGCGGCGTCGCGCCCAGCGCCGACGCGGCGGCGCTGCCGACCGCGAAGGTGCCGGTCTCGATCGGCGTGTTCACCCCGTTCACCACCGAGAAGTTGGTGGTGGTGATGGTGTAGAACTGCTGCGCCAGCGATGGCGCGCGGAAGCCGGACGAGGCCGTGCCGCGCAGCGAGAAGTCCGGCGTGAACGCGTAGCGCGCCGAGCCCTTGGCCGAGGTGGTGCTGCCGAAATCGCTGTAACGCTCGTGGCGCAGCGCGCCCGAGGCCGAGAACTGCTTGGTGATTTCCGCTTCCAGGTTGGCGTAGACCGATTCGTTGTGGCGGCTGTTGCTGCCGGCGTTGATCGGGCGGAAGCCGGAGAAGCCTTGCGCGCCGCTGCCGATGTAGGACGCCTCGTCGCCGGCGCCGATCTCATATTTCTCGTGCCGCGCCTCGACGCCCAGCGCCACCGTCAGCGGGCCGCTGAAGGCCGCCACCGGATACTCCTTGGCGATGTCGAAGTTGAACAGCTGCTGCGTGTTCTTCAGCTTGCCCGCGTAGAAGTGGGTCGGGCTGGCGGCGTTCAGCGATTGGTTGACTGTGTGGTCCAGGTCCAGCTGGAACTCGTTGCTGCCATAGTTCAGGCTGGCGTCCCAGCGCCATCCGCCCGCCTCGCCGCGCAGGCCGGTGACCAGCGACAGGTCGGTCGACTCGCTGTTCTCCAGCGGCAGGAAGCCTTCCGGATACAGCGGCGTGCGTTGCGCCGTGCCGACCAGCGCGGTGCGCCAGGTGGCGGCGGCCGAGGTGTTGCGCTGGCCGTAGTTGGCGAAGGCGTACCAGTCGATGTCATCGTTGACGCGGTACTGGCTGTTGACGAACACGGTGCGCGGACGGGTCTCGGGATCGCCGAAGCGCTGGTTGACCTTGCCGTAGCGGGGTTCCGCCGGATTGCGCAGGTCGGGACCGGCGCGGTTGGTCGGATCGCGGTCGGACGCTTCCAGCGCCACGCGCACCCAGCCCTGGTCGCCCAGGTTGAAGCCGGTCGAGCCGCGCACGGTGAGCGCCTTGCCGTCGCGTTTCTGGTACTCGCCCCAGCCCACTTCGGCCTCGCCGCCGGCCGCGCCTTTTTTCAGGATGATGTTGATCACGCCGGCGATCGCGTCCGAGCCGTACTGGGCCGCCGCGCCGTCGCGCAGCACCTCGATGTGGTCGATGGCGGCCAGCGGGATCGCGTTCAGGTCCACCGGCGCCGAGCCGCGGCCCTGGGTGCCGTTGACGTTGACCACCGCCGAGGTGTGGCGGCGCTTGCCGTTGACCAGCACCAGCGTCTGGTCCGGCGACAGGCCGCGCAGCTGGGCCGGGCGCACCGCGTCGCTGGCGTCGGCGCCGGATGGGCGCGGGAAGTTCATCGACGGCAGCAGGCGGCCCAGTACGGTGGCCAGTTCGCTCGAGCCGCTGGCCTGCAGGTCTTTCGCGCCGATCACGTCGACCGGCGATTCGGAGTCGATGGTGCGGCGGTTCTTGGCATAGGTGCCGGTCACGACCACGGACTGCAATTCACCGTCGGCGACGGCTTGCTGGGCGAAGGCGGGAATGACGGTGGTGGCGATCAGGCTGCTGAGCAGCAGAGGGCGGGCGAGGGGATGGACGGTGCGGCGTGTGCTCATGAGACGGTCTTTCTACGTTGACGATGAGGAAAGCTTACCAGTGCGCAAAGTTGCTGCCCACGAATGGTTACGTCTAATGATATGCAAGATTGGGATAACGTGCAGGAACAACACTCTTTTCACGCGAGATCGGCGAAAAGAGTGTTGTTTAAAAGCGCCCGGTTATTGGCCGGGGTTGGGGATGGCGGCGTGGATGGCGTCGACCTGGGCCAGCACTTCTGGCGGCAGTTGCACGCTGTAGGCGTCGATGTTTTCCTTCAGCTGCGCCAGGTTGGTGGCGCCGATGATGGTCGAGGCCACGAACCAGCGCGAGTAGCACCACGCCAGCGCCAGCTGCGTTGGCGTGAGGCCGTTGGCGCGCGCCAGCTCGGCGTATTGCGCCACGGCGGACAGCACCGCCGGACGCAGGTAGCGCGGGCTCCAGGTCGGCGGGAACAGCGTCAGCCGGCCCTTGGCTTTCGGGTCGTCGTGGTACTTGGCGGTCAGCTGGCCGAACGCCAGCGGGCTGTAGGCCAGCAGGCTGACGTTCTCGCGGTAGCAGGTCTCGTCCAGCAGGCTGGTCTCGAAGTGGCGCGCGGTCAGGTTGTACAGGTTCTGGATGGTGGCGATGCGCGGCAGGCCACCCATCTCGGACTGCTTGATGAACTCGTTCACGCCCCAGCACGATTCGTTGGACACGCCGATCGCGCCGATCTTGCCTTCCTTGATCAAGTCGCCCAGCGCGGCCAGGGTTTCATCGATCGCCACGCAGGGACGCTCCAGCTTGGGATTGAAGGCGTTCGAGCCGAACACCGGCACGTTGCGGCTGGGCCAGTGCAATTGGTATAAATCGATATGGTCGGTCTGCAGCCGCTGCAGGCTGGTCTCGACCGCCGCGCGCAGGTTGGCGGCGTCGAAGTTCTGCTGGCCGCCGCGCACCCAGCTGATGTGCGGGCTGGGCCCGGCCGCCTTGGTGGCCAGCACCACCTTGCCGCGCGCGCCGCTCTTCTTCAGCCAGCTGCCGATGTGGCGCTCGGTCATGCCCTGCGTTTCCGCGCGCGGCATCACCGGGTACATCTCGGCCGTGTCGATGAAGTTGATGCCGCGCTCGAGCGCGTAATCCAGCTGGCTGTGCGCGTCGGCTTCGGTGTTCTGCTCGCCGAAGGTCATCGTGCCCAGGCAGATCTTGCTGACGCTGAGGTCGCTCGTTCCGAGTTGAGTCTGCTGCATGCCGTCTCCTTGGTTGTTCCTTAGTTGCCGCGCAGCGCGTCCGCGCAATCGCGCACCAGCGCCGGACCGGCGTAGATCAGTCCGCTGTACAGCTGCACCAGCTGCGCGCCGCACGCCATTTTCACCTTGGCGTCGGCGCCGCGCAGGATGCCGCCGACGCCGATGATGGGCACGGCATCGCCCAGCTCGGCCTTGAGCAGGCGGATCACCGTGTTGGACAGCTCGAACACCGGCGCGCCCGACAAGCCGCCCGCCTCGGCGCCGTGCAGCATGCCGGTGACGGCGTCGCGGCTGAGCGTGGTGTTGGTGGCGATCACGCCGTCGATCTTGTGGCGCAGCAGCGCGTCGGCGATGTTCTTGACCTGGTCGCCGTCCATGTCCGGCGCGATCTTCAGCGCCAGCGGCACGTAGCGCTTGTGCTGGTCGGCCAGGCGCAGCTGGGCGTCCTTCAGCGTGCCCAGCAGGCCGTCCAGTTCCGAGCCGCCTTGCAGCTGGCGCAGGTTCTTGGTGTTCGGCGACGAGATGTTGACCGTCACGTAGCTGGCGTAGGGATAGACCTTCTCCAGGCAGTGCAGGTAGTCGTCGGTGGCGCGCTCGATCGGCGTGTCGGCGTTCTTGCCGATGTTCAGGCCCAGCACGCCGGCCTTGTCCTGGTAGAAGCGCGACGACTGCACGTTGGCGACGAAGGCGTCGACGCCGCCGTTGTTGAAGCCCATGCGGTTGATGATGGCGTGCGCCTCCGGCAGGCGGAACATGCGCGGCTTGGGGTTGCCCGGCTGCGCGCGCGGCGTGACGGTGCCCACCTCGATCGAGCCGAAGCCCAGGTCGGCCAGCGCGTCGATGTAGGCGCCGTCCTTGTCCAGGCCGGCGGCCAGGCCGACCGGGTTTTTAAACGTAATGCCCATCACGGTGCGCGGGTCGGCCTTGGGCTGCTTGACCAGCTTGGTCAGGCCCAGGGCGGCGGCGCGCTTGAGTGCGGGAAGGGTGAAGTGGTGGGCGGCTTCGGCGTCCATGGAAAACAGCAGCGGACGGGCCAGCGAGTACAGGAATTTTTCGGACATGGGGAGCTCTTGTTGGTGTTCCCCGTATTTTATCAGGCGTCCAGCACGCTCCACTCGCCGCGGATGCGCGCCTCCAGCGGCTTGAAGTTGGTTTTGTACGACATCTTCGGGCTTTCCTTGATCCAGTAGCCCAGGTAGACGTAGGGCAGCTTGAGTTCGCGCGCCTGGGCGATCTGCCACAGCACGTTGAAGGTGCCGTAGGAAGCGCCCTCGACATCCGGGTCGAAGAAGGTATAGACCGACGACAGGCCGTCGGACAGCACGTCGATGATGCTGACCATGCGCAGCGTGCCGCCCGGTTCGCGGAACTCCACCAGCCGCGTGTTGACCCGGCTTTGCAGCAGGAATTGCGCGTACTGGTCGCGGCTGTCCTGGTCCATGCCGCCGCCGGCGTGGCGCTTGCTCTGGTAGCGCAGGTAGAGGTCGTAGTGCTCGTCCGAGAACGACAGCGTGGCCACGCCGGCGACCAGGTTGCCATGCTTGACCCACGCGCGCCGCTGGCCGCGGCTGGGCGCGAACAGGTCGGCCACCACCCGCACCGGGATGCAGGCCTGGCAGCCGTCGCAATACGGGCGATAGGTGAAGATGCCGCTGCGGCGGAAGCCGTTCTTGACCAGCTCGGAATACACGTCGGCGTTGATCAGGTGCGAGGGCGTGGCCACCTGCGAGCGCGCCTGGCGCGCGTCCAGATAGCTGCAGGGGTAGGGCGCCGTCGTGTAAAACTGCAGCGTCGCGAAAGGCAGATCGTTCAGGTGCGTCATGCGCGTCCTATCGAGAGCGGTGGTGTAAGCCTATGATAGCGCCAAGTTTCCGAAGGCGCTGGTCACCTTTAGCTTAACTGTCCGCAGCCAGCGGTGCAATGGGTTCCCACACAGTGATCTGAGGCAATTCAATAGTGTTGCGCAGATGCGCCAGGAATTGCGCGCGCGGAATCGGCGCCGCGCCCAGCGAGGCCAGGTGGCCGGTCTCCTGCTGGCAATCGATCATTTTCACGCCGTGTTGGCGCAGGAAGCGCACCAGGTAGGCCAGCGCGATCTTGGAGCCGTCGGTGACGCGCGCGAACATCGATTCGCCGTAGAACATGCGGCCGATCGAGACGCCGTAGGCGCCGCCGACCAGCTGGCCGTCCAGCCACAGCTCGGCCGAGTGGGCGTAGCCCAGCTTGTGCAGGCCGGTGTAGCCGGCGATGATGTCTTCCGAGATCCACGTGCCGGGGCCGTCCCTGCGCGGCGCGGCGCAGGCCCGCATCACCTGTTCGAAGGCGCTGTCGAAGCGCACCTGCCAGCGGCCACCGGCGGCCATCTCGCGCTCGACCTTGCGCAGGGTTTTCTTCAGGCTGTCCGAGATGCGGAACTGGTCGGTCATCAGCACCATGCGCGGATCGGTGCTCCACCACAGGATGGGCTGGCCTTCGGAAAACCAGGGGAAGATGCCGTGCCGGTAGGCCATCAGCAAACGCTGTGGCGACAGGTCGGCGCCGGCCGCCAGCAGGCCGGGCGCATCGGTGGTCAGCGCCTCCGCCACGTCGGGGAAGGGGCTGTCGGTTTCTAGCCAGGGAATCACGTTGTCGAGTTATCTGAACGCATGCTGCGGACTATGTCCTGGGTGTGGAAGCCGTAGCTGCCGCCCTCACGGATTTTGACGCGGTCGGCGAAAAACAGTTCCAGCGTGGCGTGAATGGTGGGGAAGGCCAGGTCGTCCCACGGAATCTCCGCCTCGCTGAACAGTTGCACTTCCAGGCTTTCCTCGCCGGGGGCGAAGTCCAGGTCCAGCAGCGTGGCCAGGTAGAACATGTGGACCTGGTGCACGCGCGCCACGTTCAGCAGCGAGAACATCTGGCCCAGCGCGATATTGGCGCCGGCTTCCTCCTGGGTTTCGCGGATGGCCCCTTCGGCGGTGGTTTCGTTGTTCTCCATGAAGCCGGCCGGCAAGGTCCAGTAGCCGTGGCGCGGCTCGATCGCGCGCTTGCACAGCAACACCTTCAGTTCGCCGTCGCGTTCCCACACGGGGATGGTGCCCAGGACCATCTTGGGGTTCTGGTAGTGGATGGTGGCGCAGTTGCCGCACACGTAGCGGGGGCGGTTGTCGCCGGCCGGGATCGCCAGGCTGACGGGGGCGGCGCATTCGGAACAAAATTTCATAGGGGATAACTCAAGTCGGTGGATATGCTCACTTTGACTACTTTACACCGATAGTCGCCTGTTCGGCATGTCCTATGCCTATAGGTAACAGCATTTATTCGGACTATCGCGAGCGATGTCAGGATTAATATTGCCTAATGTAAGGATTTGCCCTATAATGATTACATCAGACGCGGGGTGGAGCAGTCTGGCAGCTCGTCGGGCTCATAACCCGAAGGTCACAGGTTCAAATCCTGTCCCCGCAACCAAATTCGAAAGCCGTTGATGCCGTCAGGTATCAGCGGCTTTTTCATTTGCGCGACGTTTGAGCGGGATCAAGGCAAATCGGCGACCGGAAAACCACCTTTCCCTATAATCGACCTTCTTGTGGGGAGTTTTTTCATGCGAAAAATCAGACCTTCCGCGATTGTCGTGTTTCTTTCCATGCTGGCGCTGGTGTTGCTGCTGGCAGTGCTGAGCGCCTGGTGCGGCGTGGGCAATATTCCCGGCCTGGGCGATTTCCGGGGCGTGGCCGTCACTGCGGCGGCCGTGGTGCTGGTCTACCTGTACGGCATGCTGGTCTTCCGTATTTTCATGTGGGCGCTGCCTCTGCATGATGGAAATATCGAATTCGGCTCCAGGCAGGAGTTCATCTATCAGGTCTACGTCCTGTTCTACCTGATCCTGTTCAATTCGCTGATACGCGGCGGCATCATTCCGATCCCGATCATGCGGCTGATCTACCTCGGGCTGGGTGCCCGCCTGGGCGCCAACACCTACAGCTCGGGCATCATTTACGATCCCTCGTTCGTGACCATGGGCGCCAACAGCGTGGTGGGCGAGACGGCCTTGCTGGTGCCTCATGTGATCGAGGGCGATACCTTGGGACACTATTTCATCACGATAGGCGACCATGTCACGATAGGCGCCCATGCGGTGGTGCTGTCCGGTGTGACGATAGGCGACAACGCCATCGTGGCGGCCAATTCGCTGGTGGCCAAGGGAACGCGCATCGCGTCCGGCGAGATCTGGGGAGGCAGCCCGGCGCGGCGCCTGAAATAAGACCAAAAAAGGCCGGCGCCCCCAAGCGCCGGCCTCTACCGATTACCGATCGCAGACCCCGGCCAGGGATTATTGCCGCTTTTCGCGGCGGCGGCCGAGCGAGCCCATGCCGAAGATGCCGGCCGCAACCAGCGCCAGCGTGGCCGGCTCGGGCACGGGCGTGAATTGCTGGGCGCCGTCGATGTTCAACACGAATTGCGAATCCGTGTTCGGACCGGTCGCGATGCCGTTGACCAGCAGCGGCCGCGTGAAACCGGGCGCGGCGGGGCCGGGGAAGTTGAGCGTGGTGTCGAACCGGGTGCCGGCCAAGGCCGGCGAGACGTAGGTCGCGTTCGTCATCAGCACGGTGCCGGCCAACGTCGCCGAGCCGACGCCGGTGGCGCCGGGAGTGCCGGACGTGCCGGTCGCTAAAAAGGTCGACAGTTCCGCATCCCAAGTGCCCGACAGCATGGCTACGCCATCGGTGAATCCCAGTCCGGTCGCTTGGTCGGCATCGGGCGAGTTATCGAAATACACCGTCCAGGTGCTGGTGGTGGAGGGGGTGAAGGTGAGCGCGACCGTGGAGCAGCCCGCGTTGAGGCAGGTAGCCCGTTCGTGTAAGGTGGCGGTGGTGGTCAGCTCATAGGTGCCCACGGCGGGGCCCGGGGGCGCGACGCGCAGATCCGGCGTCGCCGAGGTGCTGCCGATGGCTGCGGCGAAGGCCTGGTACGTCAGGGTGAAGTCGGCGAAGTCGCCGGTGTTGTTGGCGGGGGTCAGCGTGAACCCCTGAACCAGGCCCGCGCCGTTTTGATGCCAGTCGATCCCGGTGAAATTCTGGAGGATGCCGTCGCCGCCCAGGGCGGAGGGAGCGGCCGGTTCTCCGGGGTTGCCTGCAAACAGCACGTTGGCGGCGCTACGGGTGTCCAGCGTTGTCGCGTGGACTGCGCCGGCCGAGAACAGCGCTCCCAGCAGAGCGCTTAGTGTGCCTAATTTTTTCATTTTATTTCCTTCCTGATGAATGAAGAGTCGCTACGCAAGGGGCTTCGAAACTTTGCCAACCCATCTGAAACCGGTCGGCTACCCTCTACCTAGCAAATGCCAAGCCATGTTTGAAGGAATGTCTAAGTAGTTGTTTTAAAAGCGTATTTTTGTATTCTTCCGATCCGTCATGGAGAGGCTGTAAAAATAACCGACACTACAGCGCATCGAGCCTCGCCTTCACCTCGGCGCGTTTCGGGAAGTCCTTGCCGGAGGCCAGCAATTGTTCGAACTGGCGGCGCGCCGCGATGATATTGCCGGCCTTCATCAGGGTCAGGCCGAGGTGATAGCTGATGTCGGGCGTGTCGGGCGCCAGCGTGTTGGCCTTGCGCAGCAAGGGCAGGGCGCGGCCGGTATCGCCCTGCTCGGACAGTATCCAGCCCAGGGTGTCGAGGACGGCGGGGCTGGTGCCGGCCAGCCGGTAAGCCTGTTCGGCGGTGGACAGGGCGCGCTCGTCCTTTTCCTGCTGGTAAGCCCAGGCCAGGTTGTTGAGCGCCACGGCGTTTTTCGGGTCGAGCCGGACGATGGACTCGAACAAGCCGATCGCCGCCGGGTAGCGCCCGGCCGACAGCTCGGCGCCGGCCAGGTAGAGCCGGACGCTGAGCTCGGCCGGGTGCTGCTGCAGCCACTGGGCGGCGTGCTGGTTCGCCTCCTTGCCTTTGCCCGCCTTCAGCAGCGCCTGGTGGAGCTTGATCGCCAGCGGCGGCAGCTTGCTCATCTTGAACGCCTGCTCGTAGGCGCGCAGTGCCTCCTGCGGTTTCTGCCGCTCCGTCCAGATATCGCCCTCCAGTGTCAGCCCCGCCGGCAGGTCGGGCCGCTGGCGCTGCACGGTCTGGGCGAGGGCCAGCGCGTCGGTGTAGTCTTTATTTTCCACCAGCAAGGTCGCGGTGAGGACTTGCGCTTCGAACCAGTCCGGCTTCAGGCGCAAAGCTTTCTTGGCCGAATCGAGTGCGCCGGCCTGGTCCTTGAGCGCGGCCTGGGCATAGGCAATGCGCAGCTGCACAGCGGCCGACGCCGGCTGTATTGCGGCCAGCTTGCTATAGTTTTCCAGCCCCGCCTCGTAGTTGCCGTTGGCAACCTGGATCTGCGCCAGCAGCGCCAGCGCGTCGGGATCGGCCGGATGGCTGGTCAGCAGCGACTGGGCCAGTTTCAGGGCTTTGTCCTTTGCGCCGGCACCCTGGTAAAGATTCGCCAGCAGCAAGGCCGGCGTCAGGGCGTCGGGATGTTCGGCGGTGGCGCGTTCCAGCCAGCGCATCGCTTCCGGGGCGTTGTTGCGTCGCAGGGCCAGGCGGGCCAGCGCCGTCATCAGGCCGACGTTCCGCTTGTCCCTGGCCAGCGCCGCCTCGTAACGCTGGCGGGCCTGTTCGGGTTTCTTTTCCGCCAGATCCATTTGCGCCAGGTTCTCCAGCGCCGGCAGGTAGGACGGGTCCAGCGCCAGCGCCTGCTCGAAGCCGGCGCGCGCGCCAGCCAGGTCGTGTTTGGACAGGAGGATGCCGCCCTTCATGTTTTGTATTAGGGGATTTTTTCCGTCGTGCCGCTCCATCGCGGTGATCGCCGACAAGGCCTTGTCGTATTCCTGGTTGCGCAAATAGGTCATCGCCAGCAGGATGCCGGCGCGGCCGCTCTTGTCGTCCAGCGTGGTCGCCTGTTCCAGTTCGGCCACCGCGCGCGCCGATTCGCCCGCGCCCAGGCGGCTCAAGCCCAGCGAGGTGTGCAGGCTGGCCGTTTGCGGCGCCAGGTCGCTGGCCGCCTGGAAGTACTCGGCCGCCTTGGCGAAATGCCGGGCCTGCATCTGCGCCTGTCCGGCCAGGGCCAGCAATTCGACGTCTTTGCGGTTGGCCTCCAGCAGCGGTTCCAGCACGGCGAGCGCATCGTCGGTCTTGCCGCTCCTCAAAAGCAGTCCGGCCAGGCGTTTGCTGGCGTAGACCTGGTGCGGATACGCGTCGAGGAATTTGCGCAAGGACAGCTCGGCCTCCAGATACGAGCCCATCGCCAGCTGCACCGAACCCATCAGGAGGACGCTGGGCATGTGATCCGGCATCGCGCGCAAGATCTGCTGCAGGGTGTCGCGCGCCGCCGGGTATTTCGCTTCCTGAAAATCGAGCAGGGCTTGTGTGTAGAACACCTGCAGGCTGCCGGGCGCGTTCTTGCGGGCGGCGTCGATCTCGGCGCGGGCTTCGGCCAGTTTCTTGCCCTGGATCAGGAGGTTGGCGCTGTCGATGTGGGCCTGGGTATTGTTCGGTTGCAGCGTCAGGATTTTCTTGTACGTCAGCAGGGCTTCCGCTTCCTTGCCCTGCAGGCGCAGCAGGTCGCCCTTGAAACGCAGGCAGTCGATGTTGTCGGGATGTTTGGCCAGGGCGCGTTCGATGCGCTCGGTGGCCAGGTCCAGGCGCTGCGACAGCGCGGCGATCTTCGCCTGGCCCAGCAGGGCGTCGGCCAGGTCCGCTTCTTTCGCCAGCACTTCGTCGAATAGTTGCCGGGCTTGCTCAGTGTCGCCCAGGCCCAGATGCGCGTTGGCGCGCAGGACGAGCAGCGCCGTCCGGTGCGGGCTGGCCGGGTCCGGTTTGATGTCGTCGAGCAGTTTCTGGAACTGGCCCTGCATCAGCATCACCTTGCCCAGGAGCGGCAGGATTTCCGCCGGCGCCATGCCCAGCGCCTTGGCCTTGCGCAGTTCCTTTTCGGCCGACGCGGCATCGCCGGCTTCGATGTACACCTCGCCCAGCAGCAGGCGGGCGCGGGCGTTTTCGGGCGCTTTTTGCAGGGCGTTTTTCAGTTCGATGATGGCCGATCTGGTTTCGCCCCGCGCACGGTATTGCCGGGCCTGTTCCATCAGGCTGTCGGCGTCGCGCGCGCCGTGGCAGGCGCCCAGCGTCAGCATCAACAGCATCGGGGCTACGAGTCGGGTCATGCTGGTCTCCTGGACGGTGGCACCTCCGCGATCTTAGGACGCAATGCCGGTGCTCGCCTTACGCTTGATCAAGCCAGCGTGGCGTAGGAGATCCTGATGTAGTCGAGCATGGCGGGCGTGATCCAGGTGCCGCTGAGCAGCGCGGGTTCCTGGTCGTGCGCGGCGCGGATCTTGGCCAGCGTGGCCGGGTCGCCGCCGATCTGCGACATGTAGAGGTCCATCCAGCGCTTCGCCAGCGCCTGCGCCGACGGCGCGTCGTGGGCGACGCCGTCTTCCAGATGCTGGTGCACGCCGGCGATCAGCGCCATCCACTCGTCCTGGTTCTTGCCGCTGTTGGCGCGCATGGTGTGCATCTCGTCGGCGTCCAGATAGCGCGCGTAGATGCCCAGCTTGCGCGCGGCCATCGCCGCCGACACGTATTCCTTGAGCGCCGGCGTGATGCGGGTCTGCTGCTGCGCCTTGACCTCCCGGTCCAGCATGACGGTGATGCGGCGCGCGAACTCGGGATTGGCGGCGGTGTCGTGCTGCAGCGTCCGCATCCAGCGCTCCGACAGTTCGCCCGCGCGTGCGTCGTCCGGCGGCACGCCTTGCGCCATCAGCGTTTCCACCTCGGCCACCAGCGCGGCCCAGGCGGCGTTGCGGCGCGCGTCCTGCTGCCAGAAGGGCAGGCGCTTCAATTCCTCGCGGGTGAAGTACTTGTCGTACAGGTCCATCTTCTCCAGCGTTTGCAGCCAGTCGGACAGCTCGGGACTGCCGCCGTTGCTCAGCACCTGTTGCAGCCGCGTCAGCTGTTCGCGCAGCATGGTTGCCTGTTCGATCTGCTTGCCCAGCGCGGCGATCTGCTGCGCGACGATGTCGGCGAACGGCGCGTCCGGACTGGCCAGGAAGGTGGCGATGTCGGCCAGCGACATGCCGAAGCGCCGCAGCGTCTGGATGTGGTGCAGGCGCGCGACGTCGTCGCGGTTGTAGAGGCGGTAGCCGGAATCGGCGCGGGCCGACGGCGTCAGCAGGCCGATGCTGTCGTAGTGGTGCAGCGCGCGCACCGTCAGGCCGGCGCGCGCGGCCAGCTCGCCGATTTTCAACACGGTTTTTTCCATGCCCGCAGTGTACGTCAAACCGTGGCCCGGACCATGCGGAAGATGCCGCTCAGGCGCAGGCCGTCGCCGCGCCCGCCCAGATAGCGCTCGCTCAGTTCCGGCGCGCCGAAGTGCTCGACCCGGCTGTAGCCGAAGCGGCGCAGCATGTGTTCCAGCGCCTGCGGATCGAAGGTGCTCAGCAGGTGCTCGCCCTGCGCCGCCAGCGCGGCGGCCACCACTTGCAGCCCCATGCGTTCGGTCTCGCCCAGATGGCTGTCGTGCACGCAGTAGTCGAACACGATGCTGCTGCCCGGCGCGAAGCCGGCCACGTCCTGCAGGGTCCGCATGACGGCGTCCGCCGGCAGGTACATCGTCACGCCCAGCCAGGAGCAGCAGGCCGGCGCGTCGGCGTCCAGGCCGGCCAGCTGCAGGTCGGCGCTGAGCGAGGCTTGTTCGAAGTCGGTGGCCACATAGGCCAGCGACGCCGGCGCGGCGATGCCGGCCGCGCGCAGGCAGGCGCGCTTCCATTGCTGCATGGCGGGCAGGTCGACCTCGTAAAGCCGCGCGGACGGCAGGCAGTCGGCGCGATAGGCGTAGGTGTCGAGGCCGGCGCCGAGGATCACGTACTGGTTCACGCCGCCGCGATGCGCGGCCTGCCAGCTGTCTTCGGCCAGGCGGGCGCGCACCACCAGCGTGGCGCGCATCGCGGCCGCCAGCGGATGGCGCTGGCGCTCGCCGTCGCCATGCAGCCGGGCTGCGCCCTCGGCGCCGAGGAGGGGCACGGCGACCGGATCGCGCAGGATCAGCGGCGCATCGTACAGCTGGTGGGCGGCGCGCAGGGTGGCGGTCATCCAGGCGCTGGGCTTGGGGCCGGCCAGCTGGCCGAGCGGGGAGGGGATGTTGGGCTGCATGTGGACTCCTTCAGGACAATGCAGCAGATCGTAAAGCCTGACGCTGCGTCAGGCTCAAGCGAAAACAATGTTGGCGACGCGCTAACGGCCTCCTGGCCCGATTGTGCACCGATTAACACAACGGGCTTTGTCAAATTTGACTTAAGTCAAGGACGTGCGATTTACCGCCGGCCGGCGCGCGGCATTGCTGGGCATACCCCAGTGCCGATGCTACTCTCAAGCAATTATTACCACTCCGGTGCCTGTCATGGCTAGCAATCATTCCCGATTTATCGTTTTGGTCACAGCGACCTACGTCGTGCTCGGCACGGCCTGGGTGCTGTTGTCGGACCAGCTATTGTCCGCCCTTAAAACCGACACCATGGTCTGGTTGTCCGGCGCCAAGGGCGTGTTCTTCGTGACGTGCAGCGCGGCCGGCTATGCGCTGGCGATGCGGGCGGTGTCGGCCGGCGCCGACCGCCGCCAGCCGTTGTTCGAGGTGGCGGCCCGTGGCTTGATGCCCGGCGTCGGCCGCCGCTATGGCTGGTGCCACTATCCGCTGGCGCTGGTGCTGGTCGGCGCGATGCTGATGATCCGCGTGCTGCTGGTCGACGCCAGCGAGCCGCGTCCCTTGCTGGTCATGTTCATGCTGCCGATTATGATCAGCGCGCTGGTGGGCGGCCTGGGGCCGGGCTTGCTGGCGACGGCGACGGCGGCGGTGGGCATCAAATGGCTGGTGCTGCGTCCCTTGCACGGCCTGGACTTCAGCGACCACTACGACCTGATGCAGTGGCTGCTGTTGATCGTCAACGGCGTGGTGGCCAGCATGCTGAGCGAATTCATGCGCAGCGCCCTGCGCAAGGGCGAGTCCGACCGCAAGCTGTTGAGCGGCATCGTCGGCGGCACCTCGGACGCGGTGTACGTCAAGGACCTGCAGGGCCGCTACCTGCTGGTCAACCCGGCGACGGTGGCTTTTCTGGACCGGCCTGCCGACCAGATCCTGGGCCGCACCGACGAGCAGCTGTTCTCCGCGCAGTCGGCCGCCAGGATACGGCAGCACGACCAGTCGGTGATGCGGACTGGCCGCGCCCAGACCAGCGAGGAACACGTCATGCTGCCCGATGGCCGCGAGGCGCTGTTCCAGTCCACCAAGGGGCCGCTGCTGGACCGGGCCGGCCGCGCGTCCGGCATCTTCGGCATTTCACGCGACGTCACCGAGCGCAAGCAGGCCGAGGAACGCATCGAACGCCTGGCGCACTACGACGTGCTGACCGGCCTGCCCAACCGGGCGCACCTGGACGAGCGCGCGCGCCAGGCGATCCTGCAGGCGCAATGCGGCAGCCACAAGCTGGCGGTGATGTTCCTGGACCTGGACCGCTTCAAGGACATCAACGACAGCCTCGGGCACAGCATCGGCGACGCGCTGCTGGTCATGCTGGCGCGCCGCCTGCGCCTGACGCTGCGGGCCGACGACGTGGTGGCGCGGCTGGGCGGCGACGAATTCATCTTCCTGCTGCACGGCGACGACGCGGCCGCCCTGCCGCGCGTGGCGCAGAAAATCCTCGACATGGTGGCCGAGCCGTTCGCCATCGACCAGCATGAGCTGGCGGTCAGCGGTTCGATCGGCGTGGCGCTTTATCCGCAGGACGGCAAGGACCTGGAGGCGCTGGTGCGCTGCGCCGACGTCGCCATGTACCGGGCCAAGCAGAACGGCCGCAACGGCTACAGCTTCTTCACCAGCGACCTGGAGGACGAGGCGGTGCGGCGGCTGCAGATCATCAACGCGCTGCGGCATGCGCTGGAGAACCATGAACTGAGCGTCCACTACCAGCCGCAGTTCGACGCGCGCGACGGCGCCATCATCGGCGCCGAGGCGCTGCTGCGCTGGCAGCATCCGGTGCTGGGCGCGGTGTCGCCGGCCGAGTTCATCCCGGCCGCCGAGGAGAGCGGCTTAATGCTGCCGATCGGCGAATGGGTGCTGCGCCAGGCGGTGCGGCAGATGAAGACCTGGCTGGACCAGGGCATGGAGCCGTTCGTGATGGCGGTGAACCTGTCGGCCGCGCAGTTCCGCCATCCCGACCTGCCGCAGCTGGTCGGCAGCATCCTGATGCAGGAGCAGCTGGCGCCGGAATTCCTGGAGCTGGAGTTGACCGAGGGCGCGGCCATGCACGATCCACCGGCCGCCATCGCCGTGATGGACCAGCTGCACGAGCGCGGCGTGCGCATGGCGATCGACGATTTCGGCATCGCCTACTCGTCGCTGAGCTATCTGAAGAAGTTCAAGATCTACAAGCTGAAGATCGACCAGTCCTTTGTGCGCGACATCGGCACCGACCCGGAGGACCGCGCCATCGTGGCGGCCATCGTCAACCTGGCGCGCGGCCTGGGCCTGCGCACCATCGCCGAGGGCGTCGAGCACCCGGCGCAGCTGGAGTACCTGCGGGAGCATGGCTGCGACGAGATACAGGGCTTCTATTACAGCCGGCCGTTGACCGCCGAGCAGTTCGAGGCGTTCGTCCTGGAGCGGGAGGAGCGCCGCGTGGCCTAGGCTTGCGCGGCGCGCGGATGCAGGCTGGCCCACAGGTGGGCGGCGGCCATGGTGCGGTGGGGACTGTAGCGGGCCAGGATCTGCTCGGTGCGTGCCATGTCCGGCTTGGCCTCTTCGCCCAGCAGGTGCTGGAGCGCGGCGCGCACCGCGACGTCGCCGTGCAGTGAGCAGTCGGCGTGGCCGTAGCCGCGCAGCAGGCCGTAGTTGACGGTCCACGGACCGATGCCCTTGACGGCCAGCAGCGCCGCCGACACCTGCTCGATGCTGTTGGACGGCGACAGTTCCAACGCCAGTTCGCCGCTGGCCACCAGGCCGGCCAGGCGCAGCAGCGTCTCGGCCTTCGCGCGCGAGAATTTGCGGCTGGTCAGGTCGTCCAGTTCCAGCCTGGCCGCGTCGGCGGCGGTGGGGTAGCACCACAAGCCGCTGCTGTGTTGGCGGCCCGCCTGCAGGATGAAGGTGCGCCGCAGCGAGATCGCGAACGACAGGTTGATCTGCTGGCCGATGATGGCCCACGTCAGCGCCTCGAACACCGTGGCCGATTGCACGATGCGCAGGCCGGGCTGGGCGCGCGTCAGGGGGCCGAACAGCTTGTCCTTGGCGGCGAATTTGCTGAACGGTTCGGGATCGATGCGCAGGCCGAGGATGCTCAGCGCCGCCTCGCGCACCCGCGCCTGCGCGGCGGCGGACAGCTTGCCGTCGGCATGCACGGCGCAGCTGGCGTTGGTGGGCGCGGCGGGGGGGTCGGGCACGATCTCCAGCACCAAAGGCACGTCGTCGATCAGCATGCCCTTGCGCAGGCGCTCCGGGCCCACTTCCTCGGCCACGCCTTCGGGATCTCGGCTGTGGAAGGCCAGCACGTCGTGCAGCCGGTAGCTGGATGGCAGCGGCAGCGTGAAAGGCTTCATGCCGCCTTGGCCTTGCTCAGGAATCCGAAGCTCGGACGGAAGCCCGTCACCAGCGCGGTGCCGGTGATGACGATGGCGGCGCCGGCGAAGGTGTACCAGCCCACGCTCTCCTGAAGGAACATCACTCCCCACAGGATGCCGAACAGGGGACTGAGGAAGGTCACCGTCAGCGCCGACGACGGGCCGACATCCTGGATCAAACGGAAGTAGATCAGGTAGGCCACGCCGCTGCACAACACGCCCAGGGCCAGCACCGCGCCCATGATGCCGATGGTCGGCTCGCCCGGCGCCGGGAAGAAGGGCAGCGCGGGCAGCACCAGCAGCGTGGCCGCCCACATCGAGCCGTGCGCGTTGGCGAACGGCTCGACCGTCCTGGCCTGCTTGGCGTAGTTGCTGGCGATGCCGTAGTTGAAGGAGGCGAACAGCACGGCCGCGATGGCGATGCCGGCGCCGGGCTTGGTGCTGACGTGGTCGAAGCCGACCAGCAGCGCCACGCCGCAGGCGCCCAGCAGCAGGCCGAGCATCACCTTGGCGCCGACCATGTGGCGGGTCCAGACGGCGCCGATCAAGGTGCCCCACAGCGGCGTGGTGGCGTTCAGCACGGCCAGCAGGGAGGCCGACAGCGTGCGCGCGGCGAAGGCGAACATCAGGAACGGCAGCGCGGAGTTGAACAGGCCGAGGATCAGGTAGTGCTTCCAGTGCTGGCGCAGGTTCAGCGGCTTTTTTAGCGCCAGCGCCATCGCCGCCAGGAACAGTGAGGCGAACAGCACGCGGTATTCGATCAGCACGGCCGCGCCCAGCACCGGCGCGGCGATGCGCATGAACAGGAAGGAGCCGCCCCAGATGGCGGCGAGGAGTATCAGGCGGAACAGGTTGGCGGTGCTCATGCGGAGTCCAGTGGTTGGATGGTGCGCTATTGTCCCGTACCCGGGGGCGGTGGGCTAGCCGGTTCTTGCTTTTGAATTGTCCGTTCTTGCGCTTCTTTACGCGGCGCCCAGGTCCACCGCGCACGCGCTCTCGCCGGGCGCGGTCGGCGTGGCCGCGTGCGGAACCAGCATCGCGGCCGGCACGCCGTTCTTAATCGCGGTCATCTCGGCCAGGATCGAGATGGCGATTTCGGACGGCGTCTTGCTGCCGATGTACAGGCCGATCGGCCCGTGCAAGCGCGCCAGTTGCTCGCGCGTCAGGTCGAACTCCAGCAGCCGCTCGCGGCGCTTGCCGTTGTTCAGGCGCGAGCCGATGGCGCCGACGTAGAACGCGTCCGACTTCAAGGCCTCCATCAGCGCCAGGTCGTCCAGCTTGGGGTCGTGGGTCAGCGCGACGACGGCGCTGCGGCGGTCCAGCTTCAGCGCCAGCACGACATCGTCCGGCATCTCGTGCACCAGCTGCACGCCGTCGACCTGCCAGCCGGCGCGGTATTCCTCGCGCGGGTCGCAGACGATGACGTGGTAGTCCATGGCGGTGGCGATCTGCGCCAGGAAGCGCGACAGCTGGCCGGCGCCGATGATCAGCAGCCGCCAGCGCGGGCCGTGCAGGCTGACCATGGCGCGCTCGCTGACCTGCATCTGCGCGCCCGGCGGGGCCTTGGACAGTTCGACCTCGCCGGAGCGCAGGTCCAGCCGGCGCTGCACCAGTTCGTGCGCCTCCAGCCGTTCCAGCAGCTCGGCGACGCGGCTGCGCGCCGACAGCGGCTCGATCGCCAGCTCGATGGTGCCGCCGCAGGGCAGGCCGAAGCGGTGGGCCTCGTCGGCGGTGATGCCGTAGCTGACGATTTCCGGCGTGGTGCGGCGTATGCCCTCGTCGCGCACGCGGGCGATCAGGTCGTCCTCGATGCAGCCGCCGGAGACGGAGCCGATCACCGTGCCGTCCTCGCAGATGGCCAGCGTGGCGCCCACCGGGCGGGGACTGGAGCCCCAGGTCTTGATGACGGTGATCAGTTCGCAGCGGCGCCCGGCGGCGATCCACGCTGCGCTGGTTTTGAGTACTTCGAGATCGATGCTGTCCATGGATGGAATATACTACGGCTCTCTAAAGCTTGCAGGAACTGCCATGACCACTCCCAAGGAAGACGACGGCTCGCCCAAATTCGGCCGCCTGTTGATCGTGCTGATACTCGCCGTGCTGGCATGCGCGGGCCTGACCTGGCTGATGGGGAACGTGTTCCCCAACTTCCCGAACTAGCTACTTGCAGATCGCCGACAGCGCGTTGTCGAACGGGCTGTCCGGCACGATGTCTTCCGGGTTGAACTTCTCGTATTTGTAGTTTTCGACCGGCTCGCCCTTGCCCATGGCCTCGGGGTAGAACACCTGCGACAGCAGCACGGTGGTGCGGTCTTCGCAGGAGTACAGGTGCAGCGCCTTGACCGAGCGGTAGGGCCGGCCCTCGGGCGTGGTTTGCGCCTTGCCGAAGCTGCGCATGGACCAGGCCTTGCGCGTCTTGTCGGCCTTGATGATGCTGGCCTTGTCGATGTAGAAGACGCCGGCGCCATCGCCCTTCACCCGGGCCCACTTCGCCGCCTGGGCCCAGCTACACATCAGTATCAAGATGATTGCTAACAGGCCCGGTTTGTTCATGGCGGTCTCTCAGGGTTATGGCACCAGCGGTTTCTTGGCCGCCTGCTTGCCTTTGATTTCGGCGATGGTCTTGTCGATCACCGACAGGCGATAGTGGACGGCGGGGTGGATGGCAGTATACCCGTTCAGCACCGTGGCCGGATATTGGCCGGCCAGGCGCTGCCAGAAGGCGTGGGCGTGGTCCAGGCTATAGCCGGCGCGCGCCACCATGTACAGCGACAGGTAGTCGGCCGCCGCGTCGAGCTCCTGCGGCATGGGCTTGACGCCGCCGGTGGTGATCAGCATGGTCAGGTCGGGACGCACCGACACCAGGTTGTCGATGATGCCGCCGACCGTGTAGGCCGAGCGGGTGGTGGCCGCGTGGCCCAGCACATTGTGGGCGATGTCCTTGGCCAGCACGTAGGCGATGGCTTCGTCGCTCTGCGCGAAGTTGACCATGCCGCGCGTGATCAGCACGCGCTGGCCGTCGGAGTAGGCGTTGATGTTGTCCGAATTGCCGATGTCGATCTTGAAGGCGCAGGCGCGCGTGACCGGCACATTGAGCGCCTGGTTGCGGCCGTCGCGCGCGACGATCAGGTTGAGCGACTGGTGGCCGGAGACCAGCGGGCCGAGAATGCCGGCGGCCGCCGTCTCGGCGTTTTGGCCGGTGGGCAGGGTCTTGCCCTCGGCGGCGACCAGGCCGTCGCCCTGGCGCAGGCCGGCGCGCGCGGCGCCGCTGCCGGCCAGCACGCTGGCCACTTCCAGGCGGTCGCCGTAGTTCAGCACCGCCTGCGCGGCGTCGACGAATTCGCCGGTGTAGGAGTATTTGTTCTTGGCGGTGAAGCCGAGCAGGTTGCGCGCCTGCGTGCGGCACAGGTCCGCGTTGTTGATCAACAGCGGGCCGGCGATGCGGTACAGGCGGTCCTGCAGCGCCACCATCTGGCTCAGGGCCTCGCGCGCGGCGGCCATCTTGGCGGTGACCACCGGCGGTTCCTCGTTGATGACGCGCGCCACCACCGGTTCGGCGGGGGCGGGCGCCGGCTTGGACTTGAAGGACGAGCAGGCCGGCAGCAGCGCGGCCGCCGCCAGCAGGGACAATGCGGCGAGTTTGTTGATCTTGTTCGTCTGCTGGACCATCCGGTGTCTCCGTCTGTTTTTGTTAGTGTTTGCCGGTGCTGCCAAAACCGCCTTCACCGCGCTCGCTGTCGCCGAATTCCTCGACCACGTTGAAGCCCACCTGCAGCACCGGCACGATGATCAGCTGCGCCAGGCGTTCCATCGGGTTCAGCGTGAAGGCGCTGTGGCCGCGGTTCCAGGTCGAGATCATCAACTGGCCCTGGTAGTCGGAGTCGATCAAGCCTACCAGATTCCCCAGCACGATGCCGTTTTTGTGGCCCATGCCGCTGCGCGGCAGGATCATGGCGGCGTAGCCCGGATCGGCGACGTGGATCGCCAGGCCGGTTGGAATCAGCACGGTCTGTCCGGCTTCGATGACCATGGGCGCGTCGATGCAGGCGCGCAGATCGAGGCCGGCGGAACCTGGCGTGGCGTAGGCCGGCATCTGGTCTTTCATGCGCGGGTCGAGGATTTTGACGTCGATGTTTTTCATTTACTTGGCAAATAAGGAGTGCTGGGAGATCCGTTTCGAGATCTCGGAAATCAGTTGGCGCGCCAGCGTGAGCTTGTCGGCGCGCGGCAAAATGGTGTGGCCGTTTTCATCGAACAGGATGATGGTGTTGTCGTCCTGGCCGAAGGTGTGGTGGCCGATATTCCCCACTAGCAGGGGGATGCCTTTTTTCTCGCGCTTGTCGGCGCCGAACTGGATCAGGTTCTCCGATTCGGCGGCGAAGCCCACGCAGTACGGATAGCCGGCCAGCGTGGTGCGGGCGGCGACGCTGGCTAGGATGTCCGGGTTCTGTTCGAACTTCAGGTCCGGCACCGAGCCGTCCGGGTTCTTCTTCAGTTTCTGCTCGCTGGAGTTGGAGACGCGCCAGTCGGCCACCGCCGCCACGGCGATGAAGATGTGCTGGTGGTCGACATTGGCCATGACCGCGTCGTGCATCTGCAGCGCGCTTTGCACGTTGATGCGCTGGACGCCGAACGGCGCCGGCAGCGCGGTCGGGCCGGACACCAGCACCACCTCGGCGCCGGCTTCGCGCGCGGCGCGCGCCACGGCGTAGCCCATCTTGCCCGAGGACAGATTGGTGATGCCGCGCACCGGGTCGATCGGCTCGAAGGTCGGGCCGGCGGTGATCAGGATGCGCTTGCCCGCCAGGACCTTGGGCTGGAACGACGCGATCAGCTCTTCGAGCAGCTGCGCCGGTTCCAGCATGCGGCCCATGCCCACTTCGCCGCAGGCCTGGTCGCCGGAGGCGGGGCCGAACAGCACGATGCCGTCGTCGCGCAGCTGCTGTGCGTTGCGCTGGGTGGCGGGGTTCTGCCACATCTCGACGTTCATGGCCGGCGCCACCAGCAGCGGCACCAGGCGCGGACGCGCCAGGCACATGGTCGACAGCAGGTCGTCGCAGACGCCGTGCGCCAGCTTGTACATGAAGTCCGCCGAGCAGGGCGCGACCAGGATGGCGTCGGCGTCGCGGGTGACGTCGATGTGGGCCATGTTGTTGTCGACGCGCGGATCCCACTGGCTGCTGAACACCTTGTTGCCGGACAGCGCCTGCATGGTGACGGCGGTGATGAAGTGGGTGGCGGCGTCGGTCATCACCACCTGCACCGAGGCGCCGGCCTTGGTCAGCGCGCGGCACAGTTCCGCCGCCTTGTAGCAGGCCACGCCGCCGGACAGGCCGAGGACGATTTTCTTGCCGGTCAATTCCATCATGATGTGCTGTCCCAGTTAGCGGTTCACCCGGCGCAGCTCATCGAGGATGAACAGCGCCGCGCCGATGCAGATGGCCGAATCGGCGACGTTGAACGCCGGGAAGTGGCCCAATCCGTTCCAGTGGAAATCGAGGAAGTCGACCACGTGGCCGTACAGGATGCGGTCGATGACGTTGCCGATGGCGCCGCCCAGGATCAGCGACAGCGCCCACGAGAACATGCGCTGGCTGCCGTGCTTTTTCAGCAGCACGATGATCCACGCCGCGGCGCACAGGGCGATGGCGGTGAAGAAGTAGCGCTGCCACCCGCCGCTGTTCTGCAGGAAGCTGAACGCCGCGCCCTTGTTATAGGCCAGCACCAGGTTGAAGAAGGAGGTGATGACTTTCTCTTCGCCGAGCTGGAAGGTCTTGGTGATGGTGATCTTGGACAGCTGGTCGAACAGGACGACGATGGCGGCAATGCCCAGCCAGGGCGTGAGGCTGCCCGAGGATTTGGTCGGAAAGATTTTTTTGGTGGCCATAAAATTTCAGAGTGGTTCGTGGCGACGGCGCCGCCGCTCCCGGTGGGGAACGGCGGCCCTCATATTAAGCGAACTTGCGTTTTTCGCCCGCACCGAACAGATTGCTGTGGCAACGGCCGCACAGGGTCGGATGGTCTGCATGCGAGCCGACATCGGCGCGGTAGTGCCAGCAGCGTTCGCACTTCTCGGCCGTGGATGCGGCCACTTCGACCGCTTCCTCCGCCTCGCTCGCCACCTGCACCGCCTTGGCGGCAGAGGTGATGAAGACGAACTTCAGGTCGTCGTCCAGGCTGGCCAGCAGCTGGTACTTGTCGCCGGCGGCCTTGATGGTCAGTTCCGCCTGCAGCGAGGAGCCGATCGCGCCCGAGGTGCGTACGTCTTCGAGCTGCTTGGTGACGTCGTTGCGGACCGCGCGCAGGGCCGTGTACTTGGCCAGCAGCGCGGCGGCGTCGGACGCTTCCGGCAGCTTCCACCAGGTCTGCGTGAAGATGGTTTCGTCGCTGGCCTTGTAGGCCTCTTCGCCGGCGAAGATCGCCCATGCCTCTTCCGCCGTGAACGACAGCGCCGGCGCCATCACGCGCAGCAGGCTTTGCGTGATGTGCCATAGCGCGGTCTGCGCCGAGCGGCGCGCGTGCGAGGTGACGGCCGTGGTGTACAGGCGGTCCTTGAGCACGTCCAGGTAGAAGCCGCCCAGGTCTTCCGAGCAGAAGTTCTGCAGCTTGGAGTACACCGGCTGGAATTCATACTGCATGTAGTGCTCGGCGATTTCCGCCTGCAGCGCGGCCATGTTGGCGACGGCGTAGCGGTCGATCTCCAGCATGTCGTCGATCGCCACCGCGTCCCTGGCGGCGTCGAAGTCCGACAGGTTGGCCAGCAGGAAGCGCAGCGTGTTGCGAATACGGCGATACGCTTCGGTGACGCGCTTGAGGATCTCGTCGGAGATCGACAGCTCGCCGGTGTAGTCGGTGGTGGCGACCCACAGGCGCAGCATGTCGGCGCCCAGCTTGTTCCACACGTCCTGCGGCGCGATGGTGTTGCCGATCGACTTGGACATCTTCTTGCCTTCGCCGTCGACCACGAAGCCGTGGGTCAGCAGCGCCTTGTACGGCGGGGCGCCGTTCAGCATCGAGGACGTCAGCAGCGAGGAGTGGAACCAGCCGCGGTGCTGGTCCGAACCTTCCAGGTACAGGTCGGCCGGGAAGGCCGATTGCTCCTTATGAGAGCCGCGCAGCACGGTCTGGTGGGTCGAGCCGGAATCGAACCAGACGTCCAGCGTGTCCTTGTTCTTTTCGTAGGCCGACGCCTCGTCGCCGATCAGGTCCTTCAGGTCCAACGCCAGCCAGGCGTCGATGCCGCTCTTTTCGATCAGCTTTGCGACTTGCTCCAGCAGTTCCGGGGTGCGCGGATGCAGCGCGCCGGTCTCCTTGTGGACCACGAAGGCCATCGGCACGCCCCACTGGCGCTGGCGCGACAGGGTCCAGTCGGGACGGTTGGCGATCATGCCGTGCAGGCGCGCCTTGCCCCAGTCCGGGAAGAACTTGGTTTCGTCGATGCCTTTGAGCGCGGTTTCGCGCAGCGTGTGGCCGCCGTCCTTCGGCTTCACATCCATGCCGGCGAACCACTGCGAGGTGGCGCGGTAGATGATCGGCGTCTTGTGGCGCCAGCAGTGCATGTAGCTGTGGTCGAACATCTTCACTTCGAACAGCGCGCCCGCTTCCTTCAGGGCGGCGCAGATCGGCTTGGACGCTTCCCAGATCGTCATGCCGCCGAACAGCGGCAGCGAGGCGGCGAATTTGCCGTCGCCCATGACCGGGGTCAGGATGTTCTCGTCCTTCATGCCGTGCGCGCGGCAGGAGATGAAGTCGTCCAGGCCATACGCTGGTGCCGAGTGCACCACGCCGGTGCCGCTTTCGGTGGTCACGTATTCGGCCAGGTACATCGGCGACAGGCGGTCGAAGAAGGCGTCCGAGGCATGCAGCGGGTGGCGGAAGCTGATGCCGCCCAGCGCCGCGCCGTGGCAGGTGGCGATGGTGGTGCCTTCGAGCTTGTAGCGCGCCAGGCAGGCTTCGACCAGGTCCTGCGCCAGGATCAGCAGCAAGGGCTGGCCGTCACGCTCGGTCTGCACCAGCGAGTAGATCACTTCGGCGTTGACGTTCAGCGCCTGGTTGGACGGGATGGTCCACGGGGTGGTGGTCCAGATGACGATGAAGCCGTTCTCGGTCGGCAGCTTGTCCATGCCGAAGGCCGTGGCCAGCTTGTCGAATTCGGCGAACTTGAAGCCGACGTCGATGGCCGGGTCGCGCTTGTCCTGGTATTCCACTTCGGCTTCGGCCAGGGCGGACTGGCAGTCGAAGCACCAGTTGACCGGCTTCAGGCCGCGGTAGACGTAGCCCTTCTCCAGCAGCTGGCCGAGGGCGCGCAGTTCGTCGGCCTCGTTCGAGTAGTTCATGGTCAGGTAGGGGTTCTGCCATTCGCCCAGCACGCCCAGGCGGATGAAGTCCTTGCGCTGGCGGTCGACCTGCTCGTAGGCGTAGGCGCGGGCCTTGGTCAGCACTTCGGCGGTCGGCAGGTTTTTGCCGTACAGTTTTTCGATCTGGATCTCGATCGGCATGCCGTGGCAATCCCAGCCCGGCACGTAGGGCGCGTCGTAGCCGGCCATGCCGCGGGCCTTGACCACCATGTCCTTGAGGATCTTGTTGACGGCGTGGCCGATGTGGATGTCGCCGTTGGCGTACGGCGGGCCGTCGTGCAGGATGAATTTAGGACGGCCGGCGGCGGCCTTGCGCACGCGCTCGTAGATTTTCTTGTCCTGCCATTCCTTGACCCAGTTGGGTTCGCGCTTGGCCATATCGCCGCGCATCGGGAACGGGGTTTCGGTCATGTTGACCGGGTATTTACTTTCAGGCTTCTTTGCGGATTTGTTATCGGACATGGTTATCTTCAGTGATTTTATTCGGGGTGTTCTATGTAGCCGGCGCGCGTAGCTGGTCGCGCGGTTAAATTCGGTCGGTGGCCGTGATGGCGCCTTCGCGTTCCTTGACGCATTGTGCAAAATACTCGCGGGCGATGTCGGCATCGCGGTGGATGGCGGCGGTCAGCGTCGGCAGGTCGACGTATTTTTCCTCGTCGCGGATCTTGTGAAGGAATTCGACGCGCACCTGTTTGCCGTAGCAGCTTTGGGCGAAGTCGAACACGTGCACCTCCAGCAGCACGCGGCCGCTGTCGTCGACGGTGGGGCGCACGCCCAGGCTGGCCACGGCCGGCAGCGGGCGCTCGGCCAAGCCGTGCACCTGCACGATGAAGATGCCGGCCAGCGCGGGGCGGTGCGGCACGCGCAGGTTCAGCGTGGGGAAGCCCAGCGTGCGGCCCAGCTTCTGGCCGTGGATCACGTGGCCGGAGATGGCGTAGGGATGGCCCAGCAGCGCCTCGGCATGCGCGAAGTCGCCCTCGGCCAGCGCGGCGCGCACGGCGGAGGAGGAGATGCGGGTGCTGCCGTTCATCACGGTGGGCAGGGTCTCGACGTGGAAGCCGTAGTGCTTGCCCGCTTCCTGCAGCATCTGCACGTTGCCGGCGCGGCGGGCGCCGTAGCAGAAGTCGTCGCCGACCATCAGCCATTTGACGTGCAGGCCTTCGACCAGCACCTTTTCGGTGAATTCCTGCGGCGTGAGCGCGGCGAAATGGGCTGAGAAGTGCTCGACGATGACGCGGTCGATGCCGTTGTCGGACAGCGATTGCAGCTTGTCGCGCAGGTTGGCGATGCGGGGCGGGGCTTTGGACAGGTCGCCGGCCTTCTGGGCGAAGAATTCGCGCGGATGCGGCTCGAAGGTCATCACGGCGCCTTCCAGCCCGAGGCTGGTGGCGGCTGCGCGCACGCGGCCCAGCAAGGCCTGGTGGCCGAGGTGGACGCCGTCGAAATTGCCGATCGTGAGCGCGCACGGCGCGCGCGCCGCTGCATTGGGTAGACCGCGAAATACCTTCATGGGAATCTGGTGGAAACTGTCGCTAAATGAAGGATTATACGGTTTGTTTGCCGTAGCCGACAGTTATAGCGGGAAATGCGGAGGGAAATGCGGGGCCAGGGCATAAAAAAAGCGCTGGCCGGCGCGGAGCCGGACAGCGCTTTTGCGCATCGAAACCGCCGGATTACATCGGGTGGTTGATGTTCAGGGTCCAGTAGCGGGCCAGGTCGGCGGTGCCGTCCTTGCCTTTGACCGTTTTCAGGGTGGCCAGCGCGGCAGGCTTCTTGCCGGCGATGAACTGGGCGATACCCTGGTGCAGCTTGACCGCTTCAGGATTCTTCGCGGTGCCCAGCTTCACAGCCTGGTCCAGCAGCGCCAGGCCCTTGTCGGCCTTGCCTGCGGAAACCAGGGCGTAGCCCATGTTGGCCAGCGCGTCGGCGTCCTTGGCCTTGACGGCTTCGGCTTCCAGCGCGGGCTGCTTGGTGTCGAACTCGGTCTGGGTCTTGGCGGCCAGGTCTTTCAGACGCTGGTGGCGGGCGGCGTCGGAGCCGGTGCCCAGCGCGCCTTTCTTGTAGCCCTGGTCGATGATCTTGATCGCTTCGGCAGGATTACCCGCTTGCAGTGCCAGCTGGGACATTTCCATGTACTCGCCCGGCTTGGCCAGCAAGCCGTTGGCCAGGCGCAGGCGCAGCACGTCCAGCGACAGCGTCGACGAGAAGCCTGGCTTGCCCGACACGCGGTTCAGCAGGTCGGCCCAGTAGCTGGTCTTCGGATAGGAACCGGCCAGTTTTTCCAGGGTCTGGACATAGCCTTCCTTGTCGTTCTGCTTGAGCTGGATGTTGGCCAGCATCTGCAGCGACGATTCCGAACCGGCCTTCGACGATTGCAGTTCCTTGGCAGCTTCGTTGAGCTTGCCGCTGATGTAGTAGGTCTGGATCAGCAGGTCGTGCATCTGGCCGTCGTTGGGATTGTCCTTCAACGAGCGCTGGATCCAGGTGATGGCCTTTGGATAGTCCTTGGCGCGGTAGTAGATACCGGCCAGGGCCTGGGTGAATTTTGGTTGTTCGGCAGCGGACAGCTTGCCGGAGTTGATGACCGCTTCGAAGGCCCTTGCGGCCGTGTCGTTGTCGCCTGCGGCCACAGCGGCCGAAGCGCGGGTGCGTTCGATCAGATACGATTCGTTGGGCGATTTGCCACCGACAGCATCGGCTTCCTTGAGTTTAGCCAGTGCTTCTTTATTCTTGCCTGCCGCAGCCAGTTTCTGTGCTTCTTGCAATGGTTTGCCGATTTCAGCGCGCACCGCGTCGGCCGCGTAGGCAACCGAGGAAAAACCTGCCAAAGGAGCTGCTGCAGTAAAACCAATAGCGGCCATTACCAGGCCGAGATGAGCGAGACGAAACTTGGTCATGGGTAAGTTTTCTTTCATCAAAATGCGAAATAGGCAGGAATGGTCCTGCCTATCGTTGAACATAGAACTGATTATTGGAACTGTTCGTTGCCGACCAGGCCAATCTTGGTCACGCCCAGACGCTGGGCCGCAGCCATCACGCCTGCCACGACTTTGTACGAGACCAGCTTGTTCGGACGCAGATGCACTTCCGGCTGGTCTGGTTGCGCCGCGACGTCGGTCAGTTTCGCTTCCAGGGTGCCGCGGTCGGGAACGACAGCGTTATCCCACAGAATCGTACCGTCGAAGTCGACGTCAATCGTGATGACCACTGGTTCCCTGACTGGCGGCGGCGGGGTGCCGACCGGCATGTTCAGGTTGACCGAATGGTTGGCCTTTGGAATCGTAATGATCATCATGATAATCAGCACCAGCATCACGTCGATGAGGGGCGTCATGTTCATTTCCATCATTGGTTCCGGGTCCGCGCCACCGCTGGCTGGGGAGCCGACATTCATACTCATGGTGTTTCCTTTTAAGAAGGGCAGGCCCCGACTGCGGGCCTGCGATGCACTAGAGGGGATTAACCCTTGTCAGGCGGTTCGGTGATGAAGCCGACCTTCTGAATACCAGCACGCTGGGTAGTGTAAATAACCTTGCCGATTGCTTCGTAGCGCGTTTCTTGGTCACCACGAACGTGCACTTCCGGCTGAGGCAATTTGACCGCTTCCACCTTCAGATGGTCGAACAAGTCATTCGCGTCGCGCATCCTCTTCTGGTTCCAGTAGATGTCGCCATCCTTGCTTACAACGATGTTGACATCTTCCGGCTTGGTCTGAATAACCTGGTTGGCTTCTTCTGGCAGCTTGATTTTGATCAGCTTCAGAACAACCGGGCTCGTGATCAGGAAGATAATCAGCAGAACCAACATGATGTCCACCAGGGGCGTCGTGTTGATTTCTGACATGACTTGATCTTCGTCTCCGCTATCGGAGCCTACGGACATCGACATGATTAATTATCCAATCTTTTTAGCGCCGGCGGCACGGCCAGCTTCGCTGGTGGACATCGCGCCCGAGATCAGTACCGAGTGCACGTCGGCCGAGAACGAACGCACGTCTTCCATTGCCGACTTGTTACGACGCACCAGCCAGTTGTAACCCAGAACGGCAGGAACCGCCACGAACAGACCGAAAGCGGTCATGATCAGCGCTTCACCCACTGGACCTGCAACTTTGTCGATCGATGCGTTACCCGACATGCCGATGGCGATCAGTGCATTGTAAATACCCCAAACGGTACCGAACAGACCGATGAACGGTGCGGTCGAACCAACGGTTGCCAGGAACGACAGGCCGTCTTGCAGACGCGATTGAACTTTGTCAACAGCGCGCTGGATCGACATGGTCACCCAGGTCGACAGGTCGATTTGTTCCAGCAGGGCGCCGTCGTGGTGCACGGTGGCCTTGGTGCCGGTTTCAGCGATGAAGCGGAATGGCGAGCCGTCTTTCAGGGCTGCCGAACCAGCGGCGATCGACGAGGCTTTCCAGAACTTGGCCGAGGTTTCTTTCGACTGTTTGAAGATCTTCATCTGGTCGATCAGCTTGGTGATGATGATGTACCACGAACCCATCGACATCAGCGACAGGATGATCAGGGTGCCGCGCGATACGAAACCACCGTTCCAGACAGCTTCGAAGCCGTATGGATTGTCCACTTCTTCTTTGCCGCCCTTGGCAGCTGGAGCTTCTGCTGCTGGTGCTGGTGCGGCTGCCGCATCCGCTGCTGGAGCGGCTGCTGGTGCCGAAGCGGCGGCCGAGGCTGGCGCGTCAGCGAAGGCTGGGGCGCTTACCAGGGCGGTGGCTGCGGTCACGGAAAACAGCACAGCGGCCAGTACAGCGGACAAACGGGTATTCTTAAACATGCTTCCTCCAAATTGATAAAATAATCAGATCGCTGAACGTAATGACAACGAAAATTACTAAGTGAGACGATGCTGCCGCCTCGGTTTTACTCCAGCGTCCAGACGTATTGCATCTGCATCCACGCTTCCGTCGGTTTCCCGTCGGTCAGACCCGGTTTGAATCGGCATTTGCTGATGCCGTTAACCGCGGCCTTGTCCAAGTCCCTAAAGCCACTGGATTTGACGATCTTGGAATCGGCGACATGGCCGTCGGTTCCAATCAAGAACGATAACGTGACCGTACCGGTTTCTTCGTTACGCAGGGAGGATTTTGGCCACTCCGGTTTCGCGCAAGTGCTGAAGTCGGCCACAGCAGCTACGTTCACCGATTTGGCTGGTCCTGGTGGCGCTGCCGGTGGTGCTGGCGGCGCTTTTTGCAGTTCGTTCGTCGCAGGCTTCACGTTGGTCGCGTTCGCGATCGTGTTTTGCGGCGGCGGAGGCTGCTGCACGTTCACCTCAACTGGCGGGATGAATGGCGGTGGGGGCGCTTTCATCTCTGGCGGAGGTGGTGGCGGTGGGAGTTCTTTCGGTGGAGGAGGTTTGACCTCCTCAATGATCTTGGTCTCCACTGGTGCGATCATCTTGCTCACCAGACGTTTACCCAAGCCCGTCACGATCCCATAAGCAACCAGGAGGTGCAACAAAACGACAATGGTAATGCCTGTAAAGTTCTTCCCGGTGCTTTTCTCGTTGTGCGTGAAATTCATGCCTGCTTTCTCCAATACCAACTCTTTTTTGTTGCTACTTAAACCCCAAAATGGCGACACAAAACAACAGCCGCATCCGGGACGTCGGCGAATTATACATACGAATTCTTGATTTTACATAGAATTTTCATCCCTAAAACCGGTTAAATTTCATAGGGTTTTCCTATGTGATAGCGCTCTCTTTGCACCGTTCTAGCTCAATATGCAAGACTCTCCGGCGCAATTTTGGGGCGAGACGCACCACGACATTACTTAGTTTTCCCTTAAGCCCAAAAACGGAATATTATGCACGTAATTTTACTACGAACAATTGATAATTTGGTCGTAAATGTTTCCTTGATGAAATTCTTGCGGGCAAGGCCGTACAAATTATCGTAAAAAATTATTGACTTTTGCACTGCACCATGCCTTTGCTAAAAAAACCGGGGTCAGAGCGACTTCTCTGACCCCGATTCATCCCTTGCAAGAGCCATGCCTGACCGCGGCGAAGCCCTATATATATGTTGCTCAGCTTCCGCGCGCGCGCTTCTCCCGTTTGACCTCCAGCGAACTGACGATCTCGCCGCTCGGCGACACGGTTTCCAGGTGCACGTCGAAGCCCCACAGCCGCGCCACGTGCTTGAGCACCTCGCCGGCCTGCTGGTTCAGCGGCCGCCGCTGGAACTGCGTATGGCGCAGCGTCAGCGCGCGGTCGTCCCGCGTGTTGACCGACCACACCTGGATATTCGGCTCGCGGTTGCCCAGGTTGTACTGCTCGGCCAGCTGCTGGCGGACGTAGCGGTAGCCCAGGTCGTCGTGTATGGCGGAGATTGCCAGTTTTTCGTTGTTGTCGTCGTCCAGTACGGCAAAGAAATGAAAATCGCGGATCAGCTTGGGCGACAGGTACTGGGCGATGAAGCTCTCGTCCTTGAAATTGCGCATGGCGAAATCGAGCGTCTTGCGCCAGTCGCTGCCGGCGATGTCCGGGAACCATTCGCGGTCCTCGGGCGTCGGGTGCTCGCAGATGCGGCGGATGTCGGTCATCATGGCGAAGCCCAGCGCGTACGGGTTGATGCCGCTGTAGTAGGGGCTGTTGACCGGCGGCTGGTAGACCACGTTGGTATGGCTCTTCAGGAACTCCATCATGAAGCCGTCGCCCACCACGCCCTCGTCGTACAACTGGTTGAGGATGGTGTAGTGCCAGAAGGTGGCCCAGCCCTCGTTCATCACCTGGGTCTGGCGCTGCGGGTAGAAGTACTGCGAAATCTTGCGCACGATGCGTACCATCTCGCGCTGCCACGGTTCCAGCAGCGGCGCGTACTTCTCGATGAAGTACAGCAGGTTTTCCTCGGGCTCGGGCGGGAAGCGCGGCGTGGCCTTTTCCTCTTCCTCTTCCTCGCGCCGGGGCAGGGTGCGCCACAGCTCGTTGATCTGCGACTGCGCGTAGGCCTCGCGCTCCTTCTGGCGCGCGCGCTCCTGCGCCATCGACAGCTTGGCCGGCCGCTTGTAGCGGTCGACGCCGTAGTTCTGGATCGCGTGGCAGGAATCGAGCAGCAGCTCGACCGCGTCGATGCCGTGGCGCTGCTCGCACTCGGCGATGTAGTTCTTGGCGAACACCATGTAGTCGACGATGGCGTCGGCGTCGGTCCAGGTGCGGAACAGGTAGTTCCCCTTGAAGAAGGAGTTGTGGCCGTAGGCCGCGTGCGCGATCACCAGCGCCTGCATGGTCAGGCTGTTCTCCTCCATCAGGTAGGCGATGCAGGGGTTGGAGTTGATGACGATCTCGTAGGCCAGGCCCATCTGCCCGCGCTTGTAGCCCTTTTCGGTCGACAGGAAGTGCTTGCCGAACGACCAGTGGTTGTACGACACCGGCATGCCGACCGAGGTGTAGGCGTCCATCATCTGCTCGGCGGTGATGATCTCCAGCTGGTTGGGATAGGTGTCCAGCCCGAATCCTTCGGCGACGCGGCGGATTTCCTGGTGGGCCTGCTCGATCAGTTCAAACGTCCACTCCGACTGTTCGGGCAGGGCGCGCGGATGGCGCGGCTTGGGTGTCATGTCGTTCATGGCTCGGCTGCCTATTTAGGCTGTTTCTTGAACAGTTCACGGAACACCGGATAGATGTCGGCCGGCGTGACTATTTTCTGCATGGCGAAATGCGGATGGTGGTCGGGAATCTGCGAGTACTGCTCCCACAGGTTCTGCGGCGGACCGTCGGTGATCTCGACATAGGTGTAGTACTGCACCTTGGGCATGATGGTGTTGACCAGCAGCTGGCGGCACAGCACGGAATCGTTGTCCCAGTTGTCGCCGTCGGAGGCCTGGGCCACGTAGCTGTTCCAGCTGCCGCCGCCGTAGCGCTCCTCGATGATCTTGTCGAGCAGGTGCAGCGCCGACGACACCACCGTGCCGCCCGACTCGCGCGAGTGGAAGAACTCCTCCTCGTTCACCTCGGCTGCGGCCGTGTGGTGGCGGATGAAGACCACGTCGATCTTGTCGTAGGCGCGCTTGAGGAACAGGTACAGCAGGATGAAGAAGCGCTTGGCGGTGTCCTTGCGGGTTTCGTCCATCGAGCCGGAGACGTCCATGATGCAGAACATCACCGCCTGCGTCATCGGCTTGGGCACCTTGACGCGGTTGCTGTAGCGCAGGTCGAACGGGTCGATGAAGGGGATGGCCAGCAGCCGCGTGTGCAGGTGGTGGATCAGCTTTTTCAGCTCCACCACGCGCGGCGCGTCCAGCGGCGCGCCTTCCAGCAGCAGCTCCTCCAGCTCGCGCTCGGCCTCGATCACGCGCTTGCGCGAGCTGCCGCCGACCGCGATGCGCCGTCCCAGCGCGCCGCGCAGCGAACGCAGCACGTGGATGTTGGACGGCGTGCCCGACATGTTGTAGCCGGCGCGCTGGTTCTTGAATTCAGTGGTGGCGGTCAGCTGGGTCTTGACCAGGTTGGGCAGCTCCAGGTCTTCGAAGAAGTAGTTCATGAACTCTTCGCGCGACAGCTCGAAGATGAAATCGTCCTCGGTCAGCTGGTCGCTGTTGCCGGCCTTGCCGCGGCCGGCGCCGCCGCCGCCCTTGGGCCGGTTGATCAGGTCGCCCTTGAGGTATTCCTGGTTGCCGGGGTTGATGGTTTCCCACACGCCGCCATGGGCGTGGCCGAACGAGGGCTCGCCCACGTCCTTGACCGGGATGGAGACTTTTTCGCCATTCTCAATGTCGGTGATGGAGCGGCCCTTGATGGCACGTCCCACCGCGTCCTTGATCTGGGCCTTGTAGCGCCGCAAGAAGCGCTCGCGGTTGACCGCAGACTTGTTCTTGCCCTGCAAACGTCGGTCGATGAGGTAAGTCAAAAGATGCCTCCTGCTGCTATTGGTCGGCGCCGCGCCGCCACCGCCTCATGCGGGGCGGCGCGCAATGCTACTTAGGACGACTTCCTCACACGCAAATACCATTCGCACAGCAAGCGCACCTGCTTGGCGGTATAGCCTTTCTCCACCATGCGGGCGACGAAGTCGGCGTGCTTGTTGGCGTCTTCGGCGCTGGCCTTGGCGTTGAACGAAATCACCGGCAGCAGTTCCTCGGTGTTGGAGAACATCTTCTTCTCGATCACGGTGCGGAACTTCTCGTAGCTGGTCCAGGCCGGATTCTTGCCGCCGTTGTTGGCGCGCGCGCGCAGGCCGAAGTTGACGATCTCGTTGCGGAAGTCCTTGGGATTGGAAATCCCGGCCGGCTTCTCGATCTTCTCCAGCTCGTTGTTCAGCGACTCGCGGTCGAAGCTCTCGCCGGTGTCGGGATCGCGGTATTCCTGGTCCTGGATCCAGAAGTCGGCGAAGGTGACGTAGCGGTCGAAGATGTTCTGGCCGTATTCGGAATACGATTCCAGGTAGGCGGTCTGGATTTCCTTGCCGATGAACTCCACGTACTTCTGCGCCAGGTGCTCCTTGATGTACGAGAAGTACTTCTGCTCGGTCTCGGGCGGGAACTGCTCGCGCTCGACCTGCTGCTCCAGCACGTACAGCAGGTGCACCGGATTGGCCGCCACCTCGGTGTTGTCGAAGTTGAAGACCTTGGACAGGATCTTGAACGCGAAGCGGGTGGACAGGCCGTTCATGCCCTCGTCGACGCCGGCGTAGTCCACGTACTCGTGCATGGACTTGGCTTTCGGGTCGGTGTCCTTGAGGTTCTCGCCGTCGTACACCAGCATCTTGCTGAAGATGCTGGAGTTCTCCGGATCCTTCAGGCGCGACAGGATGGCGAACTGCGCCATCATGCGCAGGGTGCCGGGCGCGCATGGCGCCTGGTACAGCGAGGAGTTGGCGATCAGCTTGTCGTAGATCTTGATCTCGTCGGTCACGCGCAGGCAGTACGGCACCTTGACGATGTAGATACGGTCAAGGAAAGCCTCGTTGTTGCGGTTGTTCTTGAAGGTCTTCCATTCCGACTCGTTCGAGTGCGCCAGGATGATGCCGTCGAACGGGATCGCGCCGAAGCCTTCCGTGCCCTTGTAGTTGCCTTCCTGCGTGGCGGTCAGCAGCGGGTGCAGCACCTTGATCGGCGCCTTGAACATCTCGACGAATTCCATCAGGCCCTGGTTGGCCAGGCACAGGCCGCCCGAGTAGCTGTAGGCGTCGGGATCGTCCTGCGAATAATCCTCCAGCTTGCGGATGTCGACCTTGCCGACCAGCGAGGAGATGTCCTGGTTGTTCTCGTCGCCCGGCTCGGTCTTGGAGATGGCGACCTGCTTGAGCACCGACGGGTAGCGCCTGACCACGCGGAACTGGTTGATGTCGCCGTTGAATTCGTGCAGGCGCTTGACGGCCCACGGGCTCGGGATGTTGCGCAGGTAGCGGCGCGGGATGCCGTAGTCTTCTTCCAGGATCACGCCGTCCTCTTCCTCGTTGAACAGGCCGAGCGGCGATTCGTTCACCGGCGAGCCTTTCAGGCAGTAGAAGGGCACATGCTCCATCAGCGACTTGAGCTTCTCGGCGATCGACGATTTGCCGCCGCCGACGGGACCGAGCAGATACAGGATCTGCTTGCGTTCCTCCAGTCCCTGCGCGGCGTGGCGGAAGTAGGACACCACTTGTTCGATCACTTCCTCGGTGCCGTAGAACTCGCGGAAAGCCGGATATATCTTGATGACCTTGTTCGCGAAGATGCGAGACAGCCGGGTGTCGTTGCGGGTGTCGACCAACGTCGGTTCGCCGATGGCGGCCAGCATGCGCTCCGGAGCGCTGGCGTAGGTGAGTCGATCTTTTTTGCAAAGTTCGAGATATTCCTTCATGGACATCTCTTCTTCTTTGGTCCGTTCGTACCGTGCGGCGTAGTTGTCAAAAATGGTCATTTGGATGTCCTTTAATGTAAACCTGCGTGTCACGGGTCACCGGCAGTTCGACTGCCCTGGCCCTGGTTCGTGCATACCCTTTCGTTTTATTTTTCTTATGACCAGCTTCTTTTTGATGGCGCGGATTGCCCGCGCCGGTGAGCTGGCTTCATCGCCGGTTGGCGGCTTTTATGTGTTGGCCGTAACGCATCTTACGTCTATGAAATTGATTATTGCGCTATTGGTGCCGGAAGTCAAAAGATATGTCGTAATATGGTTAATACTCTTTCGTAAATCATTGATTATTAAGATTATTTTTGGATAATTTTGTGTCCTTTTTATGGCTTTTCAAGGTTTTTTTTACCCACGTTTATGCCACAGTATCACGCTTGCACGCGCCGTGCTGATCGCACCTCAAACAGATAAATTTTGCCGCAACTTGGCCGCCGCTGTCGCACTCTCGCGGCATGCGCTAAGATGCGTTGATCCAGCTTACCGTCAGAGGAAAAAGAATAATGTTGAACGAACAATTGCGCACCGTGGTGCAGCAAATGCCGAAAGCCGAACTGCACATCCACATCGAAGGCTCGCTTGAGCCGGAACTGATTTTCGCGCTGGCCCAGCGCAACAACGTCAAGCTGGCCTACGGCTCGGTGGAGGAGCTGCGCGCCGCGTACGCGTTCACCGACCTGCAGTCCTTCCTCGACATCTACTACGCCGGCGCCAGCGTGCTGTTGCAGGAGCAGGACTTCTACGACATGACCGCCGCCTACCTCAAGCGCGCCGAGCAGGACAATGTGCGCCACACCGAAATCTTCTTCGATCCGCAGACGCACACCGCGCGCGGCGTGCCGATCAAGACCGTGATCGACGGCATCCACCGCGCCTGCCAGGACAGCCCGGTCAGCGCCACGCTGATCCTCAGCTTCCTGCGCCATCTGTCGGAGGAGGACGCCTTCGCCACGCTGGAGGAGGCGCTGCCTTACCGCGACAAGTACATGGGCATCGGGCTCGATTCGTCGGAGGTCGGCAATCCGCCGGAGAAGTTCGCGCGCGTGTTCGCCAAGTGCCGCGAGCTGGGCTTCCACCTGGTGGCGCACGCGGGCGAGGAAGGCCCGCCGGCGTATATCGAAACCGCGCTCGACGTGCTCAAGGTCGAACGCATCGACCACGGCGTGCGCTGCCTGGAGGACGCGGCGTTGACGCAGCGCCTGGCGCGCGAGCAGATCGCATTGACGGTGTGCCCGCTGTCGAACGTCAAGCTGTGCGTGTTCGATCGCATGGAGCAGCACAACCTGCTGCAGCTGCTGGACGCGGGTATCGTCGCCACCGTGAATTCGGACGACCCGGCCTACTTCGGCGGCTACATGAACGCCAACTTCATCGCCACCTTCGAGGCTTTGCCATTGGGCCTGTCCCACGCGCAGCGCCTGGCGCGCAACAGCTTCTCGGCGGCCTTCCTGCCGGCGCAGCAGAAGCAGAAGTTCCTCGATGAAGTCGACGCGTATTTCGCCGCACTGTAGAAAACCCCCATGCTCAAACTCGCCCTGAAGATGACGGCGCGCGACTGGCGCGCCGGCCAGTTGCGCTTCCTGCTGATCGCGCTGACGGTGGCGGTGGCTGCCTTGTCCGCCACCGGCTTCTTCATCGACCGCCTGCGCAGCGGCCTCGATCGCGACGCCCACCAGTTGCTGGGCGCCGACGTCGTCATCAACGCCGACCTGCCGGTCAATCCGGCCTGGCGCGCGGAGGCCGCCCGGCGCGGCTTGCTGATGACCGACACCATCAGCTTCCCCAGCATGGCGCAGGCGGGCGAGGGCGAGCAATCGAACTCGCTGCTGGCGGCGTTGAAGGCGGTCGGCCCCGGCTATCCGCTGCGCGGCCAGCTGAAGATCACCACCGATCCCGAACAGGCCGAGCAAAGCTACGGCGCGCCAGCCAACGGTGTGCCGGCGCCCGGCACCGTGTGGCTGGACGCCGGCCTGCTGGGCGGCCTGAAGACCACGGTCGGCGGCACGATCAAGCTGGGCGACAAAAGCTTCACGGTGGCGCAGCTGATCGCCTCCGAGCCGGACCGCGGCGCCAACTTCCTGGCGTTCGCGCCGCGCGTGATGTTCGCGCTGGACGACCTGGCCGACACCAATCTGATCCAGCCCGGCTCGCGCGTGTCCTACCGCCTGCTGGTGGCGGCGCCGCCGTCGCTGCAAAACGGCGCGGCCGTGGCCAGCGCCTACGAGCAATGGCTGCAGGCGCAGATCAGGCAAAACAATATCAAGGGCGTGCGCGTCGAGTCGCTGGAAAACGGCCGGCCCGAAATGCGCGCCACGCTGGACCGCGCCGACCGTTTCCTGTCGCTGGTCGGCCTGCTGTCGGCGATGCTGGCGGCGGTGGCCGTGGCGATGGCCGCGCGCCGCTTCATGCAGCGCCACCTGGACGCCTGCGCCATGCTGCGCTGCCTGGGCCTGACGCAGAACGAAGTCACGCTGATGTACCTGACCGAATTCCTGATGGTCGGCCTGGCCGGCAGCCTGATGGGCGTGGCGGTGGGTTTCGGCGGCCACTACGTGCTGCTGGAGGTGCTGGGCAAGCTGGTCTCGGCCAGCCTGCCGGCGCCTACCATCTACCCTGCGCTGCAGGGCGTGGCCACCGGCATGCTGCTGCTGGCCGCGTTCGCGCTGCCGCCTATCCTGCAACTGCGCAAAGTGCCGCACAACCGCGTGATCCGCCGCGAGCAGGAGCCGCCGCAGGTGGCGGCGCTGGCCACCTACGGCCTGGGCCTGGCCGGCTTCGTCGTGCTGCTTCTGTGGCAGGCGGGCGATGTGCAACTGGCGCTGTACACGGCGCTCGGCTTCCTCGGCGCCTTCGCCGTGTTCGGCCTGGTGGGCTGGGGCGCGCTGGCCGCGCTCAAGCCGCTGCGGCGCGCGATCGATCATCAGAGCTGGCGCTTCGCCATCACCTCGCTGCAGCGGCGTCCCGGTGCGACCGTGGTGCAGATCGTCTCGCTGGCGCTGGGCATGATGGCGTTGCTGGTGCTGACCGTGGTGCGCGGCGACCTGATGACGGCCTGGCGCAACGCCACGCCGCCGGACGCGCCGAACCGCTTCATCATCAACATCCAGCCGGAGCAGGCGGCCGACATCGGCAAGCGCCTGCGGGCGGCGGGCGTGAGCTACGCGCCGCAATATCCAATGATACGCGGCCGCCTGACCGCCGTGAACGGCAAGCCCGTCACCGCCGAGACCTACACCGACGACCGCGCCAAGGGCCTGGCCGACCGCGAATTCAACCTGTCGACGATGGCGGCGATGCAGGCCGAGAACAAGATCAGCGCCGGCCAGTGGTTCGCCGACAAGCCGGGTGCGCCGGAGGCGTCGGTGGAGGAGGGCATCGCCAAGACGCTCAAGTGGAAGCTGGGCGACAAGCTGCGCTTCGATATCGCCGGCACGCCGGTGGACGCCACCATCACCAGCCTGCGCAAGCTGGAGTGGGGCTCGATGCGGGTCAACTTCTTCGTCATCATCAACCCGGCGGCGATGACGGAAGTGTCGCAGAGCTGGATCACCGCCTTCCATCTGCCGCAAGGGCAGGGCGCGCTGATGAACGCCCTCACGCGCGACTATCCCAACCTGACCATCGTCGACGTCGGCGGCCTGCTGCGGCAGGTGCAGGCGGTGCTGGACCAGGTGGTGACGGCGGTGGAATTCCTGTTCGTGTTCACGCTGGCCTCCGGCGTATTGGTGCTGTACGCGGCGCTGATGGGATCGCAGGACGAGCGCACCCGCGAATCGGGCCTGCTGCGCGCGCTGGGCGCGACCCGTAGGCAGCTGTCGCAGGCGCAGCTGATCGAGTTCTCGCTGGTGGGCGCCTTGTCCGGCCTGTTGGCGGCGACCGGCGCGGCGGCCATGGGCTGGGCCCTGGCCACCTACCAGTTCAAGTTCGCCTGGAGCTTCAGCCCCGCAGTGTGGCTGGTGGGCCTGGTGGCGGGCGCGCTGTGCGCCATCGCCGGCGGCTGGCTGGGACTGCGCAACGTGCTGCGCCAGCCGCCGTTGCAGACGCTGCGCGAAGCCTAGGCCGCGATGGTCTCCAGCGCCGCCCGCTCCCTGAGGAAGTCGGCGTAGGAATACGGCTGCTTGTCGAAGTAGTGCGGCGGCAGGTCGAACAGCGCCCAGTAGTAGGTCTCGCGGCCCTGGCACACGCGCGGCGCCGCGCAATAGCGGTGCCAGTTGTCGCCCACGCGGCGCGAGTACATGCCGTCGCCGTCCGGGTCGGAGAAGAACGGCAGCACGCGCCGCTCCAGCAAGGCGTCCATCAACGACGGCGGCGCGTCGCTGTCGCGCGCGATCTCGTACTGCGCGTACATCCCCTGTTCGGTTTCTATCATCATCAGGCTGGCCTTGCCGAATTTGTCGAGGAACAGGATGCCGGTCGGATTCGGGAAGATGTAGTGCTCGACGAAGCCCATGCTGGCGCTCAGCTCCCGCACCAGCCGCGCCAGCGCCGGGTCGCCCAGGAAGTGGTAGTTATGCAGCAGCACCAGCTCGCGCAGCGTTTCGGACTGGGCGTCGAAGTAGTCGCGCTGCAGCGAGGCGATCTCGATTTCCAGCAGGTCGAGCGCATGGTCGTCGCTCTTCTTGATGTAGCGGTCGATCAGGCCGCGGTTGAAGGCGCTGACGGCGATCTTCTCGTCGGCCGCGCCGGTGAACAGGATCTTCTTGCACGGCAGGTGCGCCACCGCTTCGCAGAACTGTAGTCCGTTCATCTGGGGCATCGAGTAGTCGACCACCAGCACCGACGGCGTCTCGAAGCGGTGGCGCTGCTGGCCGATGCGGTAGATGCGCTCCAGGTCCAGCGCCACGTTGCATTGGTCGGCCGGCAGGTTGTGCATGTCGAAGTTGACGTGCAGCGGAACGCAGCCCGATTGCGGTTCCCTGCGCAGCCATTGCAGCGCGGTGGTGGTGTCGTGGAAGGTCTGGCTGGCCAGCATGGGGTCGAGCTGGAACGACAGGCTGCGCAGGAACGAGTCGCTGTCGTCGACCAGGACGGTCAGGGTGGGATGGGAATAAACGGGCAAATGCATGTGTCACCTCGGGATGGACTGCTGCTGGGGAAATTCAAGGATGAAAATGGCGTAGGCACCTTCGCGCGATACGCAACGGATGGTGGCGTTCCACGCGTGCATGATCTCCTCGCACAGGGCCAGGCCGATGCCTGCGCCGTTGTGCGGGGGATGGGAGTAGAAGCGCCGGAAAATCATCGGCATCTGCTGTGCCGGGATGCCGCAGGCGGTGTCGATGAACAGGAGCCGCGGCGGCGCGTGCGCGCCGTCGACCACGATCCGCACGCGCCCCTTGCCGGCGCGCTGCACGGCCTTGAGCGCGTTGCGCAGCAGGTTAAGCAGGATCACCACCGACAACTCGGTCTGGCCGGCGAAGATGAAGTTGCGGCGCACTTCCAGCGTCACCAGTTTCTGCTGGGTGGCGTTGGGGAAGGGGTAGCGCTTGAGCGCCGCCTCCACCACGCCCTCCATCGTCACCTTTTCGACCGGCCGCAGGTTCTGCCGCACCGCCGTGGCGCTGAGCAGGAAGAGGTCGATCATGTGGTTCATGTGGCGCACCTCGAACTGGATGCGCGCCAGCGCGTCGATGGCGCCGAGCCGGTCCTCCTGCGTGCGGCTGCCGGCCTCGGCGTACACGCGCAGCAGGCCGCGCACATTGGCGTCGACGCTGGTGAGCGGCGTGCGCAGCTCGTGCGCGACGGTGGCCAGGCCGGCGCCCAGCCCGGCCAGCTTTTCCTGCGCCAGCACTTGGCGGCTGATCTTGGCCACCGACAGCACCGCGATGGTGAACAGGTGGATCGGCAACTGCTGCAGCACCTGGCTGCTCAGCAGCGTTTCGCTTTCGCCCAGCATGACGGCCGCCGCGCAGGCCACGGTGGTGCCGGTCAGGTAGGCCGTCAGCGCCAGGCCGGTGTCGAAGTGGAACAGCACCACCAGCCCGATCAGCAGGGACTCGCTCCAGACGCCCGAGGCGTGGTTCATCAGGAACATGAAGGTGAAGAAGAACGGGAAGATGTAGCTGAGCGTGACCAGCAGGTACAGGTGCAGCACGCGCCGGTTGAACTGGCGGGCGAACAGGCCCAGCGCGCACAGCAGGATGCCCAGCAGGCGCAGCGACAGCGATTCGTATTCCTGCGGGAAGAAGCTTTGCCAGATCACGTAGTACAGCGGCATGCCCACCGTGCCGATGCTCGCCAGCAGCAGAACGCGCACGGTCGCATGATCCTCGCGGCCATGGTAATGCAGCAGCGACTGGACCAAACCGTGCTGCCAGCGTTTCCAGCGTTCTTGCAGGGATTGCGTCATGGCGAAATTGACATTTATCAAGGTCCCATGATCGCCTGAATTTGCAACGCACTTCTGCATATCAAAACATTAATTGATCAGTATCAATCCCCGCTGGTTTTTTTGGCCTCAAGGTTGGAGTCGGACGCATAAAAAAACAACCATTTCCAAAACTACGAAAGGAACCTGAACATGTCCAACGCGATTGCTCAAGATCATATCCGTACCGCTGGTTTTGCCATCCCGGCTGAACAGCAGATGCCGGATTTCGTGACCCGGCGCATGGATGAACACTACATCACCCGCATCGAGCAGCTGTTGGGAGGCGAGCATCCGCACGCCTGGCAGCCCACGCCGGCCGGGGCGGTGTTCCTGGCCGGGAACGACTACCTGTGCCTGGCCGGCGAGCCGGCGCTGATGGGGGCGCAAATGGCGGCGCTGGCCCGCAGCCAGGGCGAGCTGCTGATGTCGGCCGTGTACCTGCAGGAGGGCAGCGCCCAGCACCGGCTGGAGCGCAAGTTCGCCGGCCTGATGGGGGCGCAGGATGGCATCCTGGCGCAGTCCGGCTGGGCGGCGAACGTCGGCCTGGTGCAGACGCTGGCCGCGCCCGGCATCCCGGTCTACCTCGACATGCAGGCCCACGCCTCGCTGTGGGAGGGCGTGCAGTCGGCCGGGGCGGCGCCGGTGCCCTTCCTGCACAACGACATGGAGCACCTGCGGAAGCAGCTGGCGCGCCACGGGCGCGGCCTGATCGTGGTGGACGCGCTGTACAGCACCAACGGCAGCGTGGCGCCGCTGTCCGAGCTGGTGGAGATCGCCGAGCGCCACGGCTGCCTGCTGATCGTCGACGAATCGCACTCGCTGGGCACGCACGGCCCGCGCGGCGCCGGGCTGGTGGCGGAGCTGGGCCTGTGCGAGCGGGTGCACTTCCGCACCGCCTCGCTGGCCAAGGCGTTCGCCGGACGCGCCGGCTTCATCACCTGTTCCAGCAAGTTCAAGGGCTACTTCCTGTCGGAGTCGCGTCCGGCCATCTTCAGCTCCTGCCTGCTGGGCCACGAGCTGGCGTGGTTCGACGCCGCCATCGACTTCGTCGCGGCGGCCGACGACCGCCGCGCCGCGCTGCGCGCCAACGCGCTGGAGGTGCGCGAGGAATTGAGCGCGCTGGGCTACAACGTCAGCGACGGCAGCGAGCAGATCATCGCGCTGGAGCCCGGCCCCGAGCCCAAGACGCTGGCGCTGCGCAAGCTGCTGGAGCGGCACGGCATCTACGGCGCCATGTTCTGCGCGCCGGCCACGCCGAAGAACCGCTCGCTGGTGCGGCTGACGCTCAACTCCGGCCTGGATGCGGCGCAGCTGTCGCGCATCATCCAGGCCTGCGACGACGTCCGCCAGGAGGCCGACCTGGAGAACTGGTCGTCGACGCGGCGCCTGCGCCGGCTTGCCCTGGTGTGAGGCCGCGTTTCGCCGCCGGTGCGCTATCATGGAGGGTATGACTGAATCCCGAACTCTCTATGAAGTAATCGGCGGCGAATCGCGCGTGCGCGAGATGGTCGACCGTTTTTATGACCTGATGGAACTGGAGCCGGAGTTCGCGCTGCTGCGCGCCGCCCATCCGCCCACGCTGGACAACGCGCGCGAGCGCCTGTTCATGTTCCTGAGCGGCTGGATGGGCGGGCCGGACCTGTACATCGAAGCGCACGGCCATCCGCGCCTGCGCATGCGGCACATGCCGTTCGCCATCGGCACCCAGGAGCGCGACCAGTGGCTGCGCGCGATGGCGTGGGCGATGGAGGACGTCGGCATCGACGAGGCGCTGCGGTTGCGGTTGATGGAGTCCTTCTATCAAACCGCCGACTGGATGCGCAACAAGCCCGATTGACGCCATGACCCAGACCGAATTCTACGTATTGCTGGCCGCGATCGCGGCCGTCCTGGTCCTGCAGGCGCTGTCGCTGCTGCGCGCGCGCGGCCCGGCCGGCGGCGATGGCCTGGCCGAGCGCATCGAGCGCGTCGAGCGCGAGGTGCGCCTGCAGTTGCAGACCACGGCGCAGGCCACGCACGCGGCCAGCGTGCAGCAGTTCGAGGCCATGCGCCGGCAGCTGGAGGCGCAGGGCCTGGTCGGCCGCGATGAACAGGGCCGCAGCCTGAAGCAGTTCGCCGACAGCATGAACCAGAACCTGGCGCGCCTGACCGAGTCGAACGCCGCGCGCATGCAGGAGGTGCGCGCCACGCTGGAGGCCAAGATCAAGGATCTGCAGGCGGACAACGGCGCGCGGCTGGAGGAGATGCGCAAGACCGTCGACGAGAAACTGCACGCGACGCTGGAGGCGCGCCTGAGCGCCTCGTTCCAGCAGGTGTCCGAGCGGCTGGAGCGCGTGCACCAGGGACTGGGCGAGATGCAGCAGCTGGCGCTGGGCGTGGGCGACCTGAAACGGGTGCTGACCAACGTGAAGACGCGCGGCACCTGGGGCGAGGTGCAGCTGGAGATGCTGCTGGAGCAGGTGCTCACGCCGGATCAATACGCGAAGAACGTCGAGACCATCGCCGGCAGCGGCGCGCGGGTGGAGTTCGCGCTCAAGCTGCCGGGCCAGGTGGAGGGCGGGGCGCCGGTGTGGATGCCGATCGACGCCAAGTTCCCGAAGGAGCAGTACGAGCGCCTGCTCGACGCCGCCGACCGCGCCGACGCGGAAGGCGTGGCGCTGGCCGGCCGCGAGCTGGAACGCGCGGTGCGCGGCGAGGCCAAGACCATCTCGGAGAAGTACGTGTCGCCGCCGCACACCACCGATTTCGCCATCCTGTTCCTGCCGACCGAAGGCCTGTACGCGGAAGTAATGCGCCGTCCCGGCCTGGCCGACGAGCTGCAGCGCGTGAACCGCATCAGCATCGCCGGGCCGTCGACCTTGTCGGCGCTGCTCAACAGCCTGCAGATGGGTTTCCGCACGCTGGCGCTGGAGAAGCGCTCGTCGGAGGTGTGGCAGGTGCTGGGCGCGGTGAAGACGGAGTTCGGCAAGTTCGGCGACGTGCTGTCGGCCACCAAGCTGGCGCTGGAGCGGGCCGCCAAGAACATCGAATCGGCCGAGACGCGCAGCCGCCAGATGGCGCGCAAGCTCAAGACGGTGGAGGCGCTGCCGAGCGAGGCGGCGCAGCTGCTGCTGGGACCTGAAATCGACAAGAATGATCTCGACATAGACTAGAACGGAGCCCGCCATGCATGGTCGCACTCTCGATTTTTCCACGATCGGCAAACCAGCCGTCCTGCGTAACAAGATCGTCAGCGCGGCCGATGCGGTCGGCCTGATACGCGACGGCGACACCATCGCCACCGGCGGCTTTGTCGGCGTCGGCTTCGCGGAGAACATCGCGGTGGCGCTGGAGCGGCGCTTCCTGTCGGCCGACAGCGGCGGCCATCCGCGCGACCTGACGCTGGTGTACGCCGCCGGCCAGGGCGACGGCAAGGAGCGCGGCCTGAATCACTTCGGCCACGAGGGCCTGCTCAGGCGCGTGGTCGGCGGACATTGGAGCCTGGTGCCCAAGCTGCAGCAGCTGGCCATGAGCGGCAAGATCGAAGCCTACAACCTGCCGCAGGGCGTGATCAGCCAATTGTTCCGCGATACCGCCGCCGGCAAGCCTGGCTTGCTCACGCACGTAGGCCTGGGAACCTTCGTCGATCCGCGCCACGGCGGCGGCAAGATCAACGCCCGCACCACCGAGGAGCTGGTGGAGCTGCTCACGCTGGGCGGCAAGGAATACCTGTTCTACAAATCGCAGCCGGTGCACGTGGGGATCATCCGCGGCACCACGGCGGACGCCGTCGGCAACATCACCATGGAGCGCGAGGCGCTGACGCTGGAGGCGCTGGCGATCGCGATGGCCGCGCATAATTCTGGCGGCATCGTCATCGTACAGGTCGAGCGTATCGCGGAGCGCGGCACGCTGCATCCGCGCCAGGTAAAGATTCCCGGCATCCTGGTCGATTGCGTGGTGGTGGCGGAAAAGCCCGAGTACCACATGCAGACTTTCGCCGAGCCGTACAACCCCGCGTACTCGGGCGAGCTGCGCGTGCCGCTATCGGCGGTGGCGCCTATGCCTTTGACGGAGCGGAAGATCATCGCCCGCCGCGCGCTGATGGAGCTGCGCCCTAACAATGTGGTCAACCTCGGCATCGGCATGCCGGAAGGCGTGGCGGCGGTGGCGGCGGAGGAGAAGCTGCTCGACCTGGTCACACTGACGGCGGAGCCGGGCGTGATCGGCGGCATGCCGGCCGGCGGCTTGAACTTCGGCGCGGCCACCAACGCCGACGCGGTCATCGACCAGCCCTACCAGTTCGACTTCTACGACGGCGGCGGGCTGGACGTGGCGGTGCTCGGGCTGGCGCAGGCCGACCGCCACGGCAATCTGAACGTCAGCAAATTCGGCAGCAAGCTGGCCGGCGCGGGAGGCTTCATCAACATCAGCCAGAACGCGCGCAAGGTGGTGTTTGTCGGCACCTTCACGGCGGACAAGGGCGCCACGCGCAAGTTCGTCGACGAGGTGGAGCACCGCACCTACAGCGGCGAGTATGCGGCGCGGCGCGGACAGGAGGCGCTGTTCATCACCGAGCGCTGCGTGATGCGGCTGGTGCTGGATGGCGGCATGTCGGCGCTGGAGCTGATCGAGATCGCGCCCGGCGTCGACGTGGAGCGCGACATCCTGGCGCACATGGATTTCAAGCCGCTCATCAGCGCGCAGCTGAAGGTGATGGACGCGCGCATCTTCGCGCCGCTGGCGATGAACTGGCGCACCGATTTCCTGGCGCTGCCGCTGGAGCAGCGGTTGGTGTACGACGCGCAGCAGGAGCTTTTCTTCGTCAACTTCGAAGGCTTCGAAGTGAGCGACACCGAGACCATCGCCGAGATCTGCGCGCTGGTGGCGGAGCGCCTGGCGCCGTTGGGCCGCAAGGTGCCGGCGGTGATCAACTACGACAACTTCTCAATCGCGCCGGAGCTGATGGACCAATACGTGGAATCGGTGAACCAGCTGGCGGAGCGCTATTACAGCAAGGTGACGCGCTACGCGCACAGCACCTTCATGCGCGCCAGCCTGGGACGCGCGTTCCGCCGCATCGAGAAGGACGCCGCGCTGTTCGCCAACTCCGCCGAGGCGCTGCTGCGTTTGCAGGAACCTTGAGTGCGTATTTGTACTTGTTTGTGTGTGTTTGTTTACATTCTGCGCGCTCGCATGTACACTTTTACGCATGAAACGTGAAAACCTCCTGCTGCAAGAGCGCCACGACCTGATATTGAAGCAATTGCAGGCCGACGGCCGCGTGATTGCTTCCGTGCTGGCGCAGAACCTGAACGTCACCGAAGACACGATACGGCGCGACCTGCGCGACCTGGCCGCCGCCGGCTTGTGCCAGAAGGTGTATGGCGGCGCCATACGCATCGCCGCCGCGCCGGAAAGCGGCACGCTGACCCAGCGCCTTGGCCGCGAGCAGTCCGGCAAATCGCGCCTGGCCACGGCCGCCGCCACGCTGGTGAAGCCGGGCAGCGTGATCTTCCTCGATGCCGGCTCCAGCAACCTGGCCATCGCCGACGCCTTACCGAACGCGCCGTTGACGGTGCTGACCAACGCGCCGTCCATCGCGGCGCGGCTGCTGGACAAGCCTCAGGTGGAACTGATCATGATCGGTGGGCGCATCAAGCAGGGCCTGGGCGGCAGCGTGGGCGCGACCGCGCTGCGCGAGGTGGAACTGCTGCGGCCCGACCTGTATTTCGTCGGCGCCTGCGGCGTCGATCCAGAGGCGGGCATCACCGCCGTCGATTTCGAGGAGGCCGAATTCAAGCGCCGCCTGGCTGCGCACAGCAAGGCCACCGCCGTCGTCGCCACCGCCGGGAAACTGGGCGCGGTCGCGTCCTTCCTGGTGCTGCCGATCGCCCAGTTGACGCATCTGGTGGTCGAGCGGGATACCGACGCGCGATTGATGGATGCCTATTCCGCAGCAGGCGCGCGCCTGCTGCGCGCCGAATGATGAAGGCCGCCCCGATGACCACTGGATTGCAACGACGCGTTTCAACCCGCCTGGCCTTCTTGGCCGCCGGCATGGCGATGTCCGCCTGGGCGCCGCTGGTGCCGTTCGCGCAGGCGCGCACCGGCGTGGAGCCTGGCCAGCTTGGCCTGCTGCTGCTTTGCCTGGGCATAGGCTCGCTGCTGGCGATGCCGGTGACCGGCGTGATGGCCGCACGCTTCGGCTGCCGCCGCATCATCCTGGCATCCGGATTTGGATGCTGCCTGGTGTTCCCCTTGCTGGCGATTGCGCCGGCGGCGTGGTCGCTGGCACTGGCGCTGTTCCTGTTCGGCGCGGCGATAGGCACGCTGGATGTGGCGATGAATATCCAGGCCGTGATCGTCGAGAAGGAATACGGCGGCGCGCTGATGTCGGGCTTTCATGGCCTGTTCAGCGTGGGCGGCATCGTCGGCGCCGGCGGCATGACGCTGATGCTGTGGGCGGGGCTTGACTTGGTCGCCGCATCGCTGGTGCTGGCGCTGGTCGTCGCGCTGGTGGTGGCCTTCGCCGGTCCGCACCTGCTGCGCGACCCGGTGCCGTCGGAGCGCGACGCGCCCTTGTTCGTCGTGCCGCGCGGCGCGGTGATATTGATCGGCGCCTTATGCTCGCTGGTGTTCCTGGCCGAAGGCGCGGTGCTGGACTGGAGCGCCGTCTTCCTGACCAGCGGCGGCGGCTTCACGGCGGGGCAGGGCGGCCTCGGTTACGCGGCCTTCGCGGTGGCGATGACGGTGGGCCGGCTCAATGGCGATAAGCTGGTGCATCGCTGGGGCGGCGGGCGCTTGCTGCTGCTGGGCGGCTTGTGTGCTGCGCTGGGGTTCCTGAGCGTGGTGTTGGCGCCGTCGCCGTGGATCGCGCTGGCCGGTTTCGCATTGATCGGCACAGGCGCGTCGAACATCGTGCCGGTGTTGTTCAGCGCCGCCGGCAAACAGAAGGACATGCCGGCCAGCTTGGCGATCAGCGCCATCACCACCATTGGCTATGCGGGCATACTGGCCGGGCCGGGATTGATAGGTTTCGTCGCGCACGCATTCGGATTGCAGCTGGCGTTCGCGGGACTCGCCTGCGGCATGCTGCTGGTTGCGGCCAGCGCCGGCATGGGTGTGGCTTCCGCGCGCAGCTCCGGCTAGCGGCTGCTGAGGCGCTCGAGCCGCAGGCGGTGGCGCTCGTCGGTGACGCTGCGCGCCGCCAGATACACCGCCAGCGTGACCGATATGCCGCTGCCGCCGGCCAGCAGGAACATCAACAGGATCTGGTAGCGCACAGCGTCCATCGGGTCCATGCCGGCGAGGATCTGGCCGGTCATGATGCCGGGCAGCGTGATGATGCCGGCGGCCGACATCTGGTTGATCAGCGGGATCAGTCCCTTGCGCACCGATTCGCGTATCAGCGGCGCCAGCGCCTCGTTGCGGGTGGCGCCCAGCACCAGCTGCGCTTCGATGGCGGTGCGCGAGTTGACCACGCCGCCGTAGAAGGTGTCCAGTCCCAGGCTGGCGGAATTGAGCACGTTGCCCAGCACGATGCCGATCAGCGGAACCGCGTATTGCGGCTCGTACCAGGGCGTGGGATGCAGCACGGTCAGCAGCGCCAGCACCACGGTGGCGATGCTGGACAGGCCGACGCTGGCGGTGGACAGCCACACGCCGGGCCAGCCGCGCAGGCCGTGCGCGGGCCGCATGGCCACTTCGCGCGCGGCGGCCATGATCATCAGCAGCGCCACGGCCAGCGTGGCGGCGGGGGAGGCGAGCGCGAACACCCAGCGCAACACCAGTCCGACCAGCAGCAGCTGCACCACCATGCGCGTGGCGGACCACAGCATCTTGCCCTGCATGCGCAAGCCCAAATACGCGGAGATGCCGGCGTTGAGCAGCACCAGCGAGGAGGCGATCGCCAGGTCGACGGCGCCCGGCTGGATCGGCGTCATGTCGGCGCTCATGATGCGGCTCCGTTGTCGGTGAGGCGGCGGTCGCGCATCGTCATGGCGCGGTGGCCCAGCGTTTGCGCCTGCGATTCGGAGTGCGTGACCAGCACAATGGACAGTCCCGCCGCCAGTTCCTTTTTCAGCAGCTGTTCGGTGGCGGCGACGGCGGCCGGGTCCAGCGCGGCGGTGGGTTCGTCGAGCAGCAGCACCTGCGGCTTGCAGGCCAACGAACGTATCAGCGCCATGCGCTGGCGCTCGCCGGTGGAGAGGCGGCCGATATCGCTCTCCAGCAGCGCCGGCGACAGGTTCAGTTGCGGCAGCAGCTCGCGTACGCGTTCCATCTGTTCGGGCTTGAAATGCTGGCCGGCGGTCGGCAGCCACCATGCCGCTTCGGCCGGCTGGTAGACTACTGCGGCGCGCCACGCGGGGGCGCTCATGCCGGCGCGGGGCTGGCCGTTCAGCAGCGCCTCGCCGGTGTTGGGATCGAGGTCGCACAACATCCGCAGCAGCAGGCTTTTGCCGGCGCCGGACGGGCCGGAGATAGTCAGGCATTGGCCCGCTTCGAGATCGAACGAGAACGGGCCGGCCAGCGGCGATTGCAGGTTGCGGATGCGCAGGCGCGGGTTCACGCTGGGTTGGAGCATCGGCTCAGACCAGGCCGTCGAACAGCAGCACGTCGACCATCTCGCCGGCGGCGACGCTGGCTTGCGCCTCGCGCAGCACGACGATGCAGTTCGCCTCGGTCATCGAGCGCAGGATGCCCGAGCCTTGCGCGCCGGTGAGGCGCACTTGCGGTTCGCCGCCGGCGCCGGCGCTGACGATGCCGCGCTGGTATTCGGTGCGGCCGGGGCGCTTGCGGATCGCTTCGGTGCAGCGGGCCTGCATCATGGGCAGCGACGATTGCGCGCCCATCATGCGCAGCAGCGCGGGACGGGCGAACAGGTAGAACGACACCATCACCGCCACTGGATTGCCGGGCAGTCCAAACAGCCAGGCGCTGCCTGCCTCCGTTCGGATCTGGCCGAAGGCGAGCGGGCGGCCGGGACGCATCGCCAGCTTCCAGAAGGCGACGTCGCCGATGCGGGCGAGGATGTCGCGCGTGTAGTCGGCTGCGCCTTCGGAGACTCCGCCGGAGGTGATGATGGCGTCGGCCTGCGCGCTCGCTTCGCGCAGTGCGGCTTCCAGTGCGGCCGGGTCGTCGCGCACGATGCCCATGTCGATGATTTCGCAGCCGAGCCGGGTGAGCATGCCGAACAGGGTGTAGCGGTTGCTGTCGTAGACGCAGCCTTCATCCAGGCTGTCGCCAAGCGAGCGCAGTTCGTCGCCGGTGGAGAAGAAGGCCACGCGCAGCTTGCGCTGCACGGCCACTTCGCCGATGCCGAGCGAGGCCACCAGGCCCAGGTCGGCCGGGCGCAGGATTTTTCCCTTGGCCCGGGCGATGCCGCCGGCCTTCAGGTCTTCGCCGGCGAAGCGGCGGTTGGCGCCGGTGCGGATGGCGCCGTGCGCAATGGTGACGGTGTCGGCGCCGATGTGGGCGGCCAGCTCCTGCGGCAGCACGCTGTCGCAGCCGGGCGGAATGGCGGCGCCGGTCATGATGCGGATGCACTCGCCGGCCTGCGGCGTTTGCGTGCAAGGGCGGCCGGCGTAGGCGATGCCGATCACTTTGAAGGTGACGTCGGGCGCGCCGGCTGCGGGCAGGTCGGCGCCGCGCAGCGCGTAGCCGTCCATCGCCGAGTTGTCGTAGGCCGGCACGTTGATCGGCGAGACGATGTCCTCGGCCAGCACGCGGTCGAGGGCGGCGCGCAGGGGCAGCGTTTCGGTGGCGGCGATGGGCGTCATGCGCTCGCAGATGATGCGCTGCGCTTCGGCGACCGGCATGGCATCGGGCTCGCCGGCCGGGGCGGCGGTGGTGGTAGCGGCGGCCGGCGCGGGTGCGCGCTCGTGCTGCTGCAGCTCGGCCAGCGTGTTGATGTTGCGGAAGGCGTCGGCGTCGTCGAACATCACTTCGGCCACGCGCAGCGATTTGTACCAGCTCTCCATGCGGCGCGCGCCGGTGGCCAGGTAGGCGTCCAGTTGCGGCAGCAGGCTGGCCTTGAGCAGCGCGAACACCGGATGCAGTTGCCGCTGCGGCTCGCCGCCGTCTTCGGATTCCATGGTCACTGCCAGGGCGACGTCGGCATCCTGCGCCAGCATGGCGGTGTGCAGGCGTTCGGCCAGGTCGGCCGGCAGGAAGGGGGAATCGCAGGGAGCTGTCAGCAGCAGTTCGGTGGGGCAGTACTGCAGGCCGATCTGCAGGCCGGCCAGCGGGCCTTCGAAGCCGTCCAGGTAGTCCGGCAGCACCGGCGCCTCGCCCGCCACCGCCTGGTACTGCGGCAGGTTGCGGTTGGCGTTGATGACGATGCCAGCGGCCTGCGGCGCCAGGCGGCGCATCACGTGTTCGACCAGCGTCGTGCCGCGGAACGGCTGCAGGCCCTTGTCGACGCGGCCCATGCGCGTGCCGCGTCCGCCCGCCAGGATCAGCCCTGTGACTTTGCTCTTCAAAGACAAACTACCCTCCGATGTAAGACATTTCCACCTTGTTGGCGCTGCGTTGCAGGCCGTCGGTATTGTTGGTGCGCAGTTCCGAGTAGCGGTCGCCGCGCGCGCGCCACAGGTGCGCCAGCACGGTGCTGATTTCCTCGTCGCTGCGGCCGTCGCGCAGCAGGGCGCGCAGATCGTGGCCGCTGCTGGCGAACAGGCAGGTGTACAGCTTGCCCTCGGTCGACAGGCGTGCGCGGCTGCAGTCGCTGCAGAAGGCCTGGGTGACGCTGGAGATCAGGCCGATCTCGCCGCCGCCGTCGGCGTAGCGCCAGCGCGCGGCGGTTTCGCCGGTGTAGTTGGCGTCCAGCGGCGCCAGCGGCATCTCGGCGTGGATGCGGCGCACGACTTCGGACGATGGTATCACCTCGTCCATCTTCCAGCCATTGGAGGCGCCCACGTCCATGTACTCGATGAAGCGCAGGATGTAGGGCGTGTGCCTGAAATGGCGGGCCATCGGCAGGATTTCCTGGTCGTTCATGCCGGCCTTGACCACCATGTTGATCTTGATCGGGCCCAGTCCCACTTGATGTGCCGCATCGATCCCGCGCAGCACATCGTCGACCGAGAAGTCGACGTCGTTCATGCGCTGGAAGGTGGCGTTGTCGAGCGCGTCGAGCGAGACGGTGATGCGCTGCAGGCCGGCGTCCTTGAGCGATTGGGCTTTGCGCGCCAGCAGCGAGGCGTTGGTGGTCAGCGTCAGGTCGAGCGGCTTGCCGTGGATGGTCTTGAGTTCGGCCAGCATGGCGACCAGCCGTTCGAGGTTTTTGCGCAGCAGCGGTTCGCCGCCGGTCAGGCGGATTTTTTCGACGCCGTGGGCGATGAAGGTTTTCGCCAGGCGGGTGATTTCCTCGAACGTCAGCAGCGAGGTGTGCGGCAGGTATTGGTAGTCGTTGTCGAACACCGCCTTGGGCATGCAGTAGACGCAGCGGAAGTTGCAGCGGTCGGTGACGGAGATGCGCAGGTCGTGCAGCGGGCGCGCGAGCTGGTCGCTCAGCAGGCCGGTCGGCGCTTCCAGGATCGCGGGGATGGCGGGCGGCGCGGGGCGCTGGCTGGCCATCATGATTATTTTCTCTGCCATGGCTCTACAATCTTGTTGTTTTTGAAATGCGGGGCAACAGTTGGACAACTACAAGAAGCTACGATAGCACGCCGCCGCCAACTCGGTGGGGCGGGGCTCCATTAAAAAAGCCCCGCCGGCCTGAACGCGCTCAAGAGCGCGTCCGGTGCCGGCGGGGCTTTTTGGTGTTGCTGTCCGCTGCGATTAGCGGCGGGTGTCCACCTGGACCAGCGGCTCGTCATTTTGCGGCGGCAGCGGCTTGCGTTCGCGGGGAACGCGCACCGGTGCGACTGCTTTCGCGGCTGCTTCCTGGGCGGCGCGCAGCTTGGCTGGATCGGTGGCTGCCAGCGTCAGGCCGGCGGAGCCGAGCACAGCTTGCAGGTCGATCGGGGCCGATGGCGCTACCGGTGCAGGCGCTGGCGTTGGTGCTGGCGCTGCGGCCACCGGTTCGGCTGCCACTGGCGCTGCGACGACTGGCGCCGGGGCTGGCGTTGGTGCGACTGGCGCGGCTTCCACCACGACAGGGGCGGCAACTTCAGCCACCACGGCCGGGGCTTCCACCACGACCGACGCTTCGACCGGTGCTGCGGGTGCTTCCACCACGGTGGCTACTGGCTCGACGACGACCGGTGCGACTTCCACCACAGGCGCTGCGACTACGGCTGGCGCTTCGACCACTGGGGCCGGTTCCGGCGCCACCACGGCTGCGACGACTGGCTCGGCGGCCGGTGCTTCGGCGGCTACCGGCGCGGCGGCGACTGGCGCTTCCACTGCCGGTGCTGCCACTGCGATGGCTGCTTCCACTGCGGCCGGGGTGACTGCGGCCTCGGTTGCTGCGGTTGCTGGTGCGCTGAAGCTCAGGGCGATCTGCTCGCCTTGCTCGCCGGCTTCACCCGCCGCCGATTCCTGGCCTTCCGCGCCTTCGACACCTTCGGCGCCGTCACGGTCGCGGCGATTGCGGTTGCGGCCGCCACGACGACGACGACGACGCGGCTCTTCACCGTCCACCGCTGCGTCGTTTTCCTCGCCTTCCGGGCCGGTGCTCGGCGCGGTTTTCAGGATGCTGGTGGCCGCTTCGGTCACCGGGCCGGTCGACGGCACGCCGACGTTCAGCGCCAATTCCTCAACCTTGGCTTCGACTGGCGCTTTGTCTGCGCGTGGTTCGCGTGGAGGACGCGGAGTGCGCTCGGCGCGTTCCGGACGTTCCGCGCGTTCGCGTGGCGCCTGGCCTTCCGCTGCCTGGTTTTCACGCGGCTCGCGTGGCTCGCGCGGTGGACGCGGTGGGCGTGCCGGACGGCCGTTGGCGTCCGCTGCCTTCGCTTCGTCCGCCGCCGGACGGGCTGCGCCTGGTTCGCGCTCTTCGCGCTCGCCGCGGCCCGGGCCCTTGCCGTTACGGTTGCGGCCGCGTGGGCCACGTGGGTTGCGCTCGCCACGGTCGCCGGACGGCGCCTTGACCACGATGGTCGGCTGCTGCGGCAGGGCCGTCGGCGCCGGTTTCGGGCTCAGGAAGCTGAACAGCTTGGCGAAGAAACCTTGCTCGGCTGGCGCTGGCACCGGGGCCGGCGCTGGCTTGATGACGGTTTCGGTCGGCTTGCGCTCGACCAGCGGTGCGGGCTGGTCCGGGGTGATGGTCTTGACCATGGCTTCCTGGCGCGGCTTGGCTTCTTCCTTCTGGCGCTTGCTGTAGGCCATGTCGGTTTCGGCTTGCTCGGCCAGCGAGTAGCTCGCCTGGCTGTCTTCCAGACGCGGATCGTCGTGCTTGATGCGCTCGAGCTTGTAGTGCGGGGTTTCCAGGTGCTTGTTCGGCACCAGGATGATGCTGATGCGGTGGCGGGTCTCGATCTTGAGCACTTCGCCGCGCTTTTCGTTCAGCAGGAAGGCCGCCACGTCCACGGGAACCTGCACGTGGATGGTGGCCGAGTTTTCCTTCATCGCCTCTTCCTGGATGATGCGCAGGACTTGCAGGGCCGACGATTCGGTGTCGCGGATGTGGCCGGTGCCGGAGCAGCGCGGGCAGGTCACGTGCGAACCTTCGGACAGCGACGGACGCAGGCGCTGGCGCGACAGTTCCATCAGGCCGAAGCGGGAGATCTTGCCCATCTGGACGCGGGCGCGGTCGTGGTGCAGCGCGTCCTTCAGGCGCTGTTCGACTTCGCGCTGGTTCTTGGCCACTTCCATGTCGATGAAGTCGATCACGATCAGGCCGCCCAGGTCGCGCAGGCGCAGCTGGCGGGCCACTTCCTCGGCCGCTTCGCAGTTGGTGTTGAAGGCGGTGGTTTCGATGTCCGAGCCGCGGGTGGCGCGGGCCGAGTTGACGTCGACCGAGACCAGCGCTTCGGTGTGGTCGATCACGATGGCGCCGCCCGATGGCAGCGGCACGGTGCGGCTGTAGGCGGTTTCGATCTGGTGTTCGATCTGGAAGCGGGAGAACAGCGGCACGTCGTCGCTGTAGCGCTTGACGCGGTGGACCATGTCCGGCATCACGTGGCTCATGAACTGATGAGCCTGCTCGTAGATGTCGTCGGTGTCGATCAGGATTTCGCCGATGTCCGGCTGGAAGTAGTCGCGGATGGCGCGGATGACCAGCGACGATTCCTGGTAGATCAGGAACGCGCCCGAGGCCGACTTGCCGGCGCCTTCGATCGCGCGCCACAGTTGCATCAGGTAGTTCAAGTCCCACTGCAGCTCGTCGACGTTGCGGCCGATGCCGGCGGTGCGGGCAATCACCGACATGCCTGGCGGCAGGTCCAGCTTGTCCATGGTTTCGCGCAGTTCCTGGCGCTCCTCACCTTCGACACGGCGGGAAACACCACCACCGCGCGGGTTGTTCGGCATCAGCACCAGGTAGCGGCCGGCCAGCGAGACGAAGGAGGTCAGGGCGGCGCCCTTGTTGCCGCGCTCTTCCTTTTCCACCTGGACCATGATTTCCTGGCCTTCGCGCAGCGCTTCCTTGACGGAGGCGTTGCGTACATCCACGCCTTCGCGGAAGTAAGTGCGTGCTACTTCCTTGAATGGCAGGAAACCGTGGCGATCTTCGCCGTAGCTGACGAAGCAAGCTTCCAGCGACGGCTCGATGCGGGTGATCACGCCTTTGTAGATGTTGGATTTGCGCTGTTCGCGGCCGGCGGTTTCGATGTCGATATCGATCAGTTTCTGACCGTCGACGATCGCTACGCGCAGTTCTTCTTGCTGCGTAGCATTAAACAACATGCGTTTCATTTTTATAAACTCCGCGACCCGTAGGTCATCTCTGTGCCGCTCGGTTTCTTACGACCGAGGCGGCGAGGTACAGGGATATACGCGAGAATTAATGTGATTGCGGTGGGTATGCCCATCCTGTGCGGCGCAGAGACGCGAACGAAACCGTCCGCGTCGCGGCCGCAACTGGGCGCATGAGGTCGATCGACATGCCGAGTGCTCGCATCACCTGCAATTCATCCATGCGGCCCCTGACGGACGGCAGAGAAATGCAGGCGGTGAGCAACGTCGTTGAGAGCCAAATCCTATCCAGGCTTACGTACTACAAGTATTGCAACTTCGGTAACCAGGCTTGTTTCAGCCTTCCGTCGAGCTTGCAGCAAAGCATGGGGTCCGGCGAAAACGGCAAGCGTTATCAACTTCATCAACCGGCCAGCTCGACTCTAGACCAAGCTGGCCGGACTTTATCCTTACAATCCAACCATATTAATTCAGCATCCTTGCCGGCATCCGATTACAACAACGGTGCAACCTTGATTCCGTCAGGGATGGTGCGTATACATTTTTTCCTCTGAATTTGCAATTTGGCGAGGCCAGTGGAGACGCCCCTGTGTAAAATGTGCTTTTATTCTTACACTTGCCGCAGATTGAACCGCAGCGAAACAATTATATATTCAAAATGAAGGACTTAGAGAGATTTCTGGGAAGACAGAGCAAATGAAGATGCAAAATGATGTTGTTCCCCCTTCAACCCCCGTTCCGCTGCAAGCACAATTCGTCACAATTACTGAAGAAGAAGCCGGTCAGCGCATCGATAACTACCTGTTGCGCGTTTGCAAAGGCGTGCCGAAAAGTCACGTCTATCGTATCCTGCGCTCGGGCGAGGTGCGGGTCAACAAGGGGCGTATCGACCAGATGTACCGTCTGGTACAAGGTGATATCGTCCGTATTCCACCGGTCCGCATCGCGGAGAAGGCCGACACCACCCACGTGCCGGCTGCCGAATTCAAGGTGATTTTCGAGGATGCCCACCTGCTGGTGATCGACAAGCCGGCCGGCGTGGCCGTGCACGGCGGTTCAGGCGTATCGTTCGGCGTGATCGAGCAGTTGCGCGCGTCCCGTCCGGACGCCAAGTTCCTGGAGCTGGTGCACCGGCTGGACCGCGACACCTCGGGTTTGCTGTTGCTGGCGAAGAAGCGCTCGGCGCTGACCAGCCTGCACGAGCAGATGCGCGACGGCCACACCGACAAACGCTACCTGACGATGGTGGCGGGCGACTGGAAAAACGCGCGCCAGCATGTCAAGCTGCCGCTGCACAAGTACACCACCGCCGACGGCGAACGCCGCGTGGCCGTGCAGGCCGACGGCATGCCGTCGCATACCGTGTTCACGCTATTGAAGAAATTCAAGGACTTCGCCCTGCTGGAGGCCGAACTGAAGACCGGCCGTACCCACCAGATCCGCGTGCACCTGTCATCTTCCGGCTTTGCCATCGTAGGTGATGATAAATACGGCGATTTTGCCCTGAACCGCGCCTTGCTCAAAGCCGACGCCACGCGCGGCGCGCTCAAGCGCATGTTCTTGCACGCGCATCAGATCACGTTTACCCATCCGGATTCCGGCAAAATCATGACGCTGAACGCGCCTTTAGCCACCGAATGTGAGCGATTCTTGCTAAGCTTGGGGAAACCTCTTAACTAATCGTAAATATTTATTGAAGGAGCCGGCCTGCGGTTGCAGACCGGAAGACATGGCAAGAAAGCAATTCGACTTAATCGTCTTCGATTGGGATGGAACGTTGATGGATTCAACGTCAACGATCGTCAAGTGCATCCAGGCGTCGGCCAGGGACCTGTCCCTGCCGATCCCGCGCGACGACGTGGCCGCCCACGTGATCGGCCTCGGCCTGCATGAAGCCATGCAGGCGGTGTTGCCGGAGATCGATCCATCCTACTATCCACGCATGGTGGAGCGTTACCGCTATCATTTCCTGTCGCGCGACCACGAGCTGACGCTGTTCCCGGGCGTGCACGACATGCTGACGGAGTTGTCGCAGAACGGCTATTTCCTGGCGGTGGCCACCGGCAAGAGCCGGGTCGGCCTGAACCGCGCCATGAACGACGTCAAACTGTTGTCCATGTTTGATGCCACCCGTTGCGCAGACGAAACCTTCTCCAAGCCGCATCCCGCCATGCTGCAGGAGCTGACGCGGGAGTTGGGCCAAGATATGCGCCGTACGGTGATGATCGGCGATACTTCGCACGATCTGCTGATGGCGAACAATGCCGGCGCGTCCGCCATCGCGGTCCAGTACGGCGCGCATCCGGCCGACCAATTGGCCGCCTGCAATCCGTTGTACTCGGCAGCTACCGTGGCCGAGCTGCACCAATGGCTGAGCGAGAACGCATAATGGCCGACGAGGATATCCTGGTCTGCGCCGCCGACGCGGTGCTGGAAGGCGGCAAGGGTGTGCGCTTCCTGGTGACCGCCGGCGGCGACGACGGCACCGGCTTCGTGGTGCGTTACGGCGGCAAGGTGTACGGTTACCTGAACCGCTGCGCCCACGTGCCGATCGAACTGGACTGGGCCGAAGGCGAGTTTTTCGAGTCCAGCGGCCTGTACCTGATGTGTTCGACCCACGGTGCGATTTACGCGCCGGAAAGCGGCTTTTGCGCCGGCGGACCCTGCAAGGGCGGACGCTTGCGCCCGATCAGCGTGGTGGAGCGCGATCAACAGATTTTCTGGCAACCGGATGACTACGTGCGCCCCGCGCGCGCCTGACCTGTAACAAGACGAGAACTATGAGCGATAACACTAGCGAAAATGGCGGCAACGGCGCCGAAAAACCGGTATCTCCTGTGCCTCCTAAGGCCACGGTCGCGGCTTCCAGCTGGGAACGCGAAGTGCTGGAAAAGCTGGTGTTCGCCACGCTGAAGGAGCAAAAGGCGGCGCGCCGCTGGGGCATCTTCTTCAAGGCCGTGACGCTGCTGGTCGTCGTGGTCGGGTTGAGCGCCTACCTGGACATCAGCTGGACCGGCACCGAGGAAACCCTGGGCCGCCACACGGCATTGATCGAGATCGACGGCGCGATCGAGTCCGAAGGCAGCGGCGCGGCCTCGGTGGTGATCCCGGCCCTGAACAAGGCGTTTTCCGACAGCGGCTCGGTGGCGGTCGTGATGCATATCAATAGTCCCGGCGGCAGCCCGGTGCAAGCCGGCATGATCGTCGACGAGATGGTGCGCCTGCGCAAGGGTTATCCGACCAAGCCGCTGTACGTGGTGGTGGACGAGATCTGCGCCTCCGGCTGCTACTACATCGCCGCCGGCGCCGACCGCATCTATGTCAACAAGGCCAGCATCATCGGCTCGATCGGCGTGCTGATGGACGGCTTCGGCTTCACCGGCATCATGGAAAAGGTGGGCGTCGAGCGCCGCCTGCTGACCGCCGGCGAGAACAAGGGTTTCATGGACCCGTTCAGCCCGCTGACGGAAAAGCACAAGCAGCACGCGCAAACCATGCTCAACGAGATCCACCAGCAGTTCATCCAGGTGGTGCGCAACGGCCGCGGCAAGCGCCTGAAGGAAACGCCGGACATGTTCTCCGGTCTGTTCTGGACCGGCGCCAAGTCCATCGACATGGGCCTGGCAGACGCCTTCGGTACGGTCGACAGCGTCGCGCGCGACGTGGTCAAGGCCGAAGACATCATCGACTACACCCAGCATGAAGGCTTGCCGGAGCGGGTGCTGAAGAAATTCGGCGCGGCGATGGGCGCGGGCGCGGTGAAATCCGCGGTGGACAACGTCAAGCCCAGCCTGCGTTAGTCGGGCAGGCGGCGGTCAGGCGGGCGGGCTGGCCGTTAGCCGCAGTGATAGCATCACTGGACTAGCGATTAACATTAACAATCCAGCCTTATTCCTGCTTGCATATCTGACTTGGTGGACTATAGTGGTGTTGTAGTTCTTTCCAAGGGGGGCCGATATAAACAGTTTATCTTGTTGTCAGCACGATCTTGTTCAGTTTTGATGGAACTACTCAGCTGCATCATGGATGCGGAGTAGAGAGAATTTCGATTCCTCGTAATGAGTCCTGTGATGGGACTGAAAACAGCGGCGCAATGCCGCTGTTTTCAATTGTGGCCTCGTTTTGTGCGAAACCGCCGGCGTCCAGCCAGGCGAGGAAGTGGGCCTGCCGGTTGGCATGCCACTGGTCGCGCGGGCAGCAAGGCGCCTCGTCGATGGAGATGTGGCTGCGGCAGCGCGCCAGCAACAGCTCGGTTCTATGCATGGCGGCCTGTTCTTGTGCCGCTGTCGTCACGGTGAGTAGGGTAGTCATGGTGGGTCCTGCTGAGCATTCCTAATGCATTAGGCGGATTCCTAACGTGGTTTTCAGTCTATCAATGGAATCACTATAGGACTTGATATGCATCAAGGAATGGCTGTCCAGGACATTTGCTGCGGCGCAGCAGGCGGCGCCTTCCCGCTGACATCGGCATCCTGTAAAATCCGGCCATGAGTAAATTATCCCTAGACCGCATCCTGCAATCGCAGGGTTACGGCACCCGTAAGTATTGCCGATCCCTGATCGAAGACGGTGAAGTGAGCATCGGCGGCGTCGTGCACGACAATTACAAAGCCAGCATCGAGACCGATGGCCTGGTGCTGACCATTTTCGATGAGGAGTGGGTGTACCGCGAACACCTGTACATCGCGCTCAACAAGCCGGCCAATTTCGAATGCTCGCGCAAGCCCAGCCACCATCCGGGCGTATTGACCTTGCTGCCGGAGCAGTTCAGCTGGCGCGAAGTGCAGCCCGTCGGCCGGCTCGACCATGACACCACCGGCATGCTGCTGATGTCGGACGATGGCCCGTTTATCCATGCACAATCGTCGCCGAAGCGGCACGTGCCGAAGATTTACCAGGCCACCACGCAGGAGCCGGTCACCGACGAACTGGTGGCGCAATTGCTGTCGGGCGTGCAGTTGCACGACGAGCCGGCGCCGCTGGCGGCGCAGACCTGCATCAAGCGCGGCGAGCATCAGCTGGAAATCGTGCTGGAGCAGGGCAAGTATCACCAGGTCAAGCGCATGCTGGCGGCCGCCGGCAACCATTGCAGCGCGCTGCATCGCTCCGCCATCGGCACGCTGACGCTGGAGTCGCTGGGCATCGCCGAAGGCGAATGGTGCTATCTGACGCCGGAGCAATTGGCCTTGCTGGCGCCGTCCGCATGAAACTGGCGACGCTGGGGGACGGCACCCGCGACGGCCAGCTGATGGTGGTGTCGCGCGACCTGAAGACGGCGCAGCTGGCCGACGGCGTGGCCCGCACCCTGCAGCGCGCCTTGGACGATTGGACCTTCATCGCGCCGCAACTGGAGGCGATCTACCAGGATCTGAACCAGGGACGCGCCCGCCGCAGCTTCGATTTCGAGCCGGCAAACTGCATGGCGCCGCTGCCGCGCGCCTTCCAGTGGGCCGACGGTTCGGCCTACGTCAACCACGTCGAGCTGGTGCGCAAGGCGCGCGGCGCCGAGCTGCCGCCGTCGTTCTGGGAGGATCCGCTGATGTACCAGGGCGGCAGCGACGATTTCCTTGGCCCGACCGACGACATCGAATTGTTCCGCGAGGAGTGGGGCATCGATTTCGAAGCCGAAGTGGCCGTGATCACCGACGATGTGCCCATGGGCGCCACGCCCGACCAGGCTCACCAGCGCATCCGCCTGCTGATGCTGGTCAACGATGTGTCGCTGCGCAACCTGATCCCGGACGAGCTGGCCAAGGGCTTCGGCTTCGTCCAGTCCAAGCCGGCCACCAGCTTTTCGCCGGTGGCGGTCACGCCGGACGAGCTGGACGACGCCTGGAAGGGCGGCAAGGTCCACCTGCCGCTGCTGTCGACCTGGAACGGCAAGCTGGTCGGCAAGCCGCAGGCGGGCGTGGACATGGTGTTCAACTTCCCGCAGCTGATCGCCCACCTGGCCAAGTCGCGCAATGTGCGGGCCGGCAGCATCATCGGCTCGGGCACGGTGTCCAACAAGGATGCCAAGCGTGGCTATTCCTGCATCGCCGAGCAGCGCTGCCTGGAGACGATCGCCGGCGGCGCACCGGTCACGCCATTCATGGCCTTCGGCGACACCATCCGCATCGAAATGCTGGGCGCCGACGGCAAATCCGTGTTCGGCGCCATCGAGCAGCGCGTGCAGCAGGCGGGTGCGGCGAAATTGCCGTAAGGAATCTACGAGCAGGCCCGGAAATACCGCCGTATTCCAGCGATGGGCTGGTCCCGCCGCGGCCGATAATGGCACGGTCGAGATAAACCCCGCAGCAGGCAGATTTCCATGGCAGAAGACAGCGACGCAGAAAAGACCGAACCCGCGTCACCGAAGCGCCTCGAGCAGGCGCGTGAGGAAGGCGATGTTCCCCGATCGCGGGAAGTGGCGACGTTTACCGTGCTGATGGCGGCGGGCGCCGGCCTGTGGATGACCGGCGACGGCCTGGTCGGCCAGCTGCATTCCGCCCTGGTGTCCGGCCTGACGCTGAACCAGGAGCAGATCTTCGACGCCGATATCCTGCTCAACCGCATAGGCGTGGACGTGGTGCGGGTGATGCTCGCCTGCCTGCCGCTGGGCATCGCGGTGATGCTGGTGGCGCTGGCGTCGCCGCTGCTGGTGGGCGGCTGGCTGTTCAGCGGTAAGGCGGTCGCGCCCAACTTCAACAAACTCAATCCCGCCAACGGTCTGGGCAATATGTTCTCGTCCAACTCGCTGGTCGAGCTGTTCAAGGCCGTGGCCAAGGCGCTGGTGGTGGGCCTGGTGGCCTGGCTGGTGGTGATGAAGCAGAAGGACGCCGTGATCGGACTGGCGGTCGAGCCGCTCAAGCTGGGCACGGTGCATCTGCTGAACATGCTGGGCAGCAGCTTCCTGTTCATCGTCGGCGCGCTGGGCCTGATCGCCGCCATCGACGGCCCGTACCAGATGTGGCATTACGCGAACAAGCTGAAGATGACCCGCCAGGAGCTGATCCAGGAATCCAAGGAGTCGGACGGCAATCCTCAGATCAAGGCCAAGATCCGCCAGCTGCAGCGCGAGATGGCCAAGCGCCGCATGATGGCCGACGTGCCGACCGCCGACGTGGTGGTGACCAACCCGACCCACTACGCGGTCGCGCTCAAGTACAGCGACGGCATGCGCGGCGCGCCGAAGGTGGTGGCCAAGGGCACCGACGAAGTGGCGGCCAAGATCCGCGAGATCGCCAGGGAGAACAAGGTGACGATGCTGGAAGCGCCGGCGCTGGCGCGCGCGCTGCACAAGCACACCGAGATCGGCGACGAGATTCCGGAAGCGCTGTACTCGGCGGTGGCCGAGGTGCTGGCCTATGTGTTCCAGCTGCGCCTGTTCAGCAAGGGCGGCGGCAACCGGCCGGATATACCGAAGACACTCGATGTGCCGCCTGAGCTCGACCCGCTCAACCCCGCATCGCAAAAGAAGAAACCCGACTTGAATAACGGAGCACCCGCATGAACGCCCTGAGCAACCTGAAACTGCCGCCCTGGCTGCAAGGCCTGGCCAACAGCCGCAACAAGAGCAGCCTGGCCGCGCCTATCCTGATCATCATGCTGCTGGCGATGATGGTGCTGCCGTTGCCGGCCTTCGTGCTCGACATTTTCTTCAGTTTCAATATCGCGCTGGCGGTGATCGTGTTGCTGACCAGCCTGTACACGGTCAAGCCGCTGGACTTCATGGCTTTCCCGACCATCCTGCTGGTGTCGACCATGCTGCGCCTGTCGCTGAACGTGGCGTCGACCCGCGTGGTGCTGACCGAGGGCCACACCGGCGCCGACGCGGCCGGCAAGGTGATCGAAGCGTTCGGTCACTTCCTGATCGGAGGTAACTACACGGTCGGTATCGTGGTGTTCATTATTTTGACGATCATTAACTTCACCGTGGTGACCAAGGGTGCGGGCCGTATCGCCGAGGTGGGCGCGCGTTTCGCCCTGGATGCGATGCCGGGCAAGCAGATGGCGATCGACGCCGACCTCAACGCCGGTCTGATCGGCGAGGCCGACGCCCGCAAGCGCCGCAGCGAAGTGGCGCAGGAAGCGGAGTTCTACGGCGCCATGGACGGTGCCAGCAAGTACGTGCGCGGCGATGCCGTGGCCGGTATCCTGGTGACGGTGATTAACGTGGTCGGCGGCCTGCTGGTCGGCCTGCTGCAGCACGACCTGAGCTTCGCCGACGCGCTGAAGAACTACACCTTGCTGGCCATCGGTGACGGCCTGGTGGCGCAGATTCCTTCGCTGGTGATTTCCACCGCGGCCGGTATCGTGGTGTCGCGCGTGGCCAGCGAGCAGGACATCGGCACCCAGGTGGTGGGGCAGTTGTTCGCCAAGCCGCAGGTGCTGTACATCACCGCCGCCATCATCGGCGGCATGGGGCTGATTCCCGGCATGCCCAACCTGGTGTTCCTGTTGCTGGCCGGCGTGCTGGCCGGTTCGGCCTACCTGATGACGCGCAAGGTCGAGGCCGGCAAGACCGCCGAGGTGGCGGCGGCGGAAGCGGCGGCGGCGTCGCCGGCCGCGGCGCCGGAGCAGGAGGAGGCCAGCTGGCAGGACATCATGCCGGTCGATACGCTGGGCCTGGAGGTGGGCTACCGCCTGATCCCGCTGGTGGACAAGACGCAGGGCGGCGAGCTGCTCAAGCGCATCAAGGGCATCCGCAAGAAGTTCGCGCAGGAGGTGGGTTTCCTGGCGCCGCCGGTGCACATCCGCGACAACCTGGAGCTCAAGCCCTCGGCCTACCGCATCACGCTCAAGGGCGTGGAGGTGGGCACGGGCGAGGCCTTCAACGGCCAGTTCCTGGCGATCAATCCGGGCATGGCCAGCGGCACCTTGCCGGGGCTGGTGACCACCGATCCGGCTTTCGGCCTGCCTGCCACCTGGATCGACGCCAATCTGCGCGACCAGGCGCAGGGCATGGGCTACACGGTGGTCGACGCCGGCACGGTGGTGGCGACGCATTTGAATCACCTGATCACGACGCATGCGTCCGAGCTGCTGGGCCGCGCCGAGGTGCAGTCGCTGCTGGACCATCTGGGCAAGGATGCGCCCAAGCTGGTGGAGGACCTGGTGCCGAAGATGGTGTCGCTGTCGACCTTGCAGAAGGTGCTGCAGAATCTGCTGGCGGAAGGCGTGCACATTCGCGACATGCGCTCCATCATCGAGACGCTGGCAGAGCATGCCGTGCACACGCAGGATCCGAACGACCTGACCGCGCTGGTGCGGATCTCGCTGGGCCGCGCCATTGTGCAGCAGCTGTTCCCCGGCGCCAGCGAGTTGTCGGTGATGACGCTGGATAACCGCCTGGAACGCTTGCTGATGCAGGCGCTGGCGGCCAGCGGGCCGGACGGCGCGGGCATCGAGCCTGGCCTGGCCGACACCATCGCGCAGCAGGCGCAGCAGGCGGCGCAGCAGCAGGAGGCGCTGGGCTTGACGCCGGTGTTGTTGGTGCCGGGGCCGCTGCGGGCCTTGCTGTCGCGCTTCCTGCGCCGCGCGTTGCCGCAGTTGAAGGTGCTGTCGCATGCGGAGATCCCGGAGAGCAAGACGATCCGCGTGACCGCGCTGGTGGGCCAGCAGCCGGCGTAAGTTTGAGCGGATCGCGGATGCGTCCGTGCGGGCGGCCTAGACTGCTCGCATGGATGCCGACGATTTCGATACGCCGTGGAAGGAAGTGGTCATGCACCACTTTCCGGAGTTCATGGCGTTCTACTTTCCCTTTGCGCATGCCGCGATCGACTGGTCGCGGCCGCATATTTTTCTGGACCAGGAATTCGGCACGTTGACGCGCGATGCCGAGCTGGGCAAACGCCTGCTCGACAAGCTGGTCAGCGTGTATCTGCATGACGGCAGCGAGCAGTGGGTGCTGGTGCATCTGGAGGTGCAGGGCTGGCGCGATGCGCGGTTTGCCGAGCGTATGTTTGTCTACAATTATCGGGTCTACGATCGCTACCAGCGGCCGGTAGCCAGCCTGGCGCTGCTGACCGACGGCGGTGCGCGCTGGCGGCCCGGATCGTTTGGCTATCGGCTGCTGGGTTGCGAGATGCGGATCGAATTTCCGGTCGTGAAGCTGCGGGATTTCGCCGGCCGCATGGACGAATTGCGGGCGCATCTGAATCCCTTTGCGCTGGTGACGATGGCGCACCTTCAGGCGCGGCAAACCAAGGGGAACGCGCATCGGCGGCGTATCGCCAAATGGCGGCTTACCAAACTTCTGTATCAGCGTGATTGGGACAAGCAGCGTATCATCAATTTGTACCGGGTGATCGACTGGATCATGCGCCTGCCCGAGGGACTGGAGGCGCGCTTGCGATCCGGGATGTTGCAGATTGAAAGGAGGAAGGCCATGACTTATTTGTCTTCTATCGAACGTATCGGAATGGAAATTGGCAGGAAAGAAGGCAGGCAAGAGGGCAGGCAAGAAGGCTGGGTCGAGGTGCTCACCGAGCTGCTGACTCAACGCTTCGGCCCGCTGGATGCGCAGGTGCGGTTGCGCATCGCCGAGGCGGATGTGCCGCAGCTGTCCGCCTGGGCGCGCAACTTTGTCGACGCCACCTCGCTGGACGAGGTTTTCCGCAGCAGTTAAGCCGCCTCGGCCGCAATGGCGAAATGCGGCCCATTTGCCCCCCTGTTCCTCGGATCGTTTCCAGAGTGCATCGTCAATAATGGCACTGTCAGAGTAAAGGCGTCTCATCCGGAAGACGCACTGCTCGACTTAGACTCCTGAGAGCCGGCCATGAACGTCAAAAAATTTACTGCACCGACTTCCCGCGAGGCGCTGCGCAAAGTCCGCGAATCGCTCGGCCCCGATGCCGTGATCCTGTCCAATCGCCAGGCCGATGGCGGCGTTGAAATCCTCGCGCTGGCCAACGACGATGCCGCCTCGCTGGCCATGCCGGCGCCGCACTCGCCGATGGCCGATCCGGCGCCGTCGCTCGACCTGACCACCGCCGTGCCGTATGGCCGCGCCGACCAGCGCCAGGAGCCGCGCCTGGAACAGCGCATGGAGCCGCGTTTCGAATCGCCTACCGTAACCCCGGCGCCAGCCGCCCTGCCAGCGCAACCGGTGCGCCGCGTGGTGGCTTCCGCTTCGTCGTTCGCCAGCGCCACCAAGGCCGCAGCCGCAGCCGCAGTGCCGGCACCGGCGCCGGCCAGGGCCACGATCGACGCCGAGCAGATCGCCGCCTTGGTGAGCGCCGCCGTCGCCAGCGCCAAGCAGAACGCCGCCGCCGAGATGCAGGGCATGATGAGCGAAATCCGCGCCATGCGCGGCATGATGGAAACCCAGCTGGCCGAGATCTCCTGGGGCACCACCCAGGCGCGCGAGCCGCAGAAGGCCGCCGTGCTGCGCGAGATGCTGGCGGCCGGTTTCTCGGCCAGCCTGGCGCGCTACCTGATCGAAAAACTGCCGGCCAACCGCGACGCCGCCGACAGCCTGCGCTGGATCAAGAATGTCCTGACCCGCAACCTGCAAACCATGGCCAACGAAGACGCGCTGATCGAGCAGGGCGGCGTGTTCGCGCTGGTCGGCCCGACCGGCGTCGGCAAGACCACCAGCACCGCCAAGCTGGCCGCGCGCTGCGTGATGCGCCACGGCCCGGACAAGCTGGCCCTGATCACCACCGACGCCTATCGTATCGGCGCCCACGAGCAGCTGCGCATCTACGGCAAGATCCTCGGCGTGATGGTGCACTCGGTGAAGGACGAGGCCGACCTGCGCATCGCCCTGAAGGAACTGAAGAACAAGCACACGGTACTGATCGACACGGTCGGCGTCAGCCAGCGCGACCAGATGGTGACCGAGCAGGTATCGATGCTGCAAGGCGCCGGCTCCGACGTCAAGCGCCTGCTGTGCCTGAACGCGACGGCCACCCAGGAAACGCTGAACGAAGTGGTGCGTGCCTATCAAGGCAGCGGCCTGGCCGGCTGCATCATGACCAAGCTCGACGAGGCGGCCGCCATCGGCAACGTGCTCGACGTGGTGATCCGCCAGAAGCTCAATCTGTTCTACGTGTCGAACGGCCAGCGCGTGCCGGAAGACCTGCACCTGGCCGATCCGGCCTACCTGATCGACCGCGCTTTCAAGTTGAAACGCGACGTCGTCAACACCCAGTACCTGGACGCCGAACTGCCTCTGCTGATGAGCAACGGCCAGAACGAGCAAGCGCTGCGCGAGGTGCACCTTGGCTAATTTCGATTTCGACCAGGCGGAGGGCCTGCGCCGCATGCTGGCGGGGCCGCAGCCCCGCATCGTCACCTTCCTGTCGGCCACGCCGCAGGACGACAAGGGCGCCATGCTGGTCAACCTGGGCGCCTCGCTGGCGCGCGCCGGCAACGACGTGCTGCTGGTGGACGCCTGCGCCAGCGCCCACGGCGTGGCTTCGCGCCTGGGCGTGGACGGCGGCGCCAGCCTGCTCAACGTGGCGCGCCAGGAGTGCGCGCTCAACCAGGTGATCCACCAGGTGCCGCAAGGGTTCTCTGTGGCGTCGATGACACGCGGCGTGCCGCGCAGCGGTCCGGACGAGACGCGCCGCCTGGCCAAGGCCTTCGACGTGCTGGCCAAGCAGACCGGCATCGTCATCGTCGACGGCGAGTTCGACGGCGTGGCCTTCCCGGTGCCGGTCATGGCCAGCTCGGAAATCGTGGTGCAGGTGTCGAATAGCGCTACCTCGATCAAGGCCGCGTACAGTATGATCAAGCGCCTGAACCAGGAGCTGGGACGGCGGCCGTTCGGAATTGTGGTCACCGGGGCTTCCGAATCGGAAGCAAAGGTGGTATACGATAACATGGCACAGGCGGCCAGCCGATACCTCGCGGTGAACCTCGTTTCGATGGGATCGGTGCCGGCGGACGAATATCTGCAGCGCGCCGCACGCTTGGGGCGTGCGGTGGTCGATGCGTTTCCGCTGGCCGGGGCTTCGGTCGCGTTCCGTCAACTGGCGGGCCGCTTCGCGCTGGCCGGCTCGCCATCTTTCCGTTAAGGGAGCATGACAATTTTAGCGCTTAATCAATAATAAACAGGCTATGTACACGGTCAAAGGGAAAGTGGACAAGGATTCTTTGCTGACGGAGCATATGCCGTTGGTCAAACGCCTGGCCCATCACATGAAGGCGAAACTGCCGCCCAGCGTCGAAGTCGACGATCTGGTGCAAGCCGGGATGATCGGCCTGCTCGACGCCATCAGCCGTTACGAAGACACGCATGGCGCCCAGTTCGAAACCTACGCCGTGCTGCGCATCCGCGGCGCCATGCTCGACGAGCTGCGCAACAGCGACTGGCTGCCGCGCTCGATGCGCCAGAACATGCGCAAGATCGAGACCGCGATGAGCACGCTGCAGCAGCGCCTCGGCCATCCGCCGACCGAGTCGGAGGTGGCCAAGATGCTCAAGCTGTCGCTGGCCGATTATCAGGAAATGCTGTCCGACGGCGGCGGCCACCAGCTGGTGTACTACGAGGATTTTCACGACGACGACGGCAACGACAGCTTCCTCGACCGCTACTGCTCGGATGAGGAGAGCGATCCGTTGCGCTCGCTGCTGGACGGCGACTTCCGCCAGGCAGTGATCGACGCCATCGACGCGCTGCCGCCGCGCGAGAAGATCCTGATGGGGCTGTACTACGAAGAGGAGCTCAACTTGAAAGAAATCGGCGCCGTGATGGGCGTATCGGAATCGCGCGTATCGCAGCTGCATACGCAGGCCGTGGCGCGCTTGCGCGCCTCACTCCGGGAGCGGTCTTGGACTGGGCCAGCGTAGCCGGGGTGCTGCTGGCGCTGGCCGGCATCGTCGTCGGCCAGTCGCTCGAGGGCGGCAAGCTCGGCTCGCTGCTGCAGCCGGCCGCGTTCGCGATCGTGGTCATCGGCACCTTCGGCGCGGTGATGCTGCAGACCCGCTTCAAGACCTTCCTGCGCGGCGTGCGCATGCTGCGGCTGGTGTTCGCGCCGCCGGCCGACACCCGCGCCGTGCTGGCGCGCGACATCAACGCCTGGAACCTGGCGGCGCGCCGCGACGGCCTGCTGTCGCTGGAGCGCTACATGCTCTCGTCCAAGGACCAGTTCAACACCAAGGGCCTGCGCCTGATCGTCGACGGCATCAATCCCGACAAGCTGCGCCAGATCCTCGACACCGAGATCACCGCCTACGAGACCGAGGAGCGCCAGGCGGTGCGGATCTGGGAATCGGCGGCCGGCTATTCGCCCACCATCGGCATCCTGGGCGCGGTGCTGGGCCTGATCCACGTGATGGAGAACCTCACCGATCCGAGCAAGCTGGGCTCGGGCATCGCGGTGGCCTTCGTGTCGACCATCTACGGGGTCGGCCTGGCCAACCTGTTCTTCTACCCGATCGCCAACAAGCTCAAGGCCATCGTCACGCAGGCGGTGCACCAGCAGGAGATCGCCGCCGCCGTGTTCTACGACATCGCCACCGGCGACCACACGCGCGTCATCGACGAGCGCATCGCCACGCTGATGCGGGAACACTGACATGCAGAACCGCCGCGCGCGCAGGAAGTTCGACGACGAGCCGGAGAACCACGAGCGCTGGCTGATTTCCTACGCCGACTTCATCACGCTGCTGTTCGCCTTCTTCGTCGTCATGTACGCGATCTCGGTGGTCAACATCGGCCGCTACAAGGTGCTGTCGGTCGCGCTGGGGGACGCCTTCGGCGGCGCCGGCTCGGCCAAGCCGGTCACCACCGAGGTGCCCAACCTGCCCATCCCCAATCCCAACCTGCGCCGCCACGCCGAACTGCTGCGCAAGGAAAAAACCCAGATGACCAAGCTGGCGCAGGACTTGTTGTCCACGCTGGCGCCGCTGGTCAAGGAGGGCAAGGTGCGCGTCACGCAGAACAGCCGCGGCGTCAGCGTCGAGATCAACGCCTCGGTGCTGTTCGATCCGGGAGACGCGCGCCTGACCAGCGAATCGACCGAGGCGCTGCGCGCCGTGGCCGGCCTGCTCAAGAACGACGACCACAATGTGCAGGTGGAGGGCCACACCGACAACCAGCCGATCCGCAACGCGCTGTTCCCGTCCAACTGGGAGCTGTCGGCGGTGCGCGCCAGCAGCGTGGTGCGGCTGTTCATCGACGCCGGCGTGGCGCCGGGACGGTTGACGGCGGTGGGCTTCAGCTCGAACGTGCCGGTGGCGTCGAACGACAATCCGATCGGCCGCGCGCGCAATCGCCGCGTGGCGGTCACGATCTTGTCCGGTATTCCGGATACGGTGACGGAAGTGCCGACGCAGGCGCCGGCCCAGCAATAGATAAAATTGGATCAGCCGGCCAGGAATCCGCGGCTGCGGGGCAGGGTGGTGGACAGGCCGCCAGGGCCGTAGAAATTGTTGGCGCCGGCCGATTGCGGACGCAGCGCCTGCAGCGCGCCTTGCGTGTGGCCCATCTGCTTGTTGATCAGCATGCCGTTGATGCGGTTCAGTTCCTTGGCTTCGCGCGCGTGGTGCTGCAGCGCCTGCCACAGGGCGGTGGCTTCGGCGGCGTCGGCGCCGCTGGCGGCGACCCAGGCATCCATGCCGGCTTCCTCGGCCGGGTAGCCGGCCTTGCCCAGGGCGCGGTGGCGCTGGGCCGACAACAGGGTCATCTGCGTGACCAGTGCCGATTTCTTCGTGGTGACCGCCGTCAGGCCGTCGATTTCCGCCGCCACCAGGTGTTGCTGTTCCTGCTTCAGGACGCCCAGCAGGGTCGTCATGATCTGTTCTTCTTCGCGCAGGCTGTTCAGCGGGGTAGCGGTTGACATGGTAAGACCTATCGTTTGCGAGAGTGCAGCAGATCCTTGACTGTATCCAGCAAGCCATCCGCCACTTTTTCCGAGTTGACCTGGAACTGACCGTCGGCAATCGCCAGCTTGATGCGCTCGACCTTTTTGGTATCGAACACAGCGTTGGCGCCGCCGGCCGCACTGGCCGCCAATGCCTGGCCTTGCGGCGACAGGCGCACGTTGTCGGACGTTGCGGGTGTCGCCGGGGCGGCCGCCTTGTCCGCGCCGCGCGCGGTCGAGGTGGAAGCCGGGGTCGACGACGGCAAGCCGGTCGTGCTCTTCAATGTATCGTTGATTTTCACAGCATTATCCTTCTCTGGTAGGAGTACGAAACTCCGGGATCTGACTCTATAACGGCGGCCGCGCGCAAAACTTTAGCGTTGCTTTACCGCAAGATCCCCGGCGTTCCGTCAAAACGCCACCTCCACCAGTCCGCCCGCCTTGGCGATCCCGGTGATTTGCTGCCCACCGGAAGTTTTTACCTGGACCACCTGGCCGTCGCCGGCCGTGCTCATGGCGCGGGCTTCGGCCGAGACGCTGAAGCCGTTGCCGCTGGAAACCAGCCGCACCAGTTGCCCGGATTGCACCACCGGCTTGCTGCGCAGCGTATCGAGGCGCAGCGGGGTGCCCGGCGGCAGTGAAATATTGGTGCTGCGGCCGATCACCTGGCCCATGTCGGTGGCGATGCCGGCCGGCAGCGCGGTCAGGTCGCCCTTCAAGGTCACCAGCTGGCTGGCCTCGATGGCCTGGCCCTGGGCCAGCGGGGCGGCGCTGGCGATGTACTCGCCGACCACGGTGACCGTGGCTTGAATATATACCGTCCAGGCCGTTGGTGTCGCACAGCGCACGCCGACCGTGGTCTTGCCCCAGGCGCGCGCGCCGGGCATGAAGAAGGCCTGCGGATCGGGGCAGGCGGCCAGGTTCATGCGCGGGTCGATGGCGCCCACGGCGACCGTCACCTGGCCGGGCAGGCCGCCGCTTTGCACCTGCAGGAATTGTTCGACGCTGCGCTTGAGCGCGGCGGCGTCCTGGCGCAGCGGCGCTTGCTGGGCGTGGGCCGCCGGCAACAGGGCCAGCAGGGCGGCGGTGATGAGCAGTCGTTTCATGGCGTGTGAGTCCCCTTCAATATTGCCATCATAGTCTGGCAGCCTGGACTTGAAGCCTTGAATAGGACCGAAAAGCAGTGGCTTATCGCCGGATCGTTACCGCCGGCAACTCCGTATCATCGATCCTGTCATAACAAGTGCGTCCATTGGGAGCTGCCATGGTTGGGAAACTCGACGATTACCTGCGCTTTAACGAAGCCGCGCTGAGCCTGCGCTCTCAGCGGCAGAGCGTGCTCGCCTCGAACATCGCCAACGGCGACACGCCCAACTACAAGGCCCGCGACATCGATTTTTCCAGCGCCATGCAGGCCGCGCTGGACAAGGCCAGCCCCAGCGCCAACGCCACCTTGAAGACCACCGCCAGCAAGCATTACCCCAACCCCCTGCAAGACGGTACGACGATGGCGGACGGCACGCCGCTGCTGTACCGCGGCGTGGTGCAGGGCGCGGTCGACGGCAACACGGTCGACATGGATGTGGAACGCAACCAGTTCGCCGACAACGCCATCCGCTACGAGGCTGGCATCACCGCAATCAACGCCCAGATCAAAACCATGATGGCGGCGATACAGGGAGGTAGCTGATCATGTCGCTGTTTAATATTTTCAATGTTTCAGGTTCGGCCATGAGCGCCCAGGCGCAACGGCTCAACGTGGTGGCGTCCAACCTGGCCAACGCCGACAGCGCCACCAGCGCCAGCGGCGAGGCCTACCGCGCGCGCCAGGTGGTGTTCGAGGCCACCACGCCGACCGACGGCGGGGCCTCGACCGGGGTGCGGGTCAAGCAGGTGGTGGAAGACCAGTCGCCGATGAAGCAGATGTACGACCCCAAGCATCCGATGGCCGACGACAAGGGCTATGTGACCATGCCCAACGTGAACGTGGTCGACGAGATGGTCAACATGCTGTCGGCCTCGCGCTCCTACCAGACCAACGTCGAGACGATGAACGCGGCCAAGACGCTGCTGCTTAAAACCCTGACCATCGGCCAGTAATTCATAAGAGGACATCATGACCATCAGCGCAGTGATCGACACGCCCGTAGCGGCGCCGATCAACACCACCAACACCGGCAGCACCACCAAGTCCACCGACGACGTCGGCGCGGACCAGGACAAGTTCATGAAGCTGCTGGTGACGCAGCTGAAGAACCAGGACCCGCTGAACCCGATGGACAACGCGGCCATGACCAGCCAGCTGGCCCAGCTGTCGACGGTGACCGGCATCAACAAGGTCAACGCCACGCTGGAATCGCTGCGCACCGACCAGGCCGCCTCGCAATCGCTGACCGCGACCAACCTGATCGGCAAGGGCGTGCTGGTGGCGGGCAAGGGCGTCGACCTGACGACCAGCACCGACAGCGCCGGCACGACCACCAGCACCAGCGTGTTCGGCATCGACCTGGCCTCGCCGGCCGAGAGCGTGACGATCTCGATCCAGGACAAGAGCGGCGCCGTGGTGCGTACCATGAGCATGAAGAGCACCGACGTCGGCACCTACCCGATCACCTGGGACGGCACCACCGACGCCAAGACCACCGCGCCGGCCGGCAGCTACACCTTCACGGTGAAGGCGGTCAGCGCCGGCAAGACCCTGACCGACGCCACGCCGCTGCAGCTGGCGGCGGTGGCCAGCGTGTCGACCGGCAGCGGCGGCGTCAAATTGAATACCTCGCTCGGACAGTTCGCGATGTCCGATATCAAAGAAGTTTTGTAACGCAGTTCACACGTCACACCTAGCATAGGGGAATACCATGTTCCAACAAGGACTTAGCGGCCTGAACGCAGCATCCAAATCGCTGGACGTCATCGGCAACAACATCGCCAACGCCAGCACCGTTGGCTTCAAGGGCTCGCAGGCGCAGTTCGCCGACCTGTACGCCAACTCGCTGAACGGCGTGTCGGGCAACAACCCGGGCATCGGTGTGACGACCGCCAAGCTGGCCCAGCAATTCACGCAGGGGAATATCGAGACCAGCAACAATCCGCTGGACATCTCGATCAACGGCGGCGGCTTCTTCCGCGAAGTGGTGAACGGCGCGGTGCAGTACTCGCGCAACGGCCAGTTCCATGAAGATAACACCCACACGCTGGTCAACGCGCAGGGCGCGGTGCTGACCGGCTACCTGTCGAACGCGGCCGGTGTGATCCAGCTGGGCGCGCCGACCCCGCTGACGCTGGACAAGTCCGACCTGACGCCGGTGCAAACCACCACCGCCAACTTCCAGCTGAACCTGAGCTCGGCGGAGAAGGTGCCGGCCACGATCCCGTTCGACGCCGGTGATCCGACCAGCTACAACAAGCAGACCGTGCTGAACGTGTTCGACAGCCTGGGCACTTCGCACATCATGACGACCTACTACGTCAAGACCGACGCCAACACCTGGGACGTGTACGCGGCGGCCGACAACAAGGAAATCGTTTCCGGCGGCGTGGCCGCGGCGATCAATCTTGATGCCACCGTGAAGGCCGCCCGCAGCGCGTACAACGACGCGGTGCGCGCGACCCCGCCGGACCCGGCCGCGATCGCCGCCGCCGCGTTCACCTATGCGCAAGCGGCTCATGATTCGATGAAGACGGCGGCCCAGGTGCCGCCAGCCGCCGCGTCCCAGGCGCAGCTGGACGCGCTGGATGCCGCCATGACCGCGCTTGATCCGACCGGCAGCAATTCGATCACCGGCATGACGCCGGACCAGATCAACGCCAAGCTGGCCGCCGCCATCACGGTGCCCGCCGTCAAGGCCGGTACGCTGCTGTTCACCAAGACCGGCGTGCTGGACCCCGAGGCGATGGCCTTGATGCAACCGACGCCGCAAACGCTGCCGTTCAACATCAGCCTGCCGATCTTCCCCGATACCGGCTCCCAGCAGCCGATGGTGGTCGCCACCACGTTCGACAAGACCACCCAGTACGGCAGCGTCACCAACGACCTGGGCTCGGTGCAGAACGGCTACTCGGCCGGCTCGTGGCAGCGTTACGCCATCGACGCCAACGGCGTGATCCTGGGCCAGTACAGCAACGGCAAGTCGCGTCCGATGGGGCAGATCGCCATGGCCAACTTCGCCAGCGTCGACGGCCTGACCCCGCTGGGCAACAACGCCTGGGCGGAAAGCTCGGCCTCGGGCACGCCGCAGGTCGGGGTGCCGAACGCCGGCTCGATGGGTTCGCTGCGCGCCAGCTCGGTCGAAGTGTCGAACGTCGACCTGACGGCCGAACTGGTCAACATGATCACCGCGCAGCGCGTCTACCAGGCCAATGCGCAGACCATCAAGACCGAGGATTCGGTGCTGCAAACCCTGGTCAACCTCCGGTAATCGGGTAAGCCATGGACCGCCTGGTTTATACCGCGATGACAGGGGCGCGGCACGTGATGGAGCAGCAGGCCACCGTCGCCAACAACCTGTCCAACGCCACCACCACCGGCTTCCGCGCCCAGCTCGACACGTTCCGGGCCGTGCCGGTGGTGTCGGAGGGCTTGCAGACGCGCGCCTTCGTGGTCGATTCCACGGTGGGCGCCGACATGCGCGCCGGCCCGATCCAGACCACCGGGCGCGCGCTGGACATCGCGGTGCGCGACCAGGGCTGGATCGCGGTGCAGTCGGCCGATGGTTCGGAAGCCTACACCCGCAACGGCAGCCTGAAGGTCAGCGAGAACGGCCTGCTGCAAACGACCAGCGGCCAGACGCTGGTGGGCGACGGCGGCCCGATCGCCATCCCGCCCGACACCACGGTGTCGGTGGCCGGCGACGGCACGGTCAGCACCATCTCGACCGATTTCAAGCCCGGCCCGGCCAATGTGCTGGGGCGGATCAAGCTGGTCAACCCGGATCCCAAGGGCCTGGTGCGCGGCGACGACGGCCTATTCCGGCAGGTCAGCGGCACGCCGGCCGAGAACGACCCGGCGGTGCGCGTGGTCGACGGCGCGCTCGAGGGCAGCAACGTCAATCCGGTCGATTCCATGGTCAACATGATCAGCCTGGCAAGGCAGTTTGAAATGCAAATGAGCCTGATGAAGAACGCCGAGAATAACGCCGCAAAAGCCACCCAGATCCTCGCTTTGAGTTGATGCCCTCTCCCGCATAATGGTTGCGTGGGATGAGTAGCTGTCGCTTTTGACGGCTCCCGTCCGAGCAACGGGAGAAGCATCATGATACGTTCACTGTGGATCGCCAAGACCGGCATGGAAGCGCAACAGACCGCGCTCGATGTCACGTCCAACAACCTGGCCAACGTCAGCACCAACGGCTTCAAGAAGTCGCGCGCGGTGTTCGAGGATCTGCTGTACCAGAACATCCGCCAGCCGGGCGGGCAGTCGTCGCAGCAGACCAATCTGCCGTCGGGCATGCAGCTGGGTACCGGCGTGCGGCCGGTGGCGATCGAACGGGTCCACACCCAGGGCAATCCCCAGTCGACCGGCAACGACAAGGACCTGATGGTCAACGGCAACGGCTTTTTCAACGTGCTGCTGCCGGACGGCACCACCGCCTACACCCGCGACGGCTCCTTCCAGCGCGACAACAACGGCCAGATGGTCACCTCCAGCGGCTTCGTGCTGCAGCCGGCCATCACCATCCCGATCACCGCGCAATCGATCACCGTGGGCCGCGACGGCACCGTCTCGGTCACGCTGCCGGGCCAGGTGGCGCCGCAGCAGATCGGCAGCATCCAGCTGTCGACCTTCATCAACCCGACCGGGCTGGAATCGAAGGGCGAGAACCTGTACGTCGAGACCGGCGCCTCCGGCAATCCGCAGACCAACACCCCGGGCACCAACGGCACCGGCGTCATCATGCAGGGCTATGTGGAAACCTCGAACGTCAACGTGGTCGAGGAGATGGTCAATATGATCCAGACCCAGCGCGCCTACGAGATCAATTCGAAGGCCATCACGACCTCCGACCAGATGCTGGCCAAGCTGTCGCAGATGTAAGGAGCAGAGCATGAAATACGCCATCACCATCGTCGCCGCCGCCATCGGCCTGAGCGGCTGCATGACCACCCCGACCTCCATCGTGCAGATGCCGATGACGGCGCGTCCGCTGACCAGCGAGCAGCTGCAGACGGCGCCCTCCAACGGCGCGATCTACCAGAACGCCGCCTTCCGTCCCATCTTCGAGGACCGCCGCGCGCGCCACGTGGGCGATGTGCTGACGTTGGTCATCACCGAGAAAACCTCGGCCGTGAAAGCCGGCGCCAGCTCGGGCAACAAGTCCGGCAGCGTCAGCGCCAGCGTGCCGCATCCGCTGCAATCGACCTTCGGCGCCACGCTCAGCGCCAACAACGCCAGCAAGTACGCCGACGGCGACAACCAGTCGGCCAGCAACACCTTCACCGGCACCATGGGCGTGACCGTGGTCGAGGTGCTGGCCAACGGCAACCTCATCGTGGCAGGCGAGAAGCAGGTGGCGATGAACAAGGGCGTGGAGTTCATCCGCTTCTCCGGCATGATCAATCCCGACAATATCGCCACCGGCAACACGGTGCAGTCGACCGCCGTGGCCGACGCCAAGGTCGAGTACCGCACCAACAGCCAGATCGACCGCGCCGAGATGGCGTCGATGGCGTCGCGCTTCTTCCAAAGCCTGTTACCTTTCTGATGGCGACCATGGACAGCACTCAATCAATCATGCAGGGCGCGCGCAGGCTGGCGGCGCTGTCGCTGGTGGCGGTCTCGTTGCTGGCGCAGCCGGCACAGGCCGAGCGTCTGCGCGACCTGGCCAGCATCGCCGGCGTGCGGCAGAATCAGCTGATCGGTTACGGCCTGGTCGTCGGCCTCGACGGCAGCGGCGACCAGACCACGCAGACCCCGTTCACCGTGCAGAGCGTGGTCTCCATGCTGCAGCAGCTGGGCGTGAACCTGCCGCAGGGCACCTCGCTGCAATTGAAGAACGTCGCCGCCGTGATGGTGACGGCCTCGCTGCCACCGTTCGCGCAGCCGGGCCAGACGCTCGACATCACCGTCTCGTCGATGGGCAACGCCAAGAGCCTGCGCGGCGGCACGCTCTTGATGACGCCGCTCAAGGGCGCCGACGGCCAGGTCTACGGCATGGCCCAGGGCAATGTGCTGGTGGGCGGCGTGGGCGTGGCGGCCGGCGGCGCGGGCGGCAGCTCGCTGACCGTCAACCACCTGAGCGTGGGCAAGATCTCCGGCGGCGCCACGGTCGAGCGCGCGGTGGCCTCCAGCCTGGGCGAGGGCAACTTCATCAAGCTGGAGTTGAACACCGCCGACTTCGCCACCGCCAGCCGCGTGGTCGAGGTGATCAACGACAAATACGGTCCCGGCATCGCGTACGCGCTGGACAGCCGCGTGATCCGCGTGCAGTCGCCCAGCAGCAGCGACCAGCGCGTGAGCTTCATCGGCACCCTGCAGGACATGCAGGTCAACCCGGCCGAGCAGCCGGCCAAGGTGATCATGAACGCGCGCACCGGCTCGGTGGTGATGAACCGCGCCGTCACGCTCGACACCTGCGCCATCTCGCACGGCAACCTGTCGATCTCGGTGACGGCCGATCCGCAGATCAGCCAGCCCAATCCGCTGTCGGGCGGGCGCACCGTGGTCGCGCCCAACCAGCAGGTGGGCATCAAGGCCGACAGCGGCAAGGTCATGCTGGTCAAGGGCGGCGCTTCGCTGGCCGACGTGGTCAAGGCGCTCAACGCCATCGGCGCCACGCCGCAGGATCTGCTGGCCATTTTGCAGGCGATGAAAGCGGCCGGATCGCTGCGCGCCGAGCTGGAAATCATTTAAGCGGGGCGCATCATGACCAGTCCAAACACCTCCAACGACCTCAGCAGCAAGTTCGCCCTCGACGTCAAAGACATGGGCAGCCTGCGGCAGTCGGCCAAGGCCGGCAGCCCGGAGGCGTTGAAGACGGCCGCCACGCAGTTCGAAGCCATGTTCGTCAACATGATGATGAAGAGCATGCGCGAGGCCACGCCGCAGGACGGCATGATGGACAGCCAGCAGACCAAGATGTTCACCACCATGCTGGACCAGCAGACCAGCCAGAACATCGCCAAGAAGGGCATCGGCCTGTCGGACATGCTGATCCGTCAATTGTCCAAGACCGCCGACAAGCAGGCGCTGGCGATCGGCAACGAGGCCGGCGACACCGGCAGCGGCGCCAACGGCGGCAGCTTCGGCGGCCTGGCCAGCCTGATGGACGCCAAGCTGCAGCGCGCCATCGCGGCGGCCGGCGGCGCCGGCGCGGTGGGGGCGGCCGGCTCGGTGGACGACAACAGCGCGGTGCCGGCCACGGTCAAGGGCAGCCAGGCGGCGCACGTGCGCAGCTTCCAGCAAAAGCTCGGGGCGGACGCCGAGGAGGCCAGCCGCGCCACCGGCATCCCGGCCAAGTTCATGCTGGGCCAGGCGGCGCTGGAGAGCGGCTGGGGCAAGCGCGAGATCAAGGGCCGCGACGGCAGCAACAGCCACAACCTGTTCGGCATCAAGGCCGGCGGCGACTGGAAGGGCAAGGTGGTCGAGGCCACCACCACCGAATATGTCAACGGCAAGGCGCAGACCAAGGTCGAGCGCTTCCGCGCCTACGACAGCTACAGCGACAGCTTCAAGGACTACGCCAAGCTGTTGGCCAGCAATCCGCGCTACGAGAAGGTGCTGGCCAGCGCGGGCGACGCCAGCAGCTTCGCGCACGGCTTGCAGAAGGCGGGCTACGCCACCGACCCGAATTACGCGAACAAGCTGACCAGCATCATCAAGCGCTCGCTGGCCGGCTAGTCAAGTTTGGCGGCGGCCTGCCGTTACCACCTTACAGATAGAGTAAAAACATCATGTCACTTCTCAGCATCGGCAAAAGCGGTTTGTTGGCGGCCCAGGTAGGTCTGTCGACCACCGGCAACAACATCACCAACGCTGGTGTTGCGGGATACAGCCGCCAGGCCGCCATCCAGTCCGACACCGCGACCCAGGACCAGGGCTTCGGCTTCGTCGGCAGCGGCACCGAGGTGTCGGCCGTGCGCCGCTACTACGACAACTTCCTCGCGGTGCAGCTGCGCAACGCCGAGTCCAGCCAGGCCTCGCTGGACGCCTACACCAAGCAGATCAGCCAGGTCGACAACCTGCTGGCCGATCCCACCGCCGGCCTGTCGCCGGCGCTGCAGGACTTCTTCAACGGCGTGCAGGACGCCACGTCGAATCCAGCCTCGGCCGCGTCGCGCCAGGCGATGCTGTCGAGCGCCAGTTCGCTGGCCGGGCGCTTCCAGGGCTTGAGCGCGCGGCTGACCGAGATCGCCTCCGGCGTCAACGGCCAGATCACGTCCAACGTCGGCGAGATCAACTCCTTCGCCAAGGAGATCGCCGCCCTGAACAACACCATCGCCGGCCTGAGCGTGGACGGCAAGGCGCCCAACGACCTGCTGGACCACCGCGACCAGATGCTGACCGAGCTCAACAAGCTGGTCAAGACCACCGTCATCCCCGGCGACAACAACACGCTGACGGTGGAGTTCGGCACCGGCCAGCCGCTGGTGGTGGGCAACACCGCCTTCCAGCTGGCGACCTCGACCTCGCCGACCGACGCCAGCCGCGTGACGGTGGGCTACCAGTCGCCCAGCGGCGCCTTCAGCGCCTTGCCGGACAGCGTGTTGACCGGTGGCCAGCTGGGCGGCCTGATCACGTTCCGCGACGGCACCATGGACCGCGCGCAAAACTCGCTGGGCCAGATCGCGGCCGGGCTGGCGGTCAGCTTCAACGCCCAGCACGTGCTGGGGCAGGACCAGAACGGCGCGCTGGGCACGCCGTTCTTCGGGCCGATCAACGCCTATGTCGGCGTCAACAGCCACAACTCGCAGGCCAGCACGGCCAGCGTCAGCGCGGTGGTCACCGACGCCAGCAAGCTCACCGCCAGCGACTACAGCGTGGATTTCGACGGCACCAATTTCAACGTCACCCGCCTCAGCGACGGCCAGATCACGCAGATCAACCCCTTCCCGCAGACGGTGCCGCAAACCATCGACGGCGTCGACTACACGATCACCGGGGCGCCGCAGGCCAAGGACAATTTCCTGGTGCGGCCGACCTACAACGCGGCGAACGACTTCAAGGTCGCCATCACCGACCGCACCAAGATCGCGCTGGCGGCGCCGATCGCCACCGCCGCGCCGACCACCAACGCCGGCAACGCCAAGATCAGCGCCGGCACGGTCGATCCCGCTTACCTGACGCCGGGCAACGCGCTGGCGGCGCCGGTCACGCTGACCTACGACAAGGCCAGCGGTTCGCTGTCGGGTTTCCCGCCGGCGCAGGACGTGACGGTGACGGTCAACGGCGTGGCCACCGTGTACCCGGCCGGCACGCCGAGCGTGCCCTACACCCCGGGTGCGGCGATCAGCTTCGGCGGGGTCAACTTCAACATCAGCGGCACGCCGGCCGACCTCGACACGTTCACCGTCGGGCCCAACGTCAGCGGCGTGGGCGACAGCCGCAACGGCGCCCTGCTGGCCGGGCTGCAGACCAAGAACATCCTCGACAACGGCAACGCCACCTACCAGACCACCTACGCGCAGATGGTCAACTTCGTCGGCAACAAGGCGCGCGAGGCGCAGATCAGCGGCTCGGCCGCCGACGCCGCCGTGGCCCAGGCCACCACGCAGCAGCAGAGCGTCTCCGGTGTGAACCTGGATGAGGAGGCGGCAAATCTGTTACGCTATCAACAGGCGTACCAGGCCAGCGGCAAAGTGATGCAGGTCGCCAGCACGTTGTTTGATGTCCTGCTCAACATTAGGTAATTATCATGACCATGCGTATCAGTTCCAAGACGATCTACGACGTCGGTGTCGGCCAGATCGGCACGCTGCAGACCGCGCTGGCCCGCACCCAGCAGCAACTGGCGACCAACCGCAAGAACCTGACCGCGGCCGACGATCCGATCGCCACCGCGCGCGCGCTGGAAGTGACGCAGTCGCAGTCGATCAACACTCAGCTGGTGACCAACCGTTCCAACGCCAAGGGCACGCTGTCGCTGGAGACGGTGGCGCTGGCCAGCTCGACCTCGATCCTGCAGGACATCAAGACGCTGACCGTCAACGCCGGCAACGGCGGCATGACGCAGAAGGACCGCGAGTCGCTGGCGACCGAACTGGAGGGGCGTCTGGCCGACCTGCTGGGCCAGGCCAACACCGCCGACGGCACGGGCGGCTATGTGTTCTCCGGCTACAAGTCGACCACCCTGCCGTTCACGCAGACCGCCACCGGCGCCGCCTACCAGGGCGACCAGGGGCAGCGCGAGCTGCAGGTGGGCTCGACCCGCAAGCTGCCGATCAGCGATTCCGGCGAGTCGGTGTTCGAGAACAACGCGACCGGCAACGGCACCTTCGTCACCGGCGCCGATCCGGCCAACTTCACGCGCGGCGGTTCGGGCATCATCAGCGCCGGCTCGGTCAAGGACGCGACCCAGCTGACCGGCCACAAGTACCAGGTGGATTTCCAGGTGGTGCCGGCCACGCCGGGCACGCCCAAGGTGACCACCTACACCGTCACCGACCTGACGCTGAACCAGCCGGTGCCGCCGGCGCCGGTGCCGGCCGTGCCGCAGCCCTACGTCAGCGGGCAGAACATCACCTTCGACGGCGTGCAGTTCGACGTCAAGGGCGACCCGGCCGACCTCGACAACTTCACGGTGCAGCCGAGCACCAAGCAATCGATCTTCACCACGGTGACCGACCTGATCGCCGCCTTGCGCGCGCCGGGCGACGGCGCGGCGGGGCAGGCCAGCCTGAACAACAAGCTGAACCAGGCGCACATGAACATCGACAACGCCACCGACAATCTGCTGTCGATCCAGTCGGAGGTGGGATCGCGGCTGAAGGAGCTGGACTACCTGGACAGTTCCGGCGACGATTTGAATCTGCAGTACGCCACCACGCTGTCGGACTTGCAGGACGTCGACACGGTGAAGGCGATCTCGCTGTTCACGCAGCAGCAGACCACGCTGGACGCGGCGCAGAAATCGTTCAAGAGCCTGGCTGGGCTATCGCTGTTCAACTACATCACCTGATCCCGGCGCCTACGGCGCCGCCATGAAAAAAGCCCCGACGCTTGCGCGCTCGGGGCTTTTTTGTGGCCAATCCAGGAAGCAACTTTGGGGTCAAGTCTGACATTCGGACACGAGCTTTACCGTAGCATTGCGCCCCAACCGTTTGTTGTCGATTGTTGACACGAACTCAGCAGTAGCGCCGTGCTACAGCTGAGTTCGTGTCCGAATGTCAGACTTGACCCCAATTTTAGTGTCCGAATGTCGGACTTGCCCCCATTTTATTTGGCGGCGAGCAGGCCGGTGGCGGTGGTGGGCTTGCGGAACCAGTCTTGCTCGCCGGCCGTGGCGCTGCCGCTCAGGCCGGTGGTGGCGTCGTATTGCTTGAGCTGCTCCGTGAGCGCGGCGACATTGCCGGCCAGGCCGGGCGCGGCCGGTTGCGTCAGCTGTCCACCTCCGCCGCTGTCGCCCGCGACGGCTTGCTGGCCGTAGCCGGCGATCGCCTGCGTCAGCGCGCTGGTCTGCGCGGCCCGGCTGGCCAGGAACCAGACGTCGGCCGCCTGGTGCGCCACGCCGTCGGTGCCGGTGTAGCTGGAGCGCCGGCCGATCCAGTTGTTGTTGTCGAGCTCGCTTACCTTGTCGGCCTGGACCGTCAGGCTGGCGATGCCCAGCGCGTTCAATGTCTTGAGCTCGCCTTCCTGGCTGACGCCGTCCGCGTTGGCGTCGATCCACACCCGCAGGTCGCCGAACTGCGCGTCCTTGCTGTCGACCACGCCGTCGTGGTTGCTGTCCAGGTCGCCCAGCGCGGCGAAGCCGTCGCTGGCCTTGCCGCCGGCGGCCAGATTGGTGGCGGTGCCGAACAGCTCGCTGCCGTCGTTGATCAGGCCGTCGTGGTTGCGGTCCAGCGCGAGCAGGCCGTCGCCGCGGCCGACCCAGCCTGTGTTGATGCGCTCGCCGTCGGCGTACAGGTCGAACTTGACGCCGGCTTCGATGCCCAGCGTGGCGATGCCGTCGCCGTTCAGGTCGAGGATCACCGGGCTGCCGGCCGGCAGCACCGCCAGCTGATCGGCGGTCAGCGCGGCGCGCTGCTCGGCGGTCAGCGCGCACACCTGGGTCGAGGCCAGCGCGGAAATCTCGCCCACCGTCAGCGCGGCGATCTGCTCCAGCGTGAAGGCCTTGATCTGGGTGCCCTTGAGCGAACGGATCTGCGCGGTCGAGAACGCGGCCACCTGGTCGAGCGAGAAGTTGGTGATGGTGGTCGAGCTCAGGCCCGACAGCTGCGCGGTCTTCAGCGCCACGATGTCGTTGCCGTCGAGCGCGTGGATCTGGTCGGCGCTCAGCGCGTTGATCGCCGCCACCGACAGCGATGCCACCAGCGTCGGGGCGAGCGAGGAGATCTGCGTGGTGGTCAGGCCCAGCGACTGGGTCGAGCCGAACGCGGCGATCTGCGCGGTGCGCAGGCTGTTGATCATGTCGGCCGACAGGCCGACGATCTGGTCGGAGCTGAAGCCGGTGATCTGGTTGGCGGTGAAGGCGCTCAGCGAACCGAGCGCGGTCAGCTGGTCGGTGCTCAGGCCGCGGATCTGCGTGACCGCCAGCGAGGCCAGCGAACGGGTCGACAGCGCGGCGAACTGGGGGCCGGTGAGGGCGCCGATCTGGCTGGTCTTGAGCGTTTGCAGCTGCGCCGTGGTCAGCGCGGCCACCGCGTCGACGTTCAGCGCGGCGATCTGGTCGGTGCCCAGGATGGTCATGTTCAGGCCGCGCGCCTGCTGGGTGCTCAGCGCGCCCAGCTGGTCGGTGGTCAGCAGCGCCATCTGCCGCAGCGTGAACGCGGCGATCTGCGCCGAGCGCAAGGTGGCGAAGTGGTCGACGTCGATGCCGCCCAGCTGGTCGGAGGTCAGCGCCGCCACCTGGCCGGCGTTGAGCACGCCCAGCGTGCTCAGCGTGTTGATCTGCTGGGTGCTCAGGGCGGTGATGTCGGCCGGGCTCAGCGAGGCGATCTGCAGCGTCGCCAGGCTGGCGATCTGGCCCAGCGTCAGGGCCGTGAACTGGGCCTTGGTCAGCGCGTTCAACTGCATGCTGCTGAGCGCCGGGATGTCGTCGAGCGAGATGAGCTGGATCTGGTCGGTGCTCAGGCCGGCCAGCGCGGCCACGCTCAGCGCGCGCACCTGCGCGGTGCTCAGGTTGACCACCTGGTCGGTGGTGAAGGCTTGCAGCTGGTTCTTGGTCAGCGCGGCGATCTGCGCGGTGCGCAGCGTCGCCATGTGGTCGCCGTTGAGGGCGACCAGCTGGTCGGTGGTCAACGCGCCGACCTGCAGCGTGGTCAGGCCGGCCAGCGTGGCCAGGCCGTTGAGCTGGTCGGTGGTCAGGGCCTTGGCCTGGGCCGCGGTCAGCGAGGCCACCTCGGCCGTGGTGAGCGCGCCGAACTGGTCGAGGGTGAGCTGCGAGATTTGCAGCGTGCTCAGCGAGGCGATCTGGCTGGTCTTCAGGCCCGACAGGTCCTCCACCTCGATCGCGGTGATCTGGTCGCTGTACAGGCCGCGCAGCGCCGAGGTGCTCAGCGCGCGCCACTGCGCCACCGTCAGTTGCTGGATCTGGTGGGTGTTGAACGCTTGCAGCTGGCGGCTGGTCAGCGCGGTCAGCTGGGCGGTGCTCAGCGCGCCGAGCTGGTCGTCGGTCAGGGCCTGGATGCGGTCGGTGGTCAGCGTCGACACCTGGTTGGTGTTGAGCGAGCCGAGCGAGCCGAGCAGCAGGAACTGGTCCGGCGTCAGGTAGTTCAGCTGGGCGGTGCTCAGCGCGGCGATCTGCGCGGTGCTGAGCGCGGTCAGCTGGTTGGTGGTCATGTTGATCAGTTCGCTGGAGGTCAGCGCGCGGATCTGCTGGGTGCGCAGCGCGGCCAGGTCGCCCACTTCGATCGCGGCGAACTGGTCGGAATTGAGCGTGGCGATGGCCCGGGTCGACAGGGCGGCCACCTGCCCGGCCGTCAGGTTGACGATCTGGTCGGTGGTCAGCGCGCGCACCTGGTTGACGGTCAGGCCGTTGATGGCGTTGCTGCCCAGCACGGCGACCTGGTCGGTGGTCAGCGCGGCCAGCTGGTCGGTGGTCAGCGACGACAGCTGGGCCGAGCGCAGCGCGGCGACGTCGGCCAGCTCGATCGCGACGATCTGGGCCGGGGTCAGCGCGGCCAGGCTGCGCGTGTTCAGCGCCAGCATGTCGGCGGTGGTCAGCGCGATGATCTGGTCGCTGTTCAGGTTGACGATCTGGGTGTTGCTCAGCGCGGCGATCTGGGCGGTGCGCAGCGCGGCGATCTGGTCCGGCAGCAGCGCGGCGATCTGCTCGGAGCCCAGCGCGCGGATCTGCGCCGAGGTCAGGCCGGCGATGCCGGCCAGGTTGGCCAGCTGGCTGGCGGTCAGCAGGGGGATCTGGCTGGCCTTGAGCGCGGCCACCTCGCGCGTGGTCAGCGCGCCGATCTGGTCGCTGGTGAGCGCCTGCAGCTGGGCGCTGGAGAGCGCCTGCAGCTGGGCCGACTTGAGCGCGGCGATGTCGCCCGCCTCGATGTAGGTGATCTGATCGGTGCTCAGGCCGGCCAGCGCGGCGGCGCTGAGCGCGCCCACCTGGGCGCCGCTCAGTTCGATGATCTGGTCGCTGCTCAGCACCGACACCTGGGTCGACGACAGGGCGCCGATCTGGCGCGTGCTCAGCAGGTCGATGTCCAGCAGCGACAGGCCGGCGATGCGGCTGGTCGACATGGCGGCGATCTGCAGCGTCGAGTAGTCGGCCAGGTTGCCCAGCGCGGCGGCCTGGGCGTTGCTGAGCGCGGCCAGCTGGGACTGGGTGAAGGCGGCGATGCCGGCCGAGCTCAGCGCGTGCAGCTGGTCGGTCAGCAGCGCCTGCATCTGCGCCGTGGTCAGCGCGCGCAGCTGGCTGGTGGTCAGGGCGCCGAAGTCCGGCGCCTGGATGGCCTCCAGCTGGTCGCTGCTGAGAGCGGTCAGCAGGCTGGTGTTGAGGGCGCGGATCTGCGCGGTCGACAGCGCCATGATCTGGTCGGTGTTGATGCCGCCCACCTGGCGGCTGCCCAGCGCGCCCAGCTGGCGCGTGGTCAGCGAGACGAAGCGCGGCACCGACAGCGTGGCCAGCTGGGCGGTGGTCAGGCTGCCGATCTGGTTGGTGGTCAGCACCGCCAGGTTGGCCAGCGCGGCGATCTGGTCGCTGGTCAGGACGCTCAGCTGGCTGGTGGTCAGCGCGGCCACCTCGCTGCTGATCAGGGCGCCGTACTGGGTCAGCGACAGCGCGCCCAGCTGGTCGCTGGTCAGCGCCATCAGCTGGCTGGTCTTGAGCGCGGCCAGGTCGGGCCCGCTCAGGTCCATGATCTGGTCGGTGGTCAGCGCGGCGATGACGGCGGCCGACAGCGCCCGCACCTGGGCCGTGCTGAGCACGGGGATCTGGTCGCTGGTGAGGTAGCGGATCTGGGTGCTGCTGAGGGCGGCGATCTGCGAGGTCTTGAGCGCGGCCACCTGGGCCGGCGTCAGCGCGATGATCTGGTCGCTCGACAGGCCGCTGATCTGGCGCGTGTTGAGGCCGGCGAGGCTGCCCAGCGCGGCGAACTGGTCGGTGGTGAGCGCGCCCAGCTGGACGGTGGTCAGCGCGGCGATCTCCTGCGAGGTGAAGGCGCCGAGCTGGGCCAGCGTGAGCGCGGCCACCTGGGTGGTGTTCAGCCCGGCCACCTGGGCGGTGCGCAGCGCGGCGATGTCGACCAGTTCGATCGCGACGATCTGGTCGGTGGAGAGCGTGTTCAGCGTGGCCGCGCTCAGGCCGCGGATTTGCGCGGTCTCCAGCGCGACGATCTGGGCGGCGGTGAGCGCCTGCAGCTGGGCGCTGGCCAGCGCGTTGAGCTGGCGGCTGCCCAGCGTGGCGATCTGGGCCAGGCCGAGGCTGACGATCTGGTCGGTGGTGAGCGCGCCGACCTGGTTGGTGGTCAGCGGCGCCAGCGAGGCCAGGCTGTCGATCTGGGCCAGCAGCAGGCCGGCCACCTGGTCGGTGGTCAGGCTGGCCAGGGTGCGGGTGCTGAGCGCGGCGAACTGGCCGGCGGTCAGCGCGGCCATCTGGTCGCTCGACAGCGCGGTGACCTGGTTGGTGCCCAGCGCGGCGATGTCCACCACCTCGATCGCGGCCACCTGCGCCGGCGACAGCGCGGCCAGGGTGGCGGCGTTCAGGCTGCGCACCTGGGCGGTGCTCAGCGCGACGATCTCGTCGGTGGTGAGCGCGCCCACCTGGACGCTGGTCAGGCCGGCGATCTGGCTGGTCTTGAGCGTGGCGATCTTGGCCAGCGCCAGGCTGGCGATCTGGGTGGTCGTGAGGGCGGCGATCTGCTTGCTGGTCAGCGGCGCCAGCGAGGCGAAGCTGGCCACCTGGGCCAGCGACAGCGCGGCGATCTGCTGCGTGCTGAGGTTGGCGATGTCGACGGTGCTCAGGGCGCCGAACTGCGACGGCGTCAGCATGCTCAGCTGGTCGGTGGTCAGCGCCGCCACCTGGCGGGTCGACAGCGCGCGCACGTCGGCCAGCGGAATGGCCGGCACCTGGCCGGTCGTCAGCGCGGCGATCTGGTCGGTGGTGAGGGCGCGGAACTGGGCGGTCGACAGCGCCGCCAGTTCGTCGGTGGTCAGCACGGCGATCTGGTCGGAGGTCAGCGCGGTGATCTGGCGCGTGGTCAGGCCGGCCAGGACGGCCGGCGGCAGCGAGGCGATCTGGGTGGTCGTGAGGGCGGCGATGGCGGCCGGCGTGAAGCTGGCCAGCGAGCTCAGCGCGGCGATCTGGTCGCTGCTCAGCACGGCCTTCTGGTCGGTGCTGAGGGCGGCGATCTCCTGGGTGGTCAGCGCGGCGATCTGGAGCGTGCTGAGCACGACGATCTGGTCGGTGCCCAGGCCGGCCAGCTGCTTGGTGCTCAGCGAGGCCAGCTCGGTGTTGGTCAGCGCGGCGATCTGGCCGGTGGTGAGCGCGCCGATGTCGCCGGCGGCGATGCCGCGCAGCTGGGCCGTGGTCATGCCGGCGATCTGGCCGACCGTCAGCGCCACCAGCTGGTCGGTGCCGAGGGCGTGGATTTGTTTCGAGCTCAGCGAGCGCAGGTCGGGCAGGTTCAGCGCGGCCAGCTGGTTGGTGCTGAAGCCGGCCAGTTGCGCGGTGGTCAGCGCGGCCAGCGTGGCCAGGGCGTCGATCTGGCCGTTGCTCAGGCCGGCGATCTGGCCCAGCGTCAGCGCGGCGATCTCGGCGGTGGTGAGCACCCGCAGCTGCTGCGTGCTCAGCGCGGCCAGTTGGGCGGGGGTGAGCGCGGCCACCTGGCGCGTGCTCAGCGCGACCAGGTCGGCGTTGCGCAGCGCGGCGATGCGGTCGGTGCCGAGCGCGGCGATGGCGGCCGCGCTGAGCGAGCGCACCTGCGCGGTCGACATCGCCACCACCTGGTCGCTGCTGATCGCGGCGGCCTGGTCGGTGTTGAAGGCGGCCAGCTGGTTGGTCTGCAGCGCCGCGAAGTCGTCCGTGGTCAGCTGCATGATCTGGTCGCTGGTCAGGCCGGCGATCTGCTTGGTGACCAGCGGGCCCAGCGTCGACAGCGCGACGATCTGGTCGCTGGTGAGCACGGACAGCTGGTCGGACGTCAGCGCGCGGATCTCGCCGGTGGTGAACGCGGCCAGTTGGCCGGTGGTCAGCGCCATGATCTGGTCGGTGCTCAGCTGGGCGATCTGGGCGGTGCGCAGCGCGCGGATGTCGCGCGTCTCGATGGCGGCGATGGCGGCGGTCGACAGCACGGCCATGGCGCCGGTGCTCAGCGCCACCAGCTGGGCCGAGTTCAGCGCGACGATCTGGTCGCTGGTCAAGGCCTGCAGCTGGTCGCTGGTGAAGCCGGTGAACTGGCGGGTGGTCAGGCTGGCCAGGTCGATGGTGGTGATGTTGCCGATCTGGTCGGTGGTGAGCGCGCGGATCTGGCGCGTGGTCAGCGCGGTCAGGAAGCGCAGCGCGTCGATCTGGGCGCTGTCCAGGGCCCGCACCTGGTCGGTGCCCAGCGCGGCCGTCTCGGCCGAGGTCAGCGCGAACATCTGGTCGGTGCTCAGCGCGGCGATCTGGGCCGTGCCCAGCTTGTTGACCTGCTGGGTGTTGAGGCCGGCCAGGTCGGCGGTCTCGATGGCGGCCACCTGCTCGGTGCTCAGCGCCGCGATGGCGGCCGTGCTCAGGCCGCGGAACTGGGCCGCGCTCAGCGCGATGATCTGGTCGGTGGTCAGCGACTGGATCTGGTCCGAGGTCAGCACCCGCAGCTGGCCGCTGGCCAGCGTGCCCAGGTTGTGCAGCGACAGCGAGCTCAGCTGCGCGGTGGTGAAGGAGGCGATCTGGTTGCCCGACAGGCCGGCCAGCGTCGACAGCGCGTTCAGCTGCTCGGTGGTCAGCACGCTGATCTGGTCGGTGCTGAGGGCGCCGATGGCGCTGCTGCTGAGCGCGACGAACTGGTCGCTCAGCAGCACCACCAGCTGGTCGGTCGCCAGGTGGGCGATCTGCGCGGCGCGCAGCGCGGCGATGTCGCGCGTCTCGATCAGGCCGATCTGGATGCTGGTGAGGGCGTTGAGCATGTTGCTGCTCAGGTTGCTGTACTGGAGCGCCGTCATCTCGATGATCTGGTCGCTGCCCAGCGCCTGCACCTGGGCGGCGGTCAGCGCGGCCAGTTGCACGCTGCTGAGGTTGACGATGGCCTTGCTGTCCAGGCCGGCGATCTGGTCGGTGCCGAGCGCCTGGATTTGCAGCGTGCTCAGCGGGGCCACGCTGCGCAGCGCGTTGAGCTGGCCGGTGCCCAGCGCGGCCAGCTGCTCGGGCAGCAGGGCGGCCTCGGCGGCCGTGCTCAGCGCGGCGACCTGGTCGGTGGTGAGCGCCGCCAGCTGGTCGCTGCCGAGGGCGCGGATCTGCGCCGGGGTCAGCGCGCCGATGTCGCGCGTTTCGATGAACGGCATCTGGTCGGTGGTCAGCGCGGCCAGCACGGCGCTGCTCAGGGCCGCCACCTGGGCGGTCGACAGCGCGATGAGCTGGTCGCTGCCCAGCGCCTGCACCTGGCCGGCGTTGAGCGCGGCCAGCTGGGCGCTGCCGAGCGCGGCGATGGTGCGGGTGGTCAGCGCGTTGACCTGTTCGGTGGTGAGCGCGCCGACCTGGGCGGAATTGAGCGGTGCCAGCGAGCTCAGCGCATTGAGCTGGGCCGTGCCCAGCAGCGGCAGCTGGTCGGTGGTGAGGGCGGCGATCTCGTTGCTGCGCAGCGCGTGCAGCTGGTCGCTGTTCAGGCCGGCCAGTTGCAGCGCGCCCAGGGCGGCCACCTGGCCGCTGCTCAGGCCGATCAAGTCGCGGGTCTCCAGCGCGCCCACCTGGTCGCTGCCGAGGCTGGCCAGCGAGGCGGTCGCCAGCAGGCTCACCTGCAGCGAGCTCAGGCCGGCGATCTGGTCGGTGGTGATGGCGGCCAGCTGGCCTTGCGTCAGGGCGTTGAGCTGGCTGGTGGTCAGCTGCCCCAGCAGGGCGGTGGCCAGCGACAGCACCTGGTCGGTGCCGATCGCCTGCACGGCGCTGGTGCTGAGGGCGCGCAGCTGCTGGGTGGCCAGCGAACCGAGCTGGGCGGTGGTCAGGCTGGCGACCTGGTCCGAGCCGAGCGCGCCCAGCTGGAGGGTCGACAGCGCGCGCAGGTCCACCGTTTCCAGCGCGGCGACCTGGTCGGAGTTCAGCAGGTTGAGCTGACGGCTGTTCAGCGCCTGCATCTCGCGGGTGCTGAGCGCCACCATCTGGCTGGTGCTGAGGGCGGCGATCAGGTCGCTGTTGAGCGCGCCGACCTGCTGCTGGGTCAGGGTGGGGACGTTGTCGGTGGACAGGCCGACCAGGCCGTCGGTGCTCAGGAAGTTCAGTTGCAGCGTGCTGATGGCGCGCACCTGGGCCGAGCTCATCACGCCGACCTGGTCGGAACTGAGCGCCTGCATGTCTTCGGTCGTGAACAGGCCGATCTGCGCAGTCGTGAGACTGATGATCTGGTCGGTTGTGAAACTGGTAACGATCGAAGTCATTGCGTTGTTCTCCCGGGGAGCCTCCATGATACGCGCATAATTGCCTCATGGAAACCAAAAATCACTGGCTGGCTATTGAATTTCGCTATGGCCGCGGCCCGGGAGGTCTAACCGGCAAGCTTGCCGGCGGAGCCGTCGGGGGGCGCTGCGACCACGTCCGCGGCATCAGCCGCGCGCGTTCTATGCCATCCAAAAACAGGTTTTGCACGGGCGTCGCCAAGTACGGGAGTGTCGTGGCGATGACCAGCAAACCTACACCTAAGGTGATCGGAAATCCGATCCCAAACAAATTCAGTTGCGGCGCCGCGCGTGTCAGGATGCCCAGCGCGACGTTGGTAATCAGTAAAGCGGCCACGATGGGCAGCGACAGCTGCACACCGGTGCTGAAAATCCTGCCGCCCCAGTCGGCCAGCTGCTTGAAGCCGCCGCCGTACACCGGCGAGGCCGACACCGGCAGCGTGTAAAAGCTCTCCACCAGCGCCGACAGCAGCACCAGGTGGGCGTTGACCGCCAAAAACATCATGGTCGCCACCAGCGCCAGGAACTGGCTGATCGCCGACGAGCGGCCCTGGGTGTTGGGGTCGAAAAACGTCGCGAACCCTAGGCCCATGGTCAAACTGGAGATTTCTCCCGCCATCTCCACCGCAGCGAACACGATGCGGATGCTGAAGCCCATCGCCAGCCCGACCAGCATTTCCTGCAGCACGATCAGCAGGCCGGCCAGCGAGGTCGGGTCGGCGGCCGGCAGCGGCGGCACGGCCGGCGCCACCACCATGGCCAGCAACACGCCCAGGCTGATCTTGACGCTGGCCGGCACGCTGGAGTTGCCGAACAGCGGGGACGCCGCCAGCAAGCCCAGGATGCGGGTCAGCGGCCACAGCAATCCAGCGATCCACAGGTTGATATCGGCAGTGGAGAACGAAATCATGAGGCGTTTTCCCTATTTATTTCCACCGAGCATCTACCTTCTTATTTTAAATCAACTTCTTGTTGAATCGTAAATTGTTACATATTGGCAAAATGTCTAGCCGACCAGGCCGGGGATGCCGCCGAAGATCTCGCGCATGTAGTCGAGCATGACCGCCAGCATCCACGGGCCGGCCACCACCAGCGCCACGAAGATGCCGACCAGCTTGGGGATGAAGGACAAGGTCGCCTCGTTGATCTGGGTGGCGGCCTGGAAGATGCTGACCACCAGGCCGATGATCAGCGCCACCAGCAGCATGGGGGCGGCGATCATCAGGGTCACCTCCATGGCGTGGCGGCCCATCGTCATCACGCTTTCGGGTGTCATGGCGCGCTCCTAGTAAAAGCTCTGGGCCAGCGAGCCCAGCAGCAGTTGCCAGCCGTCCACCAGCACGAACAGCATCAGCTTGAACGGCAGCGAGATCACGGCCGGCGACATCATCATCATCCCCATCGACATAAGTACAGAGGCGACCACCATGTCGATAATCAGAAATGGAATGAAGATGGCGAAGCCGATCTGGAACGCGGTTTTGAGTTCGCTGGTGACGAAGGCCGGCACCAGGATGCGCAGCGGCACGTCTTCCGGCCCCTGCAGCGCGGGACTGCGCGACAGTTTCACGAACAAGGCCAGGTCGGCCTGCCGGGTTTGCTTCATCATGAAAGTTTTTAACGGCGCCGCGCCCTTGTCCATGGCCACGCTCATGTTGATCTTGTTTTCCTGCAGCGGCAGATAGGCCTCGGTGTAGATCTTGTCGAAGGTGGGGCCCATGACGAACAGCGTCAGGAACAGCGCCAGCCCGACCATCACCTGGTTGGGCGGGGCCGACTGCGTGCCCAGCGCCTGGCGCAGCAGCGACAGCACGATGATGATGCGGGTGAAGCTGGTCATCAACAGCAGCGCGGCCGGGATGAAGGTCAGCGCCGTCATCAGCAGCATGGTCTGGATCGGCAGCGTGTAGCTGGTGCCGCCGCCCGGCGCCGGGGTGGCGTTGAAGGCCGGGATGCCGATGCTCGAATCGGCGCCGGCCGCGATCGGCAGGGCCAGCGCGGCCAGCATCAACAGGGATTTGACGGCCGTAGCCAGGGGGATGCCGGCCTGCTTATTTGCCATTGCGCTTTTCGATCGTTTGTTTGAACCATTCGGCGAAGTTGGCGGTCGGCAGCGCGGCCGTGGCGGCCGGTTCGCTGCTTTCCTGGCGCGGCATGGTGGCCAGCGCGTTCATGCGGCCGGGCGAGGCACCGACCACGATCCATTGTTCGCCCACTTCCACCACCAGGATGCGCTCGCGCGCGCCCACGCTGAGCGCGCCGACCAGCTTGACGTTGCTGTTGCCGCCGCCGAAGTTCTTGGGGCCGAAGCGCTTCAGGAACCAGGCCGCGCCGATCATCAAGGCCAGCACGAACATCAGCGCGAAAGTGGTTTGCAGCAGGCCGCCGCCGGGGGAGGCGGGCGCCGCCTGCGGCGTGGGGATGGTCATCGACAGCGGGCCGGTGGGGGCCGTTGTGGCCGTTGGGCCAGGCGCGGATGCGGCTCCAGCGGAGGCGGGCGCATCGGCCGGGGCGCCTTGGGCCGGCGCGGACGCCGCACCGGCTGCCGTGGCGGCGACAACCGCCACGGCGGGCGCGTCGGCGGGAGCAGCGGCAGGAGTAGGGGCGGCGGTGGCGGCGGGCGCGGCTGCGGCGACGGCCGGCGGCGCGGCCACGGCCGGTGCGCTGGCCGCGTGCTGGCCGCCGATGGTGCCCGACACGCTGCGCTGGGCCATTGCGGGCGCGGCGGCCAGGGCCGCCGCGAGGATCAGGGTTGAGGTCAGTCCGTGCTTCATTTATTCAGTTTTCGGATACGTTCGGACGGCGTGATGATGTCGGTCAGGCGGATACCGAACTTGTCGTTGACCACCACCACCTCGCCCTGGGCGATCAGGCAGCCGTTGACCAGCACGTCCATCGGCTCGCCGGCCAGGCCGTCCAGCTCCACCACCGAGCCCTGCGCCAGTTGCAGCAGGTTCTTGATGGCGATCTTGGTGCGGCCCAGCTCGACCGTGAGCTGCACCGGGATATCGAGGATGAAGTCGATATCGTTGTGGGTCTCGGTCTTGCTCGGCGTGCTGGAAAAGTCCGTGAACACGGCGGCGCTGGCCGTCTGGGCCTGCTGCTTCTCCAGCGCGGCCGCCTCGGCCTGCGCCTGCTCGGCGATGGCCGCGCCCCATGGGTCGTCGTCCATCGTATCGTCTTGATTATCCGACATGCTTCTCTCCTGTATTGCGGTCACCGGCGGCGGTTGCGCCGGCATTATTTGATGTTATCGGCATTGGCGAGCAATTTCTCCACCTTCAGCGCGTATTGTCCGTTCATCACGCCGTAGCTGCAATCCATGACCGGCACGCCGTCGACCGTGGCCGAGATCATTTCCGGGATGTGCAGCGGGATGATGTCGCCCACGCGCATGTTGAGGATCTCGTCGAAATTGACCTTGGCCGTGCCCAGCGAGGCGACGATCTCGACCTCGGCGATCTGGATCTGCTGCGTCATCAGGCGGATCCAGCGCTTGTCCACCTCCAGCGCCTCGCCCTGCAGGCTGGAGGTCAGCGAATCGCGGATCGGCTCGATCATCGAGTAGGGCATGCAGAAGTGGATCTGGCCGGACACCGATCCCAGCTCCACTGTGAAGGTCGACGCCACCACCACCTCGTTCGGCGTGGCGATGTTGGCGAACTGCGTGTTCATCTCCGAGCGGATGTACTCGAACTCGACCGGATAGACCGGCTCCCACGACTTGGTGTAGGCCTCGAACACGATGTCCAGGATGCGCAGGATGATGCGCTGCTCGGTCTGGGTGAAGTCGCGGCCCTCGACGCGGGTGTGGAAGCGGCCGTCGCCGCCGAACAGGTTGTCCACCAGCAGGAACACCAGGCCCGGATCGAACACCATCAGCGCGGTGCCGCGCAGCGGCTTCATGTGCACCAGGTTGAGGTTGGTCGGCACCACCAGGTTGCGGATGAACTCGGAATACTTGGAGACCCGCACCGAGCCCACCGACACCTCGGCGCTGCGGCGCAGGAAGTTGAACAGGCCGACCCGCAACAGGCGGGCGAAGCGCTCGTTGATAATCTCCAGCGTCGGCATGCGCCCACGGACGATACGTTCCTGGGTGGCCAGGTTATACGTTCGTACTCCCGCGACGTCTTCCTGCGCCTGGACGTCGTCCTGGTCGCCGTTGACGCCCTTCAGAAGGGCATCGACTTCTTCCTGGGAGAGAAAATTATCAGCCATGACTTTCTACTTACTGAATGATAAACGAGGTGAACAGCACATCCTCGATTTCCTGCGGCGCGCCGCGGTCCTCGAAGGGTTCCTTGAGCTGGGCGATGATTTCCTTGGCCAGCTGGACTTTGCCATCCGGCGTGTTGATGTCCACGGCGCGCTTGCTCGACAGCAGCAACAGCATGCGGCTGCGCACCTTGGCCATGTTGTTCTTGACGTTTTCCTTCTCTTCCAGCCCGCCCACTTCCAGCGTGAAGGCGATCTGCAGGTACTGGTCGGCGCCGTTGTCGCCCGGCTGCAGGTTGACCGTGAACGGCTCGACCGGCACATATTCCGGCGGACCGGCCTTGGCCTTCTTGGCGTTCTTGTGCTTGTTCTTGGCCGGCGCCTCTTCCTCGGCCGCGTCGCCCTTGTCATGCAGGAAGAACCAGGCCGCACCACCGCCGGCCGCGCCCAACACCAGGACCACCGCCAGGATGATGATGATCAGTTTTTTGCTGCCGCCGCCGCTGGGCGCTGCTTCAACTTTCTGATCGGCTTTCATTTTTGGGTTCGCTTTCAAAATTGCCCTTGCATGATGCGGAAGTGGAACATGACGCCATTATGTCATTATCGGTCGGGACTGCGGCATCGCATACGTCGAAAAGAGGGGCGATCCGGGTGCTGCTTGACGTTTCCGTAGTGAAACAAACAACAAAACCGGGAAGGCTGGGTGGCCGGTCCCGGTTTTTGTCGCGGCCGCAGGGGATCAGGCGAAGGTGTCGACCGCGCCGGCCGGCACGCGGCGCGCCGGCGGGGCGCTGCGCGGCACGTCCACGCTGCCGCCGCTGTCGCCGCCGAAGCTGGCGCCGGAACGGCCGCCGCCGCCGTGGCCGCCGCTGTGCTGCGCCGAGCCGGCCTGCTGGTTGAAGCCGTTGTTTTGGTCAGACATGCCGGCCGAGACGGTGGCGTTGCCCAGCTGGATGCCGGCCTCGCTCATCATCTCGCGCAGCTTGGGCATGGCCGCTTCGAGCGCCTGGCGCACTTCCGGCGTGGCCGAGCTGAAGGCGGCGGTGGCCTGGTCCTTGTTCACGCTCAGCACGACCTGCAGCGGGCCAAGGTCGGGCGGATTCAATTCCATGGTGGCGCTCTGCTCGCCGCCGGCCGCCATGAAGATGATTTTTTGACCCAGTTGCTGGTCCCAGGCCTGGGTGCCGACGCGGCTGCTGAGCTTGTCCGTCGGCACGGCGGTGACGGCCGCCTTGGCCGCCTCCAGCGCCGATTGCGCGCTCGGCGCGATGGTGATTGCCGGGGCGGCTTCCTTCAGCACCGGCGCCGCCTCGGTCGGCTGGGTGCTCTTGCCGTTGAACACGGGCTGCAGCGGATCGGACTGGCGCGGCGTGGCGTGGGCCACGTCGGCCGGTTTTTCCATGCCGGGGCCGACCTTGATCGGGGCGGCCGGTTCGGCCGGCGTGGCGGGCGCGGCGTCTGTGGTGTCGGACAGGGTGTCGACGATCGGGCCGTCCGGCACCGCGCTGACCGGCTTGTTGTCGGTGACGGCGGACTTGACCGCAGTGGCCGCAGCGGCGACGGTGGCGCCTGCCGTGGTGCTGGCTGCGGCCTTGGCTGCTGCTGCGGCCGCGTCGGCGGCTGTTTGCGCGGCCGAGCCGGCTTTTGTCAGGGCGGCCTTGAAATCGGTGGCGGCATTGGCATCCGCGCCGGCCTGGGCGGTTTTCAGCGTGTCGGCATCCAGCGTGGCGGCGGCGGGCAGGGCGGCGGTGGCGTTGGTGTCCACGGCGGTGGTGGCCCGTGTCGTCGGCGCCGGCTGCTGCTGCGGAGGCGGCTGTCGCGGCTGCCGCAGCGGCGGCTTCGGCGGGCCAGGGCGGCGGCGCTCACGGCGCCGGCCGCACTGCCTGCCGAAGGCGTCGGCGGCGCTGGCGACCGGTGCGGCGGCCGGCGCCGCCGGTTGATTGAAGGCGGCCACCAGGGGCCAGCATGTCGGCCACCGGATCGGCCTGGGCGGCGGCTTGCGCATCGCTGGCCGCGCTGGCTGCGGACTCGTCCGCGCTGGCGTTGCTGTCCTTGCTGTTGTTCTTGGCCGTGGCGGGCGCGGCGGGGGCCGGCTGGCTGTCACTTTTGGCGACGGCCTGGTTGTCTGCCGCGTCGGCCTGCTGATTCTGGGATTGGGCGGGCTTGGCCTGCTCGGCCGGCTTGGACGCGGACGGGCGCGAGGCGGCGGGGCGCTCGGGCGCCTTGGCGACGATGGCGGGGCCGTTGCTGGCGTTGCCGGCCTGGCGCTGGTCCATCTCGCGCGACAGGGCGCGCTGGAAGGAATTGTCGCCGCCGCCGGCGTTCAGATTCAGGTTGACCTTGGGCGCCGCCACCGCATTGGCGTTCAGAGTGGGAATTTGGAGATTCTGGGTTTGCATGATCGCGCCGTATCGGTTGGTTGCGTCTGAATGTCAGCGTTTGTAATACGCCTGCCGTGCTGCGTGTTCGTCCATCTGCTTCTGGTCGCGCTTGTTTTCCAGCTTGAGCGCCTCGGCGTCCGCCCGGTCGTTCAGGGTGGAGTAGGACATGCGCTTGCGTTCGCTGGCCTGCCAGGCGGCCTTTTCCTGCTCGCTGCGGTACTCGGCATGCTTGATCATGTCCTGCTGGCCCTTGACCGCCACGTCCAGCTTCTCCATGAAAGCCTGGAAATTGCGGTAGGCCATGGGCGTGATGCCGGCCTGCTGCGCCGCCTCGAAGCGTTTCGCATACTCCTCGCGATAGCCGACCAGCATCTGGTGCTTTTGCTTGGCCTCGTCCACGGCCTTGAGCGAAGCGCCCAGCCGCTTGGCGGCGTCGTCGGTTTCCCGGCGCGCCAGGTCCATCAGTGTTTCAAGTTGCGCTTTGGAAGCCATGATGCGTCAATTATAGGTGGCGGTTGCCGGCGTCAATCAGTCGAATAGAGAGGTAAGTTGGGCCAAGCTCTCGCCCATGGTCACCCGTTCGGTGATTTGCTGCTGGAGGAAATTCTCTATCCGGTCGTGCAATTGGATGGCCTGGTCGAGCACCGGATCGCTGCCGGGCGCGTAGGCGCCGACGCTGATCAGGTCGCGGCTGCGCTCATAGCGCGAGAACAGCTGCTTCAGGTGGCGCGAGCGGGTCTGGTGCTCGGGCGAGGTGATCGAGTGCATGGCCCGGCTGATCGACTGTTCGATGTCGATGGCGGGGTAGTGGCCGGCCTCGGCCAGGCGGCGGTTGAGCACGATGTGGCCGTCGAGAATGGCGCGCGCGGAGTCGGCGATCGGATCCTGCTGGTCGTCGCCCTCGGTCAGCACGGTGTAGAAGGCGGTGATCGAGCCGCCGCCCATCTCGCCGTTGCCGGCCCGTTCGACCAGGATCGGCAGCTTGGCGAACACCGACGGCGGATAGCCCTTGGTGGCCGGCGGCTCGCCGATGGCCAGCGCGATCTCGCGTTGCGCCATCGCGTAGCGGGTCAGCGAATCCATGATCAGCAGCACGTTCTGGCCTTTGTCGCGGAAGTGCTCGGCGATCGCGGTGGCGTAGGCCGCGCCTTGCAGGCGCATCAGCGGCGGCGTGTCGGCCGGGGCCGCCACGACCACGGAGCGGGCCAGGCCTTCCTCGCCCAGGATCTGCTCGATGAATTCCTTGACCTCGCGGCCCCGCTCGCCGATCAGGCCGACCACGATGATGTCGGCCTCGGTGTAGCGCGCCATCATCCCCAGCAGCACCGACTTGCCGACGCCGGAGCCGGCGAACAGGCCCATGCGCTGGCCACGGCCGACGGTCAGCATGGCGTTGATCGAGCGCACGCCCACGTCCAGCGTCTCGGTGATCGGCGCGCGGCCCAGCGGGTTGGCGGGGCGGGTGTTGATGGGGGCGCTGTCGCTGGCGTGCAGCGGGCCCAGGTTGTCGAGCGGGCGGCCGGCGCCGTCCAGCACACGGCCCAGCAGTTCGGGGCCGACCGGCAGGTGGCGCGCGCGGTCGCTGGGGCGGCGGCGCGGATGGTTGACGGTGCCGGGCCGGGGAATGGCCGGCTCGACCGGGAACACGCGGGTGCCGGGCACCACGCCCTCGACATCGCTTTGCGGCATCAGGAACAGTTTTTCGCCCTCGAAGCCGACCACTTCGGCCTCGATCTTGCCGCCGGACGGCAGCGGCACGGTGCAGGCGGCGCCCACGGCCAGGCGCAGGCCGACCGCCTCCATCACCAGTCCGGCCACGCGGGTGACGCGGCCCGACACCTGCATCGGCTCGACGAAGCCGACCAGCGCGGCGCAGTCGTGCAGATAGGATTTCCAGCGGCCGGCGTGCGGGCTGGCGGGGGCGGGTGGAGCGATGGGAGCGTCGGCGTCCATGTCAGGCCAGCCAGTCCACTTCTTTGCCGAGCGCGTGGCTCAGGCGCTGCCAGCGCGCGGCGGCGGTGGCGTCGATCTGGTTGCTGGCGGTATCGACCTTGCAGCCGCCGCGGCCGACCTGCGGGTCCTCGACCACGCGCCAGCCGCCCTTGTCGAGCTCTTCGCCGATGCCGGCGCGCACCACGGCGGCGTCGTCGGGATGCAGCACCAGCAGCGCCGGCTGTTGCAGCACCGGCAGGTATTCGATGGCTTCGCGCACGATGGGCAGGATCAGCTCGGGCTTGACCTGGAAGGCGTTCTTCAGCATGCCCTTGGCCAGCTGCAGCGCCAGTTCCAGCACGTCGTTGGCGATCAGCTGGTCGGCATCGTGCAGGGAGTTGCTGAAGTTGGCGGCGATGGCGCGCACGTGCTCCAGCTCCTGGTCCGTGACCAGCTTGCCGGCCGCGAGGGCGTCGGCGTGGCCGGCCGCGTGGCCTTCGTCGTAGCCGTCCTTGCGGGCTTCCTCGCGGATCGCTTCGAGCTCCTCGACGGTGGGGTATTCCATCGGCGGCGGCAGCGGCGGGCCCATTTCCAGCGCCTCCTGCTGCTCCATCAACGCTTCCTGCACGCGCTGCTCGGCGTCCAGGCGCGCCTGTTCGGCGTCGCGCTCGCGCTGCTCGGCTTCGCGCAGCGCCATCACGCTGGGGCGCTCGTCGCCGAACGAGGTCATCTCCCAGCGCTGGAACGCCGACTGCTGTTCTTTAGGTAACAGAGACATTAGACGAAGGAATCCTCACCTTTACCGCCAAGCACGATCTGGCCTTCGTCGGCCAGGCGGCGGACGATCTGCAGAATCTGCTTCTGCTGGGTTTCCACTTCGGACAGGCGCACGGGACCCTTCGATTCCAGGTCTTCGCGCATCATTTCCGACGCACGGGCCGACATGTTCTTGAAGATCTTGTCGCGCAGCTCCTGCGACGCGCCCTTCAAGGCGATGATCAGCATTTCGGACTGCACCTCGCGCAACAGCAGCTGGATGCCGCGGTCGTCGATATCGATCAGGTTGTCGAACACGAACATTTCGTCCATGATCTTCTGGGCCATGTCGTTGTCGTAGTTCTTGATGTTGTCCATGACCGAGCCTTCCTGCTCGCCGGACATGAAGTTGAGGATCTCGGCCGCCGCGCGCACGCCGCCCAGCGACGATTTCTTGATGTTCTCGTTGCCCGACAACAGCTTGGTCAGCACGTCGTTCAGCTCGCGCAGCGCGGCCGGCTGCACGCCGTCCAGCGTGGCGATGCGCAGCACCACGTCGTTGCGCAGGCGGTCGGTGAAGTGGCCGAGGATTTCGCAAGCCTGGTCGCGCTCCAGGTGGACCAGGATGGTGGCGATGATCTGCGGGTGCTCGTTGCGGATCAGCTCGGCCACGGATTGCGAATCCATCCACTTCAGCGACTCGATGCCGGACGCGTCCTTGCCGCCCAGGATGCGCGACAGCAGCACCGAGGCCTTGTCGTCGCCCAGCGCCTTGGTCAGCACCTGGCGGATGTACTCGTCCGAATCCAGGCCCACGGTGGAGGCGGCCGCGACCATGTCGCGGAAGTTGTCCAGCGTGCCCACCACTTCCTCGTGGGGCACGTTCTTCATGGTCGCCATGGCGGCGCCCAGCTTGAGCACCTCGCGCGGGCCGAGGAACTTCATCACCTCGGCGGCCTCGCTCTCGCCCATCGCCAGCATCAGGATGGCGGCCTTTTGCAGTCCGGTATTCTCAGTCATTTGCGCCTATCCATTCTTTGATCACGTTGGCAACGATGCGCGGATCCTCGGTTGCCAGTTTCTTGGCCATGGCCAGGTTTTCGCGATAGCCGCGCGCGGTGTTTTCTTCCATCTTGCGCAGCTCTTCCTCGGCGATGAGGGCCTCGTCCGGGCCTTCCTCGACGATCTCCTCCGGCTCTTCCGGTTCCGGCTCCGGCGCGTTGATCTCGTCGATCTTCTTGAACACCGGCCGCATCATCGGCTTGACGATACGCATCACGATGTACAGCAGGATCAGCGCGGTGATCAGGAACTTCGCCAGGTCCTTGGCCATCGGCAGGTTGGCCGGATCGCGCCACCACTCCGGCGGCGGCTCGAACGGCTTGTCGACGCCGTCGAACGGCGAATTGGCCACGCTGACGGCGTCGCCGCGGTCCTGGTTGTAGCCCATGGCCTGCTTGACCAGGTCGTTGATCTTGACCATCTCTTCTGGAGTATAGGCCTTGATGGTGACTTTGCCATCCTTGCCGATGATGCGCTTGTAGTTGACCACCACCGCCACCGTCAGGCGGCGCAGGCCGCCCATGCCGCGCTGCTCGTAGCGCACGGTCTTGTCGACTTCGTAGTTGGTGGTCGATTCCTTGTGGCTCGGGCCGGTGGCCGTGGTGTTGGAGGCCGCGCCCGGCGGCGTGCCCGGGGCCGGCGCGGTGCCGGTCGGCGAGCCGGCGGTCTGGGTCAGCGGCGCGGTGGCCGTGCCCGGGGGCTGGTTCGACAGCGCGCCCGGGATGCCGCCCGGATTGGTGGCGCCGTTGTTGCCGTTGGTTTCGCTGCTCTGCTGGCTGCGGATGGCCGAGGCGGCCGGCGGCGAGTTCGGCTTGTAGGTCTCGGCGGCCTGCTCGATCTGGGCGAAGTCGACGTCGGCGGTGGCCTCGGCGCGCACATTGCCCTCGCCGACGATGGGGATGATGATCGATTCGACCTGCTTGATGACCTGCAGCTGCATGTCCTTGACATACTTGAGCTGGGTCTCGTCCATGTTCTTGGCGTTGAGGCCGCCGTTGCCGTTCTTGTTCTGCTCGGAGATCAGGTTGCCGGCCTGGTCGATGACGCTGACGTTGGCCGGCAGCAGTTCCGGCACGCTGGAGGCGACCAGGTGGACGATGGCGGCGGTCTGGGACGGATCGAGCTGACGGTTCGGATGCAAGGTTACGATGACCGAGGCGGTCGGCTTCTGCTGGTCGCGCACGAACACGGACGGCTTGGGCAGCGCCAGGTGGACGCGGGCGTTCTCGATCGCGGCCAGCGACTGGATCGAGCGCGCCAGCTCGCCCTCCAGCGCGCGCTGGTAGTTGACCTGTTCGAGGAACTGGGACACGCCCAGCTTCTGGTTCTCCATCAGCTCGAAGCCGACGTTGCCGCCCTTGGGCAGGCCCTGGGCCGCCAGTTTCAGGCGGATATCGTGCACCTGGTCGGTCGGCACCAGGATGGCGGTGCCGTTCTCGGAAAACTTGTGCTTGACGTTGAGCTTGTCCAGCTCGGCCGTGATGGCGCCGCCGTCGCGGTCGGTGAAGTTGGAGAACAGCACGCCGTACTCGGGCGGCTTGTTCCACAGCCACAGGCCGAGCAGGATGGCCACGATGGCCGCCGCGCCGGCCGCGCGCAGGAAATTGCGGCCCATCGGGGTCTGGATGAAGGGCAGCTTCTCGGCACCGTCATCGGCGGCGTCGGCTGCTGCTGTGTCGTTGTCGAGTGGTTCGGCTACGGCCATGATGATAGTTTTCCGGTGCGTGGTTCTAGAGAGAATGAGCCATTATTGCGCGACTGCGGGCAAATCAATCGGCCAAACAGAGCGCCGTTTACGGTCCTGCTCGGCCAAGGGAGCTGGTCATGGCCTTGGTATTCTGTCAGCACTGATAGAGCCGTGCCGTATTGTAACGCCGCGCCCGGCCATGTCGCGGAAATTTGTTCCACGACAGCAACAAGATGGGAGTGTGAGATGAAAACAGGTGGAATTGACGGCAGCCAGATCCAGGCCATGATTGCCCAGTTGAAGGCGCACGCCACGCGTCCGGGGCTGACGCCGCCGGTGATCAAGACCGAGCCGGCGCCGGCCGCCAAGGTGGAGTTTTCCGACGCCTTGAAGAACGCACTGGACGGCGTCAACGCCAGCCAGGTGCAGGCCGACGACATGGGCAAGAAATTCGCGATGGGGGACGACAGCGTCAGCCTGTCGGACATGATGGTGTCGATGCAGAAAGCCAGCATCAACTTCCAGGCCACCATCCAGGTGCGCAACAAGCTGGTGTCAGCCTACCACGACATCATGAACATGCAGGTTTGAAATTTGGGGTCAAGTCTGACATTCGGACACGAGCTCTGCCGTAGCGCGGGCGTTACAGCGTGTCAATGTCTTTGGCTAAATGTTGTTGAAGCAACTTCAAATCAGGCCGGCGATGCGGGCGTTGCGTTCGCGTTCCAGCTTGGTGATGTAGCGCTGCACGTACGACAGCATGCCGCGCGAGATGCCGACGAACTCGCACCCCAGCCGCCGGTTGGTCTTGTTGTTGAGCAGGGTCAGGTCCAGCGAGTTGCGGATCTGGAGCGACGTCGCCACCTGGCCGATCTCCGGCAGGTCGATGCGGCAGTCCGCGTAGTTGCGGCCGATGGCGTCGCCCAGCATCATCTTGTTGTCGAGGATGGCGATGCCGCCGCAGCTGATGTCGGCTAGCGGGAAGGTGGTGTTGCCGCCCAGCTCGTCCGGCAGCGGGATCAGCACCCGCACCGGATTGGTCACCGGCGTCGAGATGCGGTAGTACTCGCGCCGCTGCAGCCGGATCAGCGTCGGCGGCACGGCGATCTTGAACGCCGGGTTGCCCTGCCAGGTGGCCGCCTCGATGCGGTCGGCGGCGAACAGGATGCGTACCTTGTCCAGCGTGGTCTCGAACGACAGCCGGCGCGACGCCAGGATGCGCTTGTTCTGCTCGCGGTCGATCGAGCAGTCCAGGTAGACGGTGTTGTGCGGCTCGTCCACTTCCAGGATGGAGGTCACGCAGACGTCGGCCTCGCCTTGGATCAGCATGCGGATCAACTGGTTTTTTTCGCCGATACCGCGCAGCAGGGAGGTGATTTCCTTCCGTGATTCGACTTCAAAATCGTGCCAGTTTTCCAATTCCGCATCCTGAAAGTGTGGGTACATCGTTCGCGTCAAATTTCTGTAAGAGGGATGCTGTCGGGCGCCGCCGGCAGCGGCAGCCCGGACTTTTGCGCTGATTCAATATGATATAGCCACGCTAATAGTTCCGCAATCGTCCGGTACAGCGTCGGGGGAATCTGTTGATCAAGGTCAACATCCATCAACAAAGAGACAAGTTCCTTGGACTCGTGGATGAACACGCCGGCCTCCAGCGCCACGCTGATGATCTGCTCGGCCACCAGCCCGCGGCCCTTGGCCACCACCTTGGGCGCCGGCGCGCCGGTCTCGTAGGTCAGGGCCACCGCCTGCTGCAGCGGACGGCGCGGCAGGTCTTCGGTCATAGCGATTCCTGCGCGATGGTCAGCGACGACAGCGGCGCGCCGGCCGCCTCCATCGCCTGTTCCAGCTGGCCGGCGTAGGCGCGCAAGGTGTCGGCGGTGCCGCCGTCGTCGGCTTGCACCTGGATATGCACCTGCCCACCGATCAGCGTGACCGACGCCGACACCGCCCCCAGCATCGGGAAGCGGAAGCGCACGCCGCTGCGCCAGATCTGCTCGGGCTCGCCGTCGGCGCCGCCCTGGTCCTGGCGGCCTTCGCGCTGCTCGCGGCGGATCTCCCACTGCATCGGCTGGCCCGGCCAGGCTTCGCCGTTCCACTGCACCCGGCCCTGCTCGTGCGTGTGCAGTTGCTGGTTGATCAGCTGCGCCGCGCTCAAGTCGGGACCGCTGGCGGCGGCGCGCGCCGCGTTCTCGCCGCCTTGCAGCATGCGCTGCATCTGCGGCTCGCGCATCAGCTCGGGCAGGGTGCGCTCGCCCTTGGCCCATTCGGTGACATGCGATTCATAGAACAGGCCGCTTTGCGAGATGGTGTCCTGCAGCTTTTGCGCCAGCTGTTCGGTGGGCGGCGCGGCGTTGCCGAACAGCGCGTTCTTGCCGACCAGCGCCAGTTGCGCGGCACCGCCGCTCTGCGCCGCGCTGAGCACGGTGGTCAGCAGGCGGGCCGTGTTGCTCAGCGTGGCTTGCGGCGTGTTGGGGTCGAGGTCGGGCAGTTCGTTGGCCGGCGTCAGCGGCGCCTTGCCCAACATCGTGGCGGCCAGGCTTTGCGGCTTGACGGCGCCGGCCGGGGCGCGCGCCGCCGCTTGGCGCGCCGTGGCCGCACGCCGGCCTGGGCTGCGGCGCTGGCGGGCTTTGCAGCGCCGGCGGCGGTGTCGCCACGCGCCCGGCAGATTCGCGGCAGGTGTCGCGGCGCCGGCCGCCTGCAGGGTGATGGTGGACGGCCCGATGTTTGCGCGGCCTGCTGATCGGCGGCCTGCTGATCAGCGGCCTGCGCGCCGGCCGCCCCGGCTGCTGGCTGCGGCGCCGGCTTGCGTGGCACCCGTGGCAGGGCTGGCCGCATTGCCGGCTGCCGGTGTGCCCGGCTTGGGCTGGCCCGGCACGCCGTCCGCTTCCGCCGGCACGCCGGCATCGGCATCGGCCGCGCCCGGCGTGGCCGGCTGGCCCGGGGCGCTGCCGGCGGGTTGCCGGGGCGAGCCCGGCACGGTGGCCGGCGCGTCCTGCGACGGCAGGGTGGGGGAATAGAGGCCGGGGTCGGCTTCGGCGGTGTCGCCGTAGACCACCGTGGCCGAGCTGCCGGGGGGATTGTTCGCGAGCTGGAAGGTGGGGCGGGGGCTGGCCGTGAGCACGGTCAGCGGCACGTCGGCGCCCACCTGCACGTCCGGCGGCAGCATCATGCGCACGGCGTTGTCGGCCACGCGGACCAGGAAGCTGCCGTCGTTGTACTTGGACAGCACCTCGGCCGTGACAGGTTGTCCGACCAGGCTTTGCAGCGCGCGCTGGAAGGCCGCCTGGCGGCCGTCGCCCACCGGCGCGGCGCCGCCGACGCCGGCCGCCGGGCCGACCGGCAAGATGGTGACCGCTGGCGGCATCATGGCGCGCCCCTGCTTTAGACGCTGCCGTAGGCGTTAATCACGCGCCGTTCAGTGCCGGTGGAGTTGATCAGTTTGGACAGTTGCGCCATCCACGGCATGGTCAGGTCGCGGATCTGGCGGTCGGCGTTGAGCATCTGGCGGATCAGGCTGATCTTGCGTTCGCGCTCGGCGCCCTGCATCGGCTGGGCCGGCTCCTGCTCGCGCAGCGCCTGCACGTGCGCGGCGCAACGCTGCTCCAGCAGCACCAACTGGTCCCAGTCGCTGCGCGTGGCGGCCTGCACCATCTGTTCGGTCAGGTCGGCCATGGCGGCGTACACGGAAAGGATATCTTGGCTGGTCATCATGAATCAGGCGCTCGCGAGATTGGTGGTGGGGCGGATGCCGGTGGCGGCGGGGGTGTCGGCAATGGCGTTCCAGGCGTCGCGCAATTCGGTCAGCAGGCGCTGCACTTCCTCCAGGATCGCCGGGTCGTTGTTCAGGTTGGCCGTCAGCAGGCGCGCGCTCATGTATTCGTACAGCGCGTCCAGGCCCTCGGCGATGTCGCCGCCGGCCTTCTTGTCGAGCGCGGCGCGCAGGCCGCTGTCGATGATCATGATGGCCTTGGAGATCGATTTGCCTTTCTCGCCGATGTCGCCGTTGCGCATGCCGTTCAGCGCGCTGCTCAGCGCCACCAGGGCGCCGTCGAACAGCATGACGATCAGCTTGTGAGGACTGGCGGCCACCACGCCGGTTTCCATGCCAACCTTGGCATAGGCGTGCACGCCAGTTTGTCGCGATCCGAACATACTCTGTCTCCTGTTAAAGCGTCAGCGGCTATTGCTTGGCCATAGCCGCGAACTGTTGCGTCAAGAATGACGCGGTGGTATTCATGCTGGCGATCGACGTGTCGAGCGCTGTGTACTGTGCGCGGTAGCGCGCTTCGATATCGGTCAGGCGGGAGGCGAACGCGTCCTTCTGCTTGGCGATGTCTTTGACTGAATTGTTCAGACCGGTGGTGCGGCTGGTGATCGCGCCCTTGGCGCCCAGGTAGCCGGCCGCCAGCGAGTTGAGCTGGTAGGCGTAGCCTTGGGAGAAGCCGAAACTGCCGCGTGAACCGACGGCGTCGCCGGTGATGGTCAGCTTCAGGCCGTCGACCGGTGCTCCTGGTGAGCCGGTCAGGGTCTGGCCGCTGCCGGTGGCGGTGTAGCCGCCGATAGTGCCGGCCACGTCCAGGCCATCGACTGAGGTGCCGGTGCCGAAGACGGCCGAAATATCGGTGCCGGTAGCCGTGGCGATATGGATGTTCGACTTCGAACCATAATTGGTCGAGGCGAGCTTGAGCTTGCCGTCGTCACCGACGGTGGCAGTAACGGTGGCGCCGGCGTTGGAAAACGCGCTGACGCCGTTGATCGACGATTGCAGCAATGTGGCCAGCTGGCTGGGATTGTAGCTGCCGGCCGGCAGGGAGATGGTGGCGGTGTTGGCCAGCGTCGGCGGCGAGGTGTCGTTCAGCGTCACGGTCCAGGTGGTGTCCGCATCGATCACGGTTTCGGCCGGCAGCGCATTAGTGCCCTGCAGCGTGCCCTGCGTTGCCAGTTGGGTGATGTTGATCGCATAGTCGCCGGCCTTGGTATTGGTGCCGGAACTGGCAAACTTGACATCGGGATCGCTGCCATGGCCAACCGCCGCGAACAGGCCGGCGATGTCATTGAAGTTGTTGGTGATGGCCTTTTGCAGCTTGGAATTGTCCAACGTCAGCGAGCCGTCTTTCTGGAACGAGATGCCGATCTGCGACAGATTGGTCAGGCTGGTGCCTTGCAGCCCGGTGATCGAGGTACCGAGCTGGCGTCGGATCGAGGCTTGCAGATTGCGCAGGGTCGGATCGCCCAGCAGTGGGCCGCCGGTCTTGGTATCGGGATCGTAACCGCCCAACTGCTTGATCTGGTTGGTCAAGTCGTTGTACGCCTTGACAAAACCGCTGACCGCAGTTGTGAGGGAACCGCTGTCTTTGCTCACCGACAGCGTCGAGCTGCCGACCTTGAGCGCGCTGATACTGACGCCGGCGATCGCACCGCCGATGCTGGTGCTGGAGCTGGTGACGGCAATGCCGTTTACAGTGGCCAGCGTATCGGCCGCTGCCGATTTTTGGCTCAGGTTCTGCACGCCGCCCGGATCGTAGCCCAGCAACGAGACCAGATCAGGGTCCGGTGGATTGCCGCCGGACCCGGCCAGCGTGATCTTCATGGTCGAGGTGACGCCTGTCGCGGTCGAGGTCAGGATCAGGTGGTTGGGGGTGGCGTTGGTGCCCGTGGAGCCGTCCGAGACGATGCTCGCGGTGACGCCGAAGCCGCCCTTGTTGATCGCGGCCATGATGCCCTGCAGCGTATTGTTGCTGCTGTCAATGACGATGTTGCCACTGGTACGCGTCGAATCGGCGGTGAAGCCGGCGCCCAGATAGGCACCGCCGACGCCGGCCGTCAAGCCGGCGCCGGCCGGATTGGTGCCGCCGATGGTGATCGGGCTGCCGTCGGCCGAGACCAGCGAGATCGAGCCGACTGCCGTTGTGCTGGAGCCGATATTGGCCGTGCCGCTGTTGCCGATGCCGCCGGTGACGGAGCCGGTCACGGCCTCGGCGATGGCGATGTTGCTGCCGTCGGCGTTGGTGAACTGCAGCGTGCCGGCGGCGGCGGTCGCCGGTGACGGTGATGTTGGCGTCGGCCAGCGCGCGGGGTGACGGCGGTGTTGCCGGTTAGCGCCGCATCGATCGAGGCGGCGCCGACCTCCTGCGCCGCCGCCGGCGACGCCCGGTCGCCTGGGCGGCGATTTCCACGCCACCGACGGTCAGCCCGCATAGGTGCCGCCGGCGCTGGTATCGATATTGCCGAAAGTGGAAGCGCCGGCGGCGCCGAACAGCGCGGCGTTGGTGACGGTGGGCGCGGCCTTGGCGGAGACGCCGGTGGTGGTGCTCTTGGCGTTGATGGCGTCGGCCAGCAAGCGCGCGCTGCGGGTGGTGCCGTCGCTAGCGATGACGGTGTTGTTGATGCTCAGCGAGCCCGGAGACAGGCCGCCGCTCGACAGGCTGGCGCCCAACTGGGTACCGGTGATGCCGAAGCTGCCGCCGCTGACGGTGCCGAGCGAGAAGTTGATCGTGGTCTTGGCCCCTAGGCCAATCGCTGCCGTGGTGGTTTTGTAGCCGCCGGAGGCCAGCGTCTGGGCCTGCGCGAGCTGGTTGATGTTGACGCGATACGTACCTGGCTGCGCGGTGCTGCTCGCGGTGGCGGTCATCACGGTGGCATCGCTGGGGGTGCTCACCAGTGTCTGGAAGCTCGACACCGAGGTCAGTCCCGACAGCACCCCCTGGAAGCTGCCCAGCGCGCCAGACAGATTGCCGAACGCGGACACCTGGGACAGGTAACTGGCCGACTTTTTGTCGTAATCTGCCAGTGGCTGCGACTCAACCGCCATCAGCTTGCTGACGATGTCGTCGACTTTGAGGCCAGATCCGATGCCCGCTGAAGAGATGCCCACGATGTGCTCCTAAGTAAAACAATAATATAAGACAATATCGGCAGAATCAAACCGGACTTGAGAGGGGAGAATACCTGCCAGTTCAGGCAAAGCTGAAAAAACGGGCAGCGGAGAGGATGTGACGGGGCAGTGGACAGGCGCTCCCGGTGTCAGGATGCCATGCGTGGAGAAAAAGCGGCGCGCGCAAGCGCGGCCGCTTCAGGCGGTTTGCTGGATCAGCAAGCCGGAGTTGCTGGACTTGGACTCCAGCGATTTGGCGATTTCTAACGCCTCAGGCGAGGGAATCTGGCGCAGCACTTCCTTGGTGGTCTGGTCGATCACCTTGACCACAGTGCGCTTGGTGTCGCTGTCGACCGAAAATTCCAGGCCTTGCGACTTGGCCTGCGCCGACTTGTTCAACTGCGACACGGCGTGGTTGACCTGCTCCAGTGTCGGCACGTTGGCCGGGCCTTTGACGGCGGCCGCCGTTTCCACGGCAGTGGCCGGCGCGCGCACGGCACCCTGCGCAGCGACATCGCCGCCAGCGGCGTTGGCCGGGCGGTCTACTGGGCGGGCCTGCGTGGCCGAGCCGATGGTATCGATAGTCATGATGCTTCCTTTGTGAAAAATCCCCGACTGAATAAATCAGCCGGGGAACCTAGTCAGAGTGACCTTACTGCATCAACTCCTCCCCGGATTTTAGCCACGCAGCAGGGACAGCACGCCGTTCGGCAGCGAGTTGGCCTGGGCCAGGATGGCGGTACCAGCTTGTTGCAGGATCTGGCCGCGGGTCAGGTTGGCCGTTTCCGACGCGAAGTCGGTATCTTGAATCCGGCTACGCGAAGCGGACAAGTTCTCCGTCGTCGTGTTCAGGTTCGAGATGGTCGAAGCGAAACGGTTCTGGATCGCACCCAGTGCAGCGCGGTTGCTGTTGATCTGGTTCAGGGCCGAGTCAATGGTTTTCAGGGCCTTGTTGGCGCCGTCCACGGTCGACACGTCTACCTTGGCTACCGATTGCAGGTCCGAACCGGTGGCACCGTTGACGATGGTCGCGGTGCCGGCCGTCGAGGCGATGGTGAAGCCGGTGTCGGACGAGAAGTTCAGTTTGCCGCCAACGGTTACGGCGGTGTCTTTGGCAAACCCAGCCGTGTTGCTTGCTACTTGGGCAGCGGTGCTGCCCACGGCTGGCTGGTCGGTGCCACGGATGTTGGTGGTGCCTTTGGACAGCAGGTCGTCGCTGGCGGCGTTGGTGTTGAGGATCTCGATGTCGGCACCGGACGCATTGGTCAGCTGCAATTCCTTGACGCCTGTGGAGCTGTTGGTCTTGATGCTGGCCGAAATGCCGGTGGTGCCGGATTGGGCATTGACTGCCTGCGCCACTGCCGACAGGTCGCCACCCTTGACCTTGGCCGAGATGGTGACGGCGGTCGAGTTGGGATCATTTTCCAGCGAGTTGTCGCCGCGCAAGGAGAATTGTAGCGAGCCATCGCCGACGCCTGCGGCAGTCAAGCCGGAGATGGTGGCGCTGGTGCTGGCCGTCGCGCTGACACCGCTCTGGTTCGACAATGCGTTGACGCTGGCTGCGATCTTTTTGGCGGAGTCGCCGGCGGCAATGCTGACATTGGTAGCAATGCCGCTACCGGAGGTGAGGTTCAGTGTGTCGGCAGCTTGGTTATTGGCCAGATGACCGGCGGTCTGGGCACCGGCGGCGGTTGCGTCCGACAGCGTGAGTGTGCCGCCATTGTTGAAGTTGGCCGACAGCGTATTGTTGCCGATGTCCGTGGCCTTGGCCGACTGCACGCCGATGTTGATGGTTTGACCCGAGTTGGCGCCGACCTGGAACTGGGCCGAAGTCAGCGAACCGTCCAGCACGTTCTGGCCGTTGAACTGGGTCGACGTGGCGACGCGATCAAGCTCACCCGACAGTGCCGACACCTCGTTCTGGATCGACTTGCGGTCCGAATCCGAGTTAGTGCCGTTGGCGGACTGGACTGCCAGTTCGCGGATACGCTGCAGCAGATCGCCTGCGGTGCTCAAGCCACCCTCGGCCGTTTGCGCCAGCGAGATGCCGTCGTTGGCGTTACGTGCAGCCGTGGTATTGCCGCGAATTTGCGAGGTGAAGCGCTCGGAAATCGCCAGGCCGGCGGCGTCGTCTTTTGCGCTGTTGATGCGCAGACCGGAAGACAGGCGTTGCAGGGAAGTCGACAGCGAGGCTTGCGACGTGGTCAGGTTACGTTGCGAATTCAGCGATGCAATATTAGTGTTAATGACTTGTGCCATGATGTTTCTCCAGACTTAATACTTCGATTCGGCGATATGCTCAGTTCCCATTGGTCTGTCTCCACGCTCCGAGACATTCAAACCGCTGTTGTAACTGGTAACGGTTGCCCTATGGGAAAATTAAGGGGTAAAAAGCCGGGAAATTTTCTGCGGCAGGCCTAAAGTTCATTACCTATGCCCGTTTAAACGACCGCGTTCGCGGAATCTTTAGGGCAAAAATAATTATTTTTCAGCCTTGTTTTTGGGCAAAAAAAAGCCCGGCGGGCGCCGGGCTGGAATCAAATTGACAATAAACGGGGCTCAGTCGGCCACCACCACCCGGTTTTTGCCGGTTTGCTTGGCGGTGTACATGGCCTTGTCGGCCCGCTTGACCAGCTCGGTCTGCTCCTCGTTCGGACGGCGCAGCGCCACCCCGGCCGAGAAGGTGATCAACACCTTCTCGTTGTCGTGCAGGAAGAAGTGCTTGGTCAGCTCGCGCTGCAGGCGGGTCATCGTGCTCGCGGCCGCCTCGACCGTGGTCTCCGGCATCAGGATCAGGAATTCCTCGCCGCCGAAGCGGGCGATCACGTCCATCGAGCGCAGCGTGTCCTTGACGATCTTGACCAGGTGCTTGAGCGCGGCGTCGCCGGCGATGTGGCCGTAGGTGTCGTTGAGCTTCTTGAAATCGTCCAGGTCGAGGATGGCGATGCACAGCGGCGTGCCGCGGCGGTCGGCGCGCGCGGTCTCGCGCTCGAACACGTCGTCCAGGCCCCGGCGGTTGAGGCTGCCGGTCAGCTGGTCTTCGCGCACCAGCTCGCTCAAGTGCTGCAGCTTGGCCTCCAGCGCGTGGATGCGGTTCTCGGCGTCCTGCACCTCCTGGCGCGCCAGCACCATCTTGTCGCGCGCCTTCAAGGCCTCGCTCTGCACCAGCCGGGTTTCCTTGAGCACCTCGTCGAGGATGTTGTTGAGCTCGGCGATGTTGTCGGCCTTGCTGATCTTTTCCGAATAACCGCCGATCTTCTCGTGGAAGTCGCCGGTCGAGGCCGCGACCTGGCCGAGGCGGTCGATGAAGGTCATCATCATGTTCTTGACGGTGAGCTTGACGTCCGACAGGCTGTGCTTGAGCTGGCCCTGCTTGTAGATCACTTCCTTCAGGCTGCGCGTGGCCTCCTCCAGCGCGCGCACGTCGATCGGGCCGGTGATCAGGTTCTGCACCGATTCGATCTGGCCGCGCAGCCAGCTGTCGTCGTCGAGCAGCTCGCTGACGTTCTCCAGCAGCAGCTTGAACAGGCGCAGCAGCAACTCCTGCTGCTCGCCGGTGTCGCCGCCGCGCAGCTCGATCTGGTAGCACAGCTGCTTGAGGCGCACGGCAATCTCGGCCAGCGCCTCCTCGCTGTGGGCCAGCTTGGTGGCCGCGCCCAGCGATTCGGCCTCGGCCACCAGCACCGGCGCGCCCGACAGCAGCGAGGCCACGGCGAAGGTCAGCGTGCGGCTGAGCAGGTCGCGCAGCGTGCGGCTTTGCTCGTCCTCCAGGCCGGCCACCTCGATGCCGCCCTTGCGGCTGACGAAGTGCTTTTCCACCAGCTGCGACAGCGTCTTGGCGTAGCCCTCCCAGTCGCGCGACTTGACGGCGCGGTTGAAGCGGCGGCCGAAGTCGGCCAGGTCGCCGCTGTTCTCGGTCAGGCGGGTGGCGAACTGGCTGAGCACCGATTCCGGCCCGGGATCGACCGCGCCCAGCGGCGCGGCGGGGGCCGCGGCCGGCTCGGCGGCGATGCCGGCGATTTCGTTGTAGATGTCGCGGTAGGCTTCCGGCGTCGGCGCGATGCGGCGCACGGCCAGGCGCTTGAACGCCTCGCGCGCGATGTCGGCCGGATTCTGCTCGGGAGTGGGGGATTTGCTGGACATCAGATGCTGCCTCTTAAAGGTTTGTTCATTAAACCATAATAAGCGCGTGTCCCGGTCGGCATAGCCTGAATAAAAGGGCTGAATGTGGCTTTCATCAGGGTATCAAGTATGGACATTCCGGCAAGCGCCTGACCGTGCCTATTCGATCAGCTGGTTCTTGATCGCATAGTGGGTCAGTTCCGCGCTGTTCTTCAGCTTCATCTTGACCAGCAGCCGGGCCCGGTACTCGCTGACCGTCTTGACCGACAGCGACAGTTCCTTGGCGATCATGCCCACCGTCTTGCCGGAGGCGATCATGGTCAGGGTCTGGTATTCGCGGTCGGACAGGCAGTCGTGCGGCGGCGCCTCGTGGTCCTCGCCGACGTGGTTGGCCAGCTCCTGCGCCAGCGCCGGGCTGATGTACTTGAGCCCGCCGGCCACCTGGCGGATCGCCGTCACCAGCTCGCGCGGCGCGCTCTGCTTGGTGAGGTAGCCGGCCGCGCCGGCCTTGAGCGAGCGGATCGCGTACTGGTCCTCGCGGTGCATGGACAGCATCAGCACCGCCAGCTCCGGCTTTTCCTTCTTGATCTGCTTGAGCACCTCGATGCCGCTGCGGTCGGGCATGGAGATGTCGAGCAGCATGACCTGGCAGTCGGCCTTGCGGAACAGCTTGATGGCGTCCAGGCCGTTCTCGGCCTCGCCGGCCACGACGATGTCGCGCGTCTCGGCCAGGATTTGTTTCAAGCCTTCCCGCACGATGGCGTGGTCGTCGGCGATGAAGACCTTGATGATGGCTTTTTCTGACATGTGACTCTCTATTTGATCTTTTGCTATTTCACAGCAGAAATGTTTTCACCCGCTATTGTAGCGCCGGCGGCGGCCGCGATGAGGGCCGCGCGTGCGCTTTCGTGCTTAATTTTGATGGACACCACGGTGCCGCCGCCGGCCGCGTGGCTCAGGGTGAGCGTGCCGCCGAGCGCGCGGGCCCGCTCGGCCATGCCGCGCAGGCCGAACGAGGCCGGCTTGGCGCGGTCGGCCTGCCGGATGCCGCGGCCGTTGTCGCCGATCTTCAGGCTGATGTGGTGCCGTAGCCGCGCCAGCTTGACGCTGACGCGGGTGGCGCCGGCGTGCTTGGCGATGTTGGTCAGCGCCTCCTGGGCGATGCGGAACAGGGCGGTGGCCTGGTCGTTGTCGAGCTCGACGTCGCGCTGGTTGGCGTTGAAGCTGCAGGCGATGCCGGTCTGCTTCTCGAATTCCTTGACCTGCCACTCCAGCGCCGCCGCCAGGCCCAGGTCCAGCAGCGCCGGCCGCAGGTCGAGCGAGATGCGGTGCACGGCGTCGATGGTGCGGTCGACCAGGGCGTCGACATAGTCGGTCTTGTCGCGCAGCGCCGGGAAATCGCCCACCTCGTCCAGGCGCGCGGCCAGCATGGCGACCGCCATCTTGATCGCGGTCAGATTGCCGCCCAGCTCGTCGTGGATCTCGCGCGCGATGCGGCCGCGCTCCTGCTCCTTGACGCGCTCGGCGTGCGCGCTCAGCTCGGCCAGGCGGGCGCGCGAGTGGCGCACCTCCAGCTGCTCCTGCTTGCTCTCGCTGATGTTGGTCATGATGCCGTCCCAGCGCACCGCGCCGTCGGCCAGCGCGTGCGGCGTGCAGCGCAGGTTGATCCACTTGACGTCCTTCCAGGCGTCGACCCAGATGCGGCCCTCCCAGTTCCAGCTCCACAGCGCGTTGGCCGAGGCCTGCATCGCGTCCAGGTAGGATTTGCGGTCGTCGGCCAGGATCAGCTCGAGGAAGCGGTCCGGATGGTCGCGCAGCTCGGCCGCCGTCAGGCCCAGCAGCGCCTGGCAGCCGTCGCTCAGATAGGGGAAGGACACGCGGCCGTCCTGGTGCAGTACGAACTGGTAGACCAGGCCCGGCGTGTTGGAGACGATGGCGTCGAAGCGCGCACGCACCTGTTCCAGCTCGTCGGCCAGGGCCGCGCTGTCGGCAGGGGGAGGGGAGGCTGCGTTCATGGTAATAGTATAAATAATATGGATTAACGGGGCCGCCAGCGCGCGCGGAAGCGCCGCAGCAGGCGGCGGAAGCGCGCGATCCAGCCGCGCGGCGACGGCGCGGCGTGCTGGCGCCAGTGGCGCCAGGCCTTGGCCAGCGCGCTGACGCGGCGCCAGGCGTGGGTGGCGCGCAGCCGTTCGATCCAGCGTTCCTTGAGCGCCAGGAACCAGTGCAGCAGCCGGGCGAACCAGACGATGGTCATCAGCACCGGCCGCGTCAGCAGGAAGATGCGCGCCACCGCCGCCGCGCCGCCCAGCTTGGCCAGCACGATGACGAGCAGGCCCAGCATGGCGTGGCCGTGCGTCATCGCCCACAGCGCCAGCAGCTTGACCGGGAACAGCAGCAGCGCCGGCAGCACGAACAGCGCCAGCGCGGCGTAGGGGCTGAGCGTGCAGATCCACGCCTCCAGCCGGTGCAGCGGCGGCCAGGCCGACAGCCGGCGCAGCACGCGCATGCCGACGTCCCACAGCCAGTCCTCCAGCAACAGCAGCAGGGCCGCCAGGTAGACCAGCGGGGCGAACAGCGAGCGGCAGAAGCGGTGGAAGGGTTTCATCGTTGAAGCATTGTTCTATCGCTATCATGATACGTGAAAGCACCGCCGGCGCGGGGAAAAACACCGAACGTACACAACAGCCCCGGCGCCGCACGAAGCCGTTACAATAGTCCGCATGAACAAAGCATTTGTCAAAGAGTCGGACCAGGACGACGACGAGGAAGCCGCCGCGCTGGCGCTGGCGATTCCGGCCGGGTCGAAGAATTACATCCGGCCGGAAGGCTACCAGCGCATCAAGGACGAGCTGTTGCAGCTGATCGACGTCGACCGGCCGGAGGTGGTGCGCATCGTGCACTGGGCCGCGTCCAACGGCGACCGCTCGGAAAACGGCGACTACATTTACGGCAAGCGGCGGCTGCGCGAGATCGACCGCCGCATCCGCTTTCTGACCAAGCGCATGGATTCGGCCGCCATTGTCGACCCCAGCGTGCACCATGGCAGCGACCAGGTGTTCTTCGGCGCCACCGTCACCTATTGCAACCAGCACGATGAGACGCGCACCATCACCATCGTCGGCATCGACGAGCTCGACCCGCTGAACGGCAAGATCAGCTGGGTGGCGCCGGTGGCGCGCGCGCTGACCAAGGCGCGCGAGGGGGACGTCATCACCTTCCAGGCGCCGCACGGCGTGGAGGAGCTGGAGATTCTTGAGGTGAGCTATCCGGCCCCGGCTGCCGACTAAAGCCCGCCGGCTGGCCTGGGCAGGATTGTGCCTGCTGGCGCTGGCGGGCTGGCAGGATCCGGCGCTGGCGCTGGATCGTTACATCATCGACCTGAATTCCAGCAAGACAGAGTTCAACAACAGCCACGTCCTGCGCCTGTTGACGGCGGCGCTGGAGGCCTCGCGTCCCAAGTACGGCGAGTATGAGGTGAAGATCTCGACGTTGCGCGTGCAGCGCGACCGGCTGATGGTGGAGATGCGGAAAGGGCAGGCCGTCAACCTGAGCGCGCAGGTGACGTCGACCGAGTGGGAGCGCGAGCTGATCCCGGTGCGTATCCCGGTGGACAAGGGATTGTCGGGCTATCGCATCTCGCTGATCGACGGCCGCGAGCAGGAGGCGTTTTCAAAGGCGCGCACCCTGGCGCAGCTGAAGGCGATGAGCCTGGGCGCGGGGCGGCAGTGGAGTTCGACGGCGGTGTTTGCGCAGGCTGGTTTCGACGTGGTTGGCGGCGCGACGACGGCGGGGCTGCACCGGATGCTGGCGGCGCACCGGTTCCAGCATTTCCCGCGTGCGATCGACGAGGCGCTGTACGAGCGCGAGGAATACGCGCCGGCGTTTCCGCAACTGGCGGTGGAGCGCAGCCTGGTGATCTATATGCCGCTGCCACGCTACTTCTTCATCGGTGGACAGCCGAGGCTGGCGCGAAGGCTGGAGTACGGGCTGCAACTGCTGATCGCCGACGGCCGTTTCGACCAGATCTTCCATGAATTCTATGACGGCTTGATTGAAAAAGCGGCGCTGCGCAAGCGCCGCCTGTTCCGGCTGGACAATCCGCTGCTATCCCCGCAGACGCCGCTGGCCAACAAGGCCTATTGGTACGATCCGTACAAATAAATTGGAATCAAGCAAATTGGGGTCAGATACCGTCTTGAATGGCAAGCCCTTTCGATAAGTAATTAGGATCGAAAGGCTTGTCATTGTGTATCACCCCATAAATCAGGTGAGCCAGTTTGTGCATGACTGCGCCGATCACGGCTTTCTGTGCCATGCCAGTCGCAGCAAGCCGCTCGGCGAATTGGCGCAGGATGGGGTTATGACGGCGCGCCACCAGGCTAGGCATATACAGCGCAGCGCGCAATGATGTATTGCCTGTTCGACTGATGGTCGTTCGTCCCCTCCTTGAGCTTCCGGAGCTGCGTTGCTTGGGCGTTACGCCAAGGAAGGCGGCAGAAGGCTTTCGCACTAAAAGCGGCGGATATCGCCCAAACTCCCCAATACAGCAGCCCGCCGTGGTCATCCCTACGCCGGGGATTGTATTGAGCAACTCCGCATCGATGCTTCAGGCAGGATGGCGATCGATGTGATCGTCGATGTCGCTTTCAAGCTTCTCAATTTCTGCGCTGAGCCAGGTGATATGCTGCCGCACGTGCTGCACCACCTCTCGTCCATTCCACCGATGGCTAACGCCTCCAGCCGGTTCTCTTCCTGCTGGATATCCTTCAAGGCTTGAACGCGCTGTGTCCGCCCTTGCCCGCAACTGGCGCTGCTCCAGCGGCGGCGGACTCAGGGCGCAGGCCGCGACCGCTGCGCAGTAGCGAGCGATCAGGCCGGCGTCCGATGGCATCGTTCTTGTTGCGGGCTCATTCTCGCTGTGGCCAAAGCCTTTGATGCAGGCCGGATTCTCCACGCTCACCATCAGGCCGGCCTGGTGCAACGCAAGCGCCACCGGCTCGGAATACACCCCGGTCGCCTCCATGCAAACGTGCAAGGCCGATAACGGCGCAGGATTTGCCCAGCCAATCGAGCAGCGCTCGGTGACCTTCGATGCGGGATTTTTCCAGCACCTTGGTCTTGGTTTCCGTTGACCAGCAATTGCAATATCTAATTTTCTCTTACCCCAACATCAATACCTACTGCTGCGTATATCGCATCCATTTTTGACCTTCCTCGTATGCAGGCTTACGCATTGACGCGATGGCCCAGATACCCAATTCGGACTTATCAAATGAAACGAGCAGAAGCACCTATCGGCCCGTGCTCCACATGGCACTAAGTCTGATCAGCGTCACTCCCGCCCGGCCACTTACTTCGTTATTATCCGATGGAGATGCGGTACGCTCAATGTCACGAAGTGTGACATTTGGACACGAGCTGTGCCGTAGCGGCCGCTACGGCACAGCTCGTGGTCAAATCAGGCGACCCAATTTGGTAAACGCAAAAGGGCAGGCGCGATGCCTGCCCTTGTTGTGCTGCGCGACGCGGCTTAGCTGCGCTCGCGCAGGATGCGGTTGACGCCGGCCACGCGGCGCACGTTGCGCAGCAGGCCCGCCAGGTGCACTCGGTCCTTCACCTGGATCGTGAAGCGCAGCTGATGCAGCACGTGTTCCTTGTCCTCATCCATGCCGACGTACGTGATGTTGGCGTCCGACTCGCCGATCTCGGCCGCCACGCGCGCCAGGATGCCCTTCTCGTTGTTGATCAGCAGCTTGATGCGGCTGTCGAAACGGCGGTTCAGTTCCGTGCCCCACTTGACCGCGATCCAGCGGTCCGGCTCCTTGATCTTCTGACGCTTGGCCAGCGTGCAGTCGCCGGTGTGCACCAGCAGCCCCTGGTCGCGCCGCAGCTGGCCGATGATGGAGTCGCCCGGGATCGGCAAACAGCACGGCGCCAGCTGCACCGACACGCCCTCGCTGCCGCAGATGGTCACCGGATCGAGCTCGGCCGCGCTGTTGTGGTCGACCGGCGCGCTGGCCGATTCGCCGCCCCGCAGGCCGAAGATGTGGCGCGCCACCAGCGCCGCCATGCGCTTGCCGATGCCGATGTCGGCATACAGCTCGTCCAAAGACTTGGCGCTCGATTCGTTCAGCAGCCGCTCCACCAGATGCTCTTCCAGCTCCGGGTTGATGCCCAGCGAGGTCAGCGCGTGCGACAGCAGCTGCTCGCCCAGGGTGATCGATTCCGGCAGGTTGATGGTGCGCAGGTGGTGGCGGATCGCCGAGCGCGCCTTGCCGGTGCGGACGAACGACAGCCACGTCGGACTCGGCCGCGAGTTGGCGTCGGTGACGATCTCGACGATGTCGCCGTTGCGCAGCTCGGTGCGCAGCGAGGCCGGCTCGTTGTTGATGTTGACCGATACCGTGTGGTCGCCGATGCCGGTGTGGATCGAGTACGCGAAGTCGATCGGCGTGGCGCCGCGCGGCAGCGCGATGATCTTGGACTTGGGCGTGAACACGTACACCGAATCGGGGAACAGGTCGACCTTGACGTGTTCGAGGAATTCGGCCGAGTCGCCGGTCTGCTGCTGGATGTCGAGCAGCGACTGCAGCCACGCGTGGGTGCGCTGCTGCATGTCCGACATGTTGGCGTCGCCGTTCTTGTACAGCCAGTGCGCGGCCACGCCCGACTCGGCGGTGCGGTGCATCTCCTGGGTGCGGATCTGGAACTCCACCGGCGTGCCGTACGGGCCGATCAGCGTGGTGTGCAGCGACTGGTAGCCGTTGAGCTTGCGGATCGCGATATAGTCCTTGAACTTGCCCGGCATCGGCTTGTACAGCGAGTGCAAGGTGCCCAGCGCCACGTAGCAGTTGGGGAAGCTGTCGACCACCACGCGGAAGCCGTACACGTCAAGCACCTGCGAGAACGACAGGTGCTTGCTGCGCATTTTTTTATAGATACCGTACAGCGTCTTCTCGCGGCCGTAGACCTCGGCCTCGATGTTGGCCATGGCCAGCGTGTTCTTGACCGATTCGAGGATCTTCTTGACCACCTCGCGCCGGTTGCCGCGCGCCGCCTTCACCGCCTTGGCCAGCGTGCGGTAGCGCAGCGGGTACAGGTGCGAGAACGACAAATCCTGCAGCTCGCGGTAGATGTTGTTCAGGCCGAGGCGGTGCGCGATCGGCACGTACACTTCCATGGTCTCGCTGGAGATGCGCGCCTTCTTGGCCGGCGCCATCACCTCCATCGTGCGCATGTTGTGCAGGCGGTCGGCCAGCTTGATCAGGATGACGCGCACGTCCGACGCCATCGCCAGCAGCATCTTGCGGAAGTTCTCGGCCTGCGCCTCGATCTGGCTCTGGAACTCGATCTTCTCCAGCTTGGACAGGCCATCCACCAGGTTGGCCACCGGCGCGCCGAAGCGTTCGATCAGCTCTTCCTTCTTGACGTCCTGGTCCTCCATCACGTCGTGCAGCAGCGCGGCCATGATGGCCTGGGCGTCGAGCTTCCAGTCGGCGCAGATCTCGGCCACGGCGATCGGATGCGAGATGTAGGGCTCGCCCGACTTGCGCACCTGGCCCAGGTGCATTTCATCCGAGAAGCGGTAGGCTTCCTTGACCTTTTTCAGGTCGGCGGCGTTCATGTACTCGGCCAGTTTTTCGGTCAGATGCGTGACGGAGGCGACGCCGGCGGTCAGGGTGGGCGTGGCCAGGGGCGACGAAGAAATCACAGGCGGGATGGGAGCTGGTGCGGATGAGGCGAGGGTGGCGGTGCTATCCCCTGCGTCGGCTCCTGACGTGGCCGCAGCCGGCGCAGGGGCCGGCTGGTTCGCCCTGGCGGGCATGCCACTCAATGTCGGATCGGCAGGGATCAGATTCATACGTTCGCGTTCCGTCTCGATGAGAATGTGGGATAAGGATATCCCATACTACTGCTAAACCGCACCATTCACATTGTTCGGGAACGCCGGGCCCAACTTACATTGGGACCTTTTTCAACATTTCCAGACCGACTTTGCCGGCGGCGATTTCGCGCAGCGCGACGACGGTCGGCTTGTCCTTGGCTTCGACCTTGGGGGTGTGGCCTTGCAGCAGTTGACGGGCGCGATAGGTCGCGGCCAGGGTCAGCTGGAAACGGTTAGGGATAGTTTTCAAACAATCTTCAATAGTAATGCGGGCCATCTTAACTCCTAAAATCTTGTGTATTTATTCAGCGTGGATACCCAGTTGGGCAAATAGCGAGGCGTTGCGCGCCGCTTGTTGCGCAAACCGGCAACGGGCCGCTCTGACAATCGCCGTCAGTTCCGACAGGGCGACTGCAAATTCTTCGTTGATGATAGCATACTCGAACTCGGGAGCGTGGGCGATTTCGCCGCCCGCCGCCAGCAGCCGGCGCGTGATCACATGCGGTGCGTCGGTGGCGCGTTTCTTCAGGCGTTCCTCGAGCGCGTCGATCGACGGCGGCAGGATGAAAATGCCGGCCGCCTGCGGGAATTGCTTCTTCACCTGGCGCGCGCCTTGCCAGTCGATTTCCAGCAGGATGTCGGTGCCGGTCTTCATCTGTTGTTCGACCATGATGCGCGAGGTGCCGTAGTAATTGCCGTGCACTTCGGCCCACTCCAGGAACTCGCCGGCGTCGGCGCGCTGGACGAAATCCTCGGCGGTGGTGAAGTAGTATTCCTTGCCGTGGGTCTCGCCCGGACGCGGCGCGCGGGTGGTGGTGGATATCGACAGCTTGATGGTCGGTTCCTGCGCCAGCAGCGCGTTGACCAGCGTGGACTTGCCGGCGCCCGAAGGCGCGACCACCATGAACAGGCTGCCTGCGAATGAGTTGGTTGCGCTCATGTCTCTCTTTCGAAAACGTCAACGGGCGCACAACTTCGTCGCCCAAAGACGTATTTTACCAAGAGCAAGCATGGGCAGCCAATTTACAGCAGTGTCAGCAGATGCAGCGCGGCGGCGGGCGCGCGTTCCTTGGCGCCGTTGATGAAGTAGACGTAGGCGTCGCCGGACTTGGCGCCTTGCTGCCATTGGTGCGCTTGCTCGGCCCACTGTTTCAGCGCGGGCTTGGTGTAGCCGGTTTCGATGTCGCTCTGCGCGTTCATCAAACGCGCGTAGACGAACTCGCCGGTGACCTCGCTGACGTTGGGATACTTGGGCGAGTCGGTGATGACGGTGGCGATCTTGTGCTTGCGCGCCAGCTTGTAATAGTCGTCGCACAGGAAGCTGGGGTGGCGGGCGTCGAGCACGTGGCGCAGCTTGCGCGTGCCCAGCTTGGCCGGCAGTAGTTTGAAGAACGCTTGCAGGTCGTCGGGGTCGAACTGCTTGGTGGCGGCCAGCTGCCACAGGATGGGGCCGAGCTTGGCGCCCAGTTCGTCCAGGCCGCTGTTGATGAAACGCTCGATCGATTCGCCGGCCTCGGCCAGCACCTTGCGGTTGGTGGCGAAGCGGTTGGCCTTGACCGAGAACACGAAGTCGTCCGGCGTTTGCGCGGCCCACGAGGCGAAGTGCTCGGGCTTGGCGGTGCGGTAGAAGGTGCCGTTGATTTCGATGCTGGTCACTTGCCGGCTGGCGTATTCCAGCGCCTTTTTCTGCGGCGTGCCTTTGGGATAAAACGTTTCGCGCCACGGGGCGAAATCCCAGCCGCCTATGCCTACCCAGATCTGTGCCATGCAGCGCTCCTTGCCGGTCGATGGGGCGATGATAGCGGGATTTTTTGGCGGATGCACTTGCCGTTTTTTCAATCGTCCCCAGCTTGGATTTTCTCATCAAACACAGGAGTCCCCATGCAAGAACTGATCGTCGTCGCCACCCTGACCGCCAAGCCGGGCCACGAGGCCGTGCTCAAGGCCGCGCTGGAGCGCGTCGTGCCGCCGAGCCGCGCCGAAGCGGGCTGCATCCGCTACGACCTGCATTTCGACCTGGAGCACCCGGGCCGCTTCGTCGTGCTCGAGGCCTGGCGCGGCGCCGAGGCGCATGCGCTCCACGAAACCACGCCGCATTTCCTGGAGCTGATCAAGGCCGTCGATGGCTTGGTGGACGTGCAGGTTCTCAAGCTGAACCAGCTAATGTAGCCATGGGTTCAGTAACCTCACGCCGGTGGTCTGGTAATCTCCGACGTTGCGTGTCACCACGACCATGTCATGCACGAGGGCGGTGGCAGCGATGAACGCATCCGCCCAGGGGCGTGTCTGGGGAATATGTAGCACTGCTGCGCGCTGGGCGACCGCAGTGTCGACAGGCAGAATGCGCCCGGAAAACGAGCTAAGTACGTGACCGTCCAGCCATTTGCGCAGAACATCGCTGCCGGTGGCATTGCGACGTTTGAGCTGCAATACGCCGATTTCCAATTCATGTATGGTTATGGCCGACAAATACAGGACCCTGGGCTCCGCGCTTGTAGCCCACTGCTGGACATTGCCATTGGCCTTGCCGAGCGCCACTTTCCTGAGCTCGGACACCACATTGGTATCGAGAATAAACATCAGGAGAAGTCGGCTGGACGCACGGTTTCAGAGGAGCGCTGCGGATCGAAGTCGATATCCGCCATGTCTGGCATCCACAGCATCTCGACGATATTGAGTTTGCCGCTGATGAGACGTTCATAGTCCGCGATACTTAGCAGGATGTGCGAGGGGCCGTTCTCGCCGAAAATGACGAACGGTTCATGCTCAGCCTTTTTCTGCGCTTGCGCTAAGGATAGCTCGCTTGTCTTGCCGGGTAAGGTCGCAGTCGTCATGATGCCCTCCTGGAGCCAAGGTACTCCTTTCGGGGTACTGTCGCAAGCAAGCTGGGCACTGACGGAAAAGGGAGCCTCGGCTCCCTTGATGTGTCGCTTATTCCAGGTTCTGCACCTGCTCGCGCATCTGTTCGATGAGCAGCTTGAGTTCCATCGAGGCGTCGGCCAGTTCCTTGACCGAGGCCTTGGCGCCCAGCGTGTTGGCTTCGCGGTTCAGTTCCTGCATCATGAAGTCCAGCCGCTTGCCGACCTGGCCGCCTTTTTTCAGGATGTGGCGCGTCTCGGTCAGGTGCGCAGACAGCCGGCCCAGCTCCTCGGCCACGTCGATGCGGATGCCGTACAGGATCACCTCCTGGCGGATGCGCTCGAGCGCGTCCTGGCGCGACAGCGCCGAATTCGAGCCCTGGCAGGCCAAGCCCAGCGCGTCCTGCATGCGCTCGACCGCCTTCTGCTGGAACGCCGACACCACCTGCGGGATCAGCGGCGTGATGCGCTTGACGATCACCTCCATCGCCTCGATGCGCGAGGTCAGCATCGTCTCCAGCGCCGCGCCTTCGCGCTGGCGGCTGTGGACGAAGGCCTGCACCGTGCGCGCGGTCAGCGCGGCGACGTCGGCCTGCAGCGATTCCTGGCCGATCTGGGCTTCCTCGATCACGCCCGGCCAGCGCAGCAGCTCGGCCACCGACATGGTGGGCGCGGCCGGGAAATGGCCGCTCACCTCGGCTTGCAAGCGTTGTAATTCGGTCAAAAGCGGCAGGTTCAGCGCCTGCGAACCGGTGGTCGCGGCCTTGCGGCCGAAACTGAGGCGCAATTCCACCTTGCCGCGCGTGATGGCCGCCATGATCGCCGAGCGCAAATCGGGTTCAAGCGCTCGCAAATCGTCGTTTATTCGAAACTGAAGGTCTAGAAATCGCGAGTTGACGCTCTTGATTTCGATAGTCAGTGTTCCCGCCGCACTTTCACTGGTGGCGACGGCGTAGCCCGTCATACTGGAAATGCTCAATGGATGTCCCCGATTTAATCTTTACAAAACAGTGATTTATCCACACAATCCGGTTGTTGAGGCGAGGAATCCTATGGCTGCACAAAACAACGCCCCGTTACCAGATGGTCTGGAAATTGCTGGATATCGCATTGTAAAGAAAATTGCGTCCGGTGGGTTCAGTATTGTTTATCTGGCGTACGACGGCGACGGCGTGGCGGTGGCGATCAAGGAGTATTTGCCCAGTTCCCTGGCGCTGCGGCAGGAGGGCGAACTGGTGCCGACCATCTCCAAGGCGCATCTGCCCGTGTTCCGCATCGGCCTCAAGTGTTTTTTCGAGGAGGGACGGGCGTTGGCGCGCATCTCCCATCCGAATGTTGTAAGCGTGCTCAACTTCTTCCGCGCCAACGACACCGTCTACATGGTGATGGCCTACGAATCGGGCCATTCGCTGCAGGAGCACATCCAGCGCCAGCGCGCCAAGGGCAGCAAGGTGGGCGAGGCCTTCATCCGCACCATCTTCCTGCAGGTGCTCAAGGGCCTGCGCGAGGTGCACGCCAACAAGCTGCTGCACCTGGACCTGAAGCCGGCCAACATCTACCTGCGCACCGACGGCACGCCGATGTTGTTGGACTTCGGCGCCGCCCGCCAGACCGTCAACAACGACCTGCCGACCTTGACGCCGATGTACACCCCCGGCTTCGCCCCGCCCGAGCTGTACGCCAAGGCCGGCGGCCTGGGGCCGTGGTCGGACGTGTACAGCATCGGCGCCTCGATGTTCGCCTGCATGGCCGGCGCGCCGCCGCAGCCGGCCGACCAGCGCAAGACCGGGGACAAGATGGCCGGCCACTTCGACAAGCTGGAGGGCCAGTACACGCCGGAACTGGTCAAGATGGTGCGCTGGTGCCTGGCGCTGGATCCGCTGGAGCGCCCGCAAAGCCTGTTCGCGCTGCAGAAGGTGCTGCAGGCGGCGCCGGCCGCGCCGGCCGCTCCGCCCCCGCCGCTGGGCGTGCTGGACCGGCTGGGCGCCGGCTGGCGCGGGCTGGTCGGCCGGCTGGGCGGGCAGGGCCAGTCCAAGCCCCAGGCCAAGGCCGGGCCCGACACGCTGATCTAACCGACAACGACAAGAGGCCGCACCATGCAATTCTCCGTGTACCAGGAAAGTCACATCGGCGGCCGCAAGGTCAACCAGGACCGCATGGGCTACAGCTTCACCCGCGACGCCTTGCTGCTGGTGCTGGCCGACGGCATGGGCGGCCACCTGCGCGGCGAGATCGCCGCCACCGTGGCGCTGCAGACCGTGTCGGCGCTGTTCCAGCAGCAGGCCGCGCCCTACGTGAAAAAGCCGCAGCGCTTCCTGGAGGAGGCCTTCCTGGCGGCTCACCACGACATCCACCGCTACCGCCACGAGCACAATCTGCCGGAGACGCCGCGCACCACCATCGTCGCCTGCCTGATCCAGCACAACACCGCCACCTGGGCGCACTGCGGCGATTCGCGCCTGTACTGGATGCGCGACGGCCAGATCCTGGCGCGCACGCGCGACCACTCGCACGTGGAAAGCCTGATCGCCAAGGGCCTGGCGCAGCCGTCCGAGCGCGCCACCCATCCCGACCGCAACAAGCTGTACAACTGCCTGGGCGCCGACAGCCTGCCGAAGGTGGAGATCTCGGGCGGCGCCGGCATGCTGCCGGGCGACCTGATGCTGTTGTGCTCGGACGGTTTGTGGTCTATGCTGCCGGACGACGAGCTGGTGCGGCGCCTGCGCAGCCAGACCGTGGTGCGGGCCGTGCCCGACCTGCTGCAGGCGGCGCTGGGCGCGGCCGGCAGCGCCAGCGACAACGTCACCGCGCTGGCCATCATGTGGCAGGGCAGCTCCATGATCGACAGCATGGGCGCCAGCACGCTGGCCGCGGCCGAGCTGTCGACCGTGATCTCGACCGAAGCCCTGCCGCAGGACCTGCACAGCACCACGATCAACAGCGCCCCGGTGCCGGAGCAGGCCGCCGCGCCGGCCACGGAAGCGGACGCCTTCGACGACGATGAAATCGAGAAGGCCATCGCCGAGATCCGCGGCGCCATCGAAAAATCCTCCCAAGTCCTCAAATAAGGAATACTGTTTATGTCATTTGAATCCCGTCCGAGCGGCCGCGCCGTCGATGCGCTGCGCACCCTGCGCCTGACCCGCAACTACACCAAGCACGCCGAGGGCTCGGTGCTGATCGAGTGCGGCGACACCAAGGTGATCTGCACCGCCAGCATCGAGGAGAAGGTGCCCGGCTTCCTGAAGGGCAAAGGCCAGGGCTGGATGACCGCCGAATACGGCATGCTGCCGCGCTCGACCCACACCCGCATGGACCGCGAGGCCGCGCGCGGCAAGCAGTCCGGCCGCACGCAGGAGATCCAGCGCCTGATCGGCCGCTCGCTGCGCGCCGCGTTCGACCTGGAGGCGTTCGGCGAGCGCACCCTCAACCTCGACTGCGATGTGATCCAGGCCGACGGCGGCACCCGCACCGCGTCCATCACCGGCGCCATGGTGGCGGCGTACGACGCGTTCTCCAAGCTGGTCGAGCGCGGCGTGCTGCCGTCGGTCCCGGTGAAGAACTTCGTGGCGGCGATCTCGGTCGGCGTCTACCAGGGCATGCCGGTGCTGGACCTGGACTACGTCGAGGATTCCGGCTGCGACACCGACATGAACGTGGTGATGAACGACGCCGGCCACTTCATCGAGGTGCAGGGCACGGCCGAAGGCGCGGCCTTCGACCGCGCCGGCATGAACCGCCTGCTGGACCTGGCGCAGGGCGGCATCGCCGACCTGGTCAAGCTGCAGAAGCAGGCGCTGGGCCTGGCCGCCTGATCCGCAACGGCCGGCCGAAATACAGCCCTCGGACGCCGCGCCGGTTGTAGAATGGACGGATGAAAAAATGGATGTCGCTCCTGCTGGTGTGCATCGCGTTTTCGATGTGGCCGGCCCAAGCCAAAGACCTCAACGTCGTCTTCATTCCGAAGGCGCGCGACCAGGACTTCTGGACCTTCATGCGGCAAGGGGTGGAGCGGGCCATGCAGGAGGACGGGCATGTCAGCCTGACTTGGCGCGGCCCGGCCCATAACGACGACATCGATTCGCAGATCCAGATCCTGCGCATCTACTCCAGGCCGGAGGTCGACGCCATCATCATCGCCTCGACCGACCGCGCGCGGCTGGTCGAGCCGGTCAGGCAGGCGGCCGCCATGGGGATCAAGGTGGTCGTGGTCGATTCGGCGGTGGACGGCAACGCGCAGGCCAACTTCGTCACCACCGACAATTACGCCGCCGGCGCGCGGGCCGCCGAACGCCTGGCCAAGCTGCTGGACCGGCAGGGCACGGTGGCGGTGCTGCGCACCATTCCCGGCAGCGGCTCGACCGACGACCGCGCCAACGGCTTCATCGACCACCTGAGGAAGAACGCGCCGCGCGTGGCCATCGTCGCCGACGAGTACGGCGGCGGCACGCGGGGCAAGGCCGCCCGTGGCGCGGCAACGTTGTTGGAAAAGTATCCGCAAGTGGACGGCATCTTCGCCGTCAACGAATCGACCAGCGACGGCATGCTGCGCGCGCTGCGGCTCACCGGCCTGGCCGGCAAGAAGAAATTCATCGGCTTCGACACCACCGAGTTCCTGCTGGACGGCTTGCGGCGCCAGGAAATCCACGGCCTGGTGGTGCAGGACCCGCGCCAGATGGGCTACCAGGCCATGAAGGCCGCGCTGGCCGCAGCCAAGGGCGCGCCCATCAAGCCCGCGCTGATCCTGACGGACGCCGTCATGGTCACGCAGGAGAACTACCTGAAGCCGGAGATCCGCTCGCTGCTGACCCCATAGCGGGAGCCGCGCGCGCAAAAGGATTACAATGCCGGCTTCCCCCATCGTCACACCAGATTATCCATGACCCAACGCCTGATCCTCGCCTCCAACAACGCCGGCAAGCTGAAAGAATTCAACGAGCTGCTGTCGACGGTTGGTTTTTCCGTGCACGCCCAGGGCGAGTACGACGTCCCGGAAGCGGACGAGCCGTTCCACACCTTCGTGGAAAACGCGCTGCAAAAGGCCCGCCACGCCTCGCGCCTGACCGGGCTGCCGGCGCTGGCCGACGATTCCGGCGTCTGCGTCAACGCGCTGGGCGGCGCGCCCGGCGTGTACTCGGCGCGCTACGCCGGCGAGCCGAAATCGGACGCGCGCAACAACGAGAAGATGATCGCCGACCTGGCCGCGCACGCCGACAAGTCCGCTTACTACTACTGCGTGCTGGTGTTCGTGCGCCACGCCGACGATCCGCAACCGGTGATCGCCGACGGCCGCTGGAACGGCGAGATGATCGCCACCCCGCGCGGCAACGGCGGCTTCGGCTACGATCCGCATTTCTACATTCCGGCGCTGGGCAAATGCGCCGCAGAGTTGACGGCCGATGAAAAGAACGCCCTGTCGCACCGCGGCCAGGCCCTGCGCGCGCTGGTAGAGAAGCTCAAATGATCCCGATTAAAATCGTCGGCGCCGCCAGCAAGGCGGCCAAGCCGGCCACCGACATCAGCGAGGCCGCCGGCGTCGCCGCCAAGTACCTGCAGGCCGGCTCGCTGAACCTGCAGGCGTTGCCGCCGCTGTCGCTGTACATCCACTTCCCGTGGTGCGTGAAGAAGTGCCCCTACTGCGACTTCAACTCGCACGAGGCCAAGGACGGCCACACTTTCCCGGAACAGGAATACCTGGACGCGCTGCGCACCGACCTGGAGATGGCGCTGCCGTTGATCTGGGGCCGCAAGATTTATACGATCTTCATCGGCGGCGGCACGCCCAGCCTGATGTCGGCGGCGGGGCTGGACCGGCTGCTGTCGGACGTGCGAACCCTGCTGCCTCTGGACAGCGACTGCGAGATCACGATGGAGGCCAATCCCGGCACCTTCGAGGCCGAGAAGTTCAAGTCCTACCGCGCCAGCGGCATCAACCGCCTGTCGATCGGCATCCAGAGCTTCGACGAGCGCCACCTGAAGGCGCTGGGCCGCATCCACGACGGCGGCGAGGCCAAGCGCGCGGTGGAGATCGCGCTGGCCAACTTCGACAACTTCAACCTCGACCTGATGTACGCGCTGCCGTCGCAGACGCTGGACGAGGCGCGCCTCGACGTCGAGACGGCGATGGCCTTCAATCCGCCGCACCTGTCGCTGTACCACCTGACGATGGAGCCGAACACGCTGTTCGCCAAGTACCCGCCGGCGCTGCCGGACGACGACGCCAGCGCCGACATGCAGGACATGATCGCCGAGCTGACCGCCGCCAACGGCTACGGCCAGTACGAGGTGTCGGCCTACGCGAAGGAGGGCCGGCGCGCGCGCCACAACCTGAACTACTGGGAATTCGGCGACTACCTGGGCATCGGCGCGGGCGCGCACTCCAAGCTGTCGTTCCCGCACCGCATCCTGCGCCAGGCCCGCTACAAGCAGCCCAAGGCCTACATGGAGCAGGTGCGGCTGGGCGCGCCGGTGCAGGAGGAGTACGAGATCAAGCGGGAGGACATGGGCTTCGAGTTCATGCTCAACACGCTGCGCCTGCATGGCGGCTTCGATCCCAACCTGTTCGCCGAGCGCACCGGCCTGAGCCTGAACGCGATCGAGAAGCAGCTCAACGCGGCCGAAGCCAAGGGCCTGCTGTACCGCGACCACAAGCTGATCAAGCCGACCGAACTGGGCCAGCGCTTCCTCAACGATCTGCAGGAGATGTTCCTGACCAGCTGACGGCCGGTCCTAGAACTCTTCCCAGTCGCTGTCGCCGCCGACGCTGGCGGATTTTTTCGCGGCCAGCTTGACCGGCGCCGGCCTGGCCGGCGGCGCCACTTTGCGCAGCGGCTGTATGGCGGCCCGCACGGCGGACGCCGGGACGGCTGCGCGGACGGCGGCCCGCGCGGGGGCCTGGGCCGGGCGCGCCGGCACCGGCATCGCTTGCGCCACCTCGTCGCCCAGCTTGAACGACGCGGCCACGTCGGCCAGCCGCGCCGCCTGTTCCTGCATGCTGGCCGCCGCGGCGGCGGCCTGTTCCACCAGCGCCGCGTTCTGCTGCGTCACCTGGTCCATCTGCGTGATGGCGGTGTTGACCTGGTCGATGCCGATGCTCTGTTCGCTGCTGGCCGAGGTGATCTCGCCCATGATGTCGGTCACGCGGCGCACGCTGGACACCACGTCGTCCATGGTGCTGCCGGCCTGCTGCACCAGCCTGGCGCCGATGTCGACCTGCTCGACCGAATTGCCGATCAACTCCTTGATCTCCTTGGCCGCCGCCGCGCTGCGCTGCGCCAGGTTGCGCACCTCCGAGGCCACCACCGCGAAGCCGCGTCCCTGCTCGCCGGCGCGGGCCGCCTCCACGGCGGCGTTGAGCGCCAGGATATTGGTCTGGAAAGCGATGCCGTCGATCACGCCGATGATGTCGACGATCTTCTTGGCCGAGGCGTCGATCGAGCCCATGGTATCGACCACCTGGCCGACGATGGTGCCGCCGCGCTCGGCCACGTCCGACGCGGCCTGGGCCAGCTGGTTGGCCTGCCTGGCGTTCTCCGCGTTCTGCCGCACGGTCGAGGTCAGCTCCTCCATCGACGACGCGGTTTCCTCCAGCGAGCTGGCCTGTTCCTCGGTGCGCTGGGACAGGTCCATATTGCCGGCGGCGATCTCATTGGACGCGGTGGCGATGGTGCTGGTGCCGCTCTGCACCTGGCTGACCACGTTGTGCAGCGCGTCGTTCATGCCCTTGAGCGCGGTCATCAGCTCGCCGATCTCGCAGCCGCTGGTCTCGGTGTCGAAGCGGGTGGTCAGGTCGCCGTTGGCCACGGTGGCGGCGATCGCCACCGCCGACTTGAGCGGCACGGTGATCGAGCGCGAGATCACCCACGCCGCCAGCGAGCCGATCGCCACCATCAGCACCGCCAGCACCATCAGCAGCATGTTGCTGCGGTCGTTGGCGGCGTCGATCGCGTGGGCGGTGTCGTCGATGGCCTTGCGCTGCAAGGTCAGCAGCGCCTGGACCTTGTTCTGGTAGGCCGTGGCCGATGGCATGAAGACGTCCTTGTACAGTCTTTCAGCCTCCCCGGCGTTGCCGGCCTTCTTGGCGTTCATGATGTCGGTCTTGGCCTTCTGGTAGGTGGCGCGCAGGGCGCCGGAGGACTCGAACACGGCCTTTTCCTCGTCGCTGACCATCAGCTCCTTGAGTTTGGCGATCAGTTCGCCGCCTTTCTTGGTGCTGTCGGAGATGACGTCGGCAAAGGTGGTTGACAGGGTGTCGTCGCTGCTGCGGGCGATCAGCGCGGTGCGCGCCACGGCCGAGTAGATCAGCACGTACCAGTCGGAGGCCAGGCGTTCCTTGGCCAGCGGCTGCTCCATCATGTGGCGGGTGGCGGCGGCGTTGACGTGGGCGTTGTACAAGGCCACCGAGGTGGCGCCGATGGCGAGCAGCAGGACAATGGCGAAGCCGGCGGCGAGCCGGGTGCCGATGCGCAGATGGGTCAGAAAATTCATGATCACTCTCCGTGGGACGCAACTTGCAGGGCTCAAGTATGCGCCCGTCCCGCGGCGGCGGGCATGAATCTTCGGATGCCTCCGTTGCTTTTTCGAAACAATCAGAAGGTGGCCGTCCGGGCCAGGTCGGGCCGTTCGCACCAGGCGGCGAAGGCCTCGGCCAGGCGTTCGCTCTCGGCGATGGCGCGGGTCCAGTCGCGCTGGCGGCCGGCGTGGTCCTGGCCGTAGGCCTTGAAGTCGCGGCGGTCGGGCAGCTTGCCGTTGGGCAGGCCGGCGACGAAGTCGGGCGAGGGCGAGACCAGGATCACATTGTCCAGCGCCGGGTGGGCCGGGCCGGGGCGGGTGCGGCGCCATGGCATGGACTTGTCCAGCCAGCCGGGCACGATGTAGTCGCTGAAATGCGGGTACAGCACCAGGCCGGGATCGCGCTGGTAGGGCAGGTGCAGATGGTAGTCGATCAGGCCGCCGTCCCAGTAGGCGCCTTCCGGCGCGCCGGCGATGGACGACACCGCTTCAAGCACCAGCGGGATCGAGCCCGAGGCCTGCAGCGCGTCGCGCAGGTTGGTCGGGTCGAGGCCGACGAAGTGGCCGGCGAAGGCGTCGAATGGCTGGCGCAGCCATTGCGCATCGTCGCGCCGGTTGTGGAACACCACGCGCTCCATCGATGAGGCCAGATGGCGGCGCGACAGCACATTGCCGGCGGCCGCGCGCGCGAAGCCGGCCATCTCGCGCCAGCGCTGGCCGCCGGTGTAGCCCAGCGCACCCACGCCGCGCGCGGTCAGCACCGAGACGTGGTGGTTCGGATGGTTGGCCGGTTCGGCGGCGCGGCCGTCGAGCAATTCATCGAGCAGGGCGCGGATGGCCTGGCTGACGTAGGCGGGCGTCACCTTGGCCGGATAGCGCTGGCCGGCGTACAGGCGCGCCAGCCGCTGGTGGGCGGCAAGCGGATTGTCGAAGGCCGAGGCCGCCATGCGCCAGGCGCCGATCGAAGCGCCGACCAGCTTGCGCGGACGCGGCGCGGCGCGCAGCCAGTGGCCGAACATCCAGCAATCGAGGCCATGCAGGATCAGGCCCTTGGGCCCGCCGGCGGCGGCCGGCACGATGGCGACATCGGCCGCTTGGATGCCCTCGGCCGCGATGCGCTGGCGTGCCCGCGCGCCGAGCCGGATGGTGATGGGTAAGGACATGGTGTGTTGAACGATACAATGGCTGGAGCGGGTAATCCGCCATTTTACCGCCAGTTCTCCAACCGCAATCCCTGCACCCGTCCGAATTCGCGGGTATTGGAGGTGACTAGTATCAAATTGCGGGCCAGGGCGCATCCTGCGATTTGCAAGTCGTACGGGCCTATCGGACAGCCCGATATCCGCAGGCTGGCGCGCAGCTTGCCTGCTTCCTTGGCATCGTCCTCATCGAACAGCAGCAACAGGATGCGGGACAAATGCAAATTCAATGCGTTTTCAATCCGCGCGGCTCGCGCGGGGGAGAGTGCCAGTCCGTACTCCAGCTCCATGCGAGTGATTGCCGAGATGGCCAGCTCGTCAGACGGAGTCGCGCGAAAGCGCTGTCCCACCGCGCCATACCCGCGAATGAGGTCGCTGACGGTACAGGTGTCGAGCAAGTACTTCATGCGAAGGGATCGTCGATAGGGGCGGGCAGCTCTTCCCGGCGCGATTCCAAAGGAAGCAAGTCTGGAATACCCTTGAAGGCAAGCACATCCTGCGGCCAGGGTTTGCCACGTTGTTCCTCACGGGTCTTTTGCTCCATCCGGGTGAACCAATGGTTCAGCGCACGCTGGATCAGCATATCTCTGCCGCCACAGTCCTTTGCGGCGCGGTCGAGGCGGATGAGTGTGATCTCATCCAGATCGATGGTGATTTTCATGGTGACCTCCTGCTTGACCGTTTAATGGTAGGCGCGACGGGCAAGCCGTCAAGGAGGCGCATCAATTGTGCGGCGAGCACAACAAGTCATTTGATGAGCTCTTCCAAAGTGAGAGGCCGCCATGAAGAGCCGTGTCCGGAATGTCAGGACTTGACCCCACCGTTATTTGAGGCCACCGCCCAGGGCGCGGTACAGGTCGATGGCGCTGGTGGTGCGCTGCAGGCGCGCTTGCACCAGCGTCTGCTGTGCGCTGAACAGCTCGCGCTGCGCGTCCAGCACGTCCAGCGCGCTGGCGATGCCGTTGTCGAAGCGCAGTTGCAACAGCTTCAGGCGGTCGGCTTGGGCGTCTTGTACGGCGCGCTGCGCGGTGACCTGTTCTCCAAGATAGTCGCGCGCGGCCAGGGCGTCGGCCACTTCGCGGAAGGCGGTCTGGATGGTCTTCTCGTAGTCGGCCACGGCCAGGTTCTTGCGCACTTCGGCCAGGCCCAGGTTGGCGCGGTTGCGGCCGGCGTCGAAGATCGGCAACGTCAGCTGTGGCGCGAACGACCAGCCGCCCGAGCTGGCCGTCGAACAGCCCGTGCAGCGACGGGCTGCTGCTGCCCAAGGCGGCCGTCAGGCTGATGCGCGGGAAGAAGGCCGCGCGCGCGGCGCCGATGTTGGCGTTGGCCGATTTCAAACGCTGCTCGGCGGCGCGGATGTCGGGACGGCGCGTCAGCAGGTCCGACGGCAGGCCGGTCGGCAGCGCGCTCAGGGCGTCGAGATCGTTGGTCGCCGCGCTGGCGCCGGCGGGGTTGGCGCTGGCCGGCTGGCCGACCAGTAGCGTCAACGCGTTGTCCGCCTGCGCGCGCTGGCGCGCCAGCGTGAGCGCGGCGGCGCGCGCGGTTTCCATCAGCGTCTCGTTGGAGCGCAGGTCCAGCCGCGACGAGGCGCCCACTTCGGCGCGCTGCTGCGTCAACTTGTAGGTGCGCGCGCGCGCGTCGTAGGTCTGCTGCGCCAGCGCGTACTGCTCGGCGTAGGCGCGCTCGGTGTAGTAGGCCTGCGCCACCTGCGCCACCAGGCTGATTTGCGCCGCCTGGCGCGCCTCGTCGGTGGCCAGGTAGGCCGCCAGCGCGGCGTCGTTCAGGCTTTTCACACGGCCGAAGAAATCCAGCTCGAAGGAGGACAGCGCCAGCCCGGCGTCATACCGCTTGCCGATGCTGGTCTGCCCGCTGGGCGACAGGAAGGCCGGCGTCTTGGCCTTGGTGGCGGGCGCTGGCGTTCACGTTGGGCAGGCGGTCGGCCGACTGGATGTCGTACTGCGCGCGCGCTTCCTCGATGCGCAGCGCGGCGGTGCGCAGGTCGCGGTTGTTCTCCAGCGCGGCGGCGATCAGCTGCTGCAAACGCGGATCGGCGAAGCAGTTGCGCCAGCCGGTATCGGCGTGGCTTCGCGCGTGCCGCCGCCGGCGGCAGCGGTACGCCGGGTGGCGCGGCGGCGCCGGCGCTGTCGGCCGGGAAGGCGGCGGCCACCGGCGCGGCGGGGCGCTGGTAGGTCGGCGCCATCGAGCAGGCCGACAGCAAGGCCGCCAGCGCGGTCAGGGGCAGGGAGAGCTTAGTCATAGGTTTCATGCTTCTTATCGTTCAGTTCATGTGCGGCCAGCTTGCGCTGACGTTCGCTGCCCTTGAAGATCTTGCGGATCACGACGAAGAACACCGGCACCAGGAACACCGCCAGCACCGTGGCCGTGATCATCCCGCCCATCACGCCGGTGCCGATGGCGCGCTGGCTGGCCGATCCCGCGCCGGTGGCGATCACCAGCGGCAGCACGCCGAGGATGAAGGCCAGCGACGTCATGATGATCGGCCGGAAGCGCAGGTGCACCGCCTCCAGCGTCGCCTCGATCAGGCCCTTGCCCTGCGCCTGCAGGTCCTTGGCGAATTCGATGATCAGGATCGCGTTCTTGGCCGACAGGCCGATAATCGCGATCAGGCCGACCTTGAAGTACACATCGTTCGGCAGCCCGCGGATGGTGGCGCCCAGCAGCGCGCCCAGAATCCCGAGCGGCACCACCAGCAGCACCGCCACCGGGATCGATTCGCTTTCATACAGCGCCGCCAGCACCAGGAAGGCGGCCAGCAGCGACAGCGCGAACAGCATCGGCGCCTGCGAGCCGGAGGTCTTCTCTTCCAGCGACTGGCCGGTCCATTCGATGCTGAAGCCGGGCGGCAGTTGCGCCGCCAGGCGTTCCAGTTCGTCCATCGCCTCGCCGGTCGAGCGGCCAGGCGCGGCGTCGCCGGTCAGCTTGATGGCGGGGTAGCCGTTGTAGCGCACCAGCTGCACCGGACCCTGGATCCAGTGCGAGGTGGCGAACGAGGAGAACGGCACCATCGTGCCGGCCGCGCTGCGCACGTTGAGCTGCATGATGTCTTCCGGTTGCAGGCGGCGCGGCGCGTCGGCCTGCACGATCACGCGCTGCTGGCGCCCGCTGCTGGCGAAGTCGTTGACGTAGGACGAGCCGAGCGCGGTCGACATCATCGAGTTGATGTCGGCGAAGCTTACGCCCAGCGCGTTGGCCTTCTCGCGGTCGATATCCACTTGCAGTTGTGGCGCATCCTCCAGCCCTTCAGGACGCAGGCCCTTGAGGATGGCGCTCTTGCCGGCCATGCCGAGCAGCTGGTTGCGCGCCGCGATCAGCGCGTCGTGACCGAGCGCGCTGCGGTCCTGCAGGCGCGCGGTGATGCCGGTGGCGTTACCCAGTTCACGGATCGGCGGCGGCGACAGCGGGAAGATGATCGCATCCGGGATGCTCGACAACGCGCCGAACGCGCGCTGCGCGATCGCCTGCGCCGATTGGTCCGGCCCGCGCTCCTTCCAGTCCTTCAGCGGGATGAACACCAGGCCGGCGTTCTGGCCATTGCCGGAGAAGCTGAATCCCGCCACCGCGATGGTGCGCGCCACGCCCGGCTGCTTGCGGAAGTAGGCGTCGGCCTGCGACAACACGGCCTGCGTGCGGCTGGTCGAAGCGCCCGCAGGCAGCTGCACGTTGGCGATCAGGTAGCCCTGGTCCTCGTTCGGCAGGAACGACGACGGCAGGCGCGCATACAGCCAGCCCACCACGCCGCAGATCAGCGCGAAGATCACCAGGTAACGGCCGGTGCGCTTGATCATCTTGGCGATCACGCCCTGGTAGCCGGTGGCGGTCACCGCGAAGCGGCGGTTGAACCAGCCGAAGAAGCCTTTCTTCTCGTGGTGGTGTCCCGCTTCCACCGGTTTCAGGATGGTGGCGCACAGCGCCGGCGTCAGCGTCAACGCCATCAACGCCGAGAACAGCATGGCCGACACCATCGCCAGCGAGAACTGGCGGTAGATGGCGCCGACCGCGCCGCCGAAGAAGGCCATCGGAATGAACACGGCGATCAGCACCAGCGTGATGCCGATGATGGCGCCGGTGATCTGCGTCATCGCCTTGCGGGTGGCGTCGCGCGGCGACAGGCCTTCCTCGCTCATGATGCGCTCGACGTTTTCCACCACCACGATGGCGTCATCGACCAGGATGCCGATGGCCAGCACCATGCCGAACATGGTCAGCACGTTGATCGAGAAGCCGAAGATCTGCATCGCCGCGAAGGTGCCCATCAGCGCCACCGGCACCACGATGGTCGGGATCAGCGTGTAGCGGAAGTTCTGCAGGAACAGGTACATCACCAGGAACACCAGCACCACCGCTTCGAGCAGGGTCTTGACCACTTCCTCGATCGAGATCTTGACGAACAGCGAGGTGTCGTAAGGGATGGTGTACTTCACGCCGGGCGGGAAGTACTTGGCCAGTTGGTCCATTTTCTCGCGCACGGCGGTCGCCGTTTGCAGCGCGTTGCCGGTCAGGGACAGCTGCACCGCGATGGCGGAGAACGGCGCGCCGTTCAGGCGCGCGTTGATGGAGAAGCTGGCGCCGCCCATCTCGATGCGCGCCACGTCCTTCAGGCGCACCAGCGAGCCGTTGGGGTTCGCGCGCAGCACGATCTGGCCGAATTCGGTGGTGGACGACAGCTGGCCGGTGACCACGATGGGCGCCGAGAAGGTCTGCTTGGCGGGGCTGGGCAAGTCGCCCAGCGTGCCGGAGGTGACCTGCGCGTTCTGCGCGCGGATGGCGGCGGTGACGTCGGCCATGTTCATCTTCAGGCCGATCAACTTGGCCGGATCGACCCAGATACGCATCGCGCGCTCGGTGCCGAACAACTGCGCCTGGCCCACGCCGGGAATGCGCTTGACTTCATTGACCACGTTGCGGGCCAGGTAATCACCCAGGCCGGTCGGGTCGAGGCGGCCGTCGGTCGAGGTCAGGCCGACGAACATCAGGATGTTGGAGCGCGCCTTGTTGACCTGCACGCCCTGTTGCGTGACGGCGGCCGGCAGGCGCGATTCCACGCGCTTGATGCGGTTCTGCACATCGACCGCCGCCAGGTCCGGATTGGTGCCGGGGACGAAGGTGACGGTGATGGTGACGGCGCCGCTGGCCTCACTGGACGATTCGACGTACTGCAAGCCGTCGGCGCCGTTCATCTCCTGTTCGATCACGCTGGTGACGGCGTCGTCCAGCACCTGCGCGGTGGCGCCGGGGTAGTTGGCCGTCACCACGATCGATGGCGGAGCGATGGTCGGGTACTGCGACACGGGCAAGACCGTGATCGCCAGCATCCCGCCCAGCAGTATGAAGAGTGCGATCACCCACGCGAATACGGGGCGGTCGATGAAAAACTTGGCCATCAAGACTCCCTGTTATTTGGCGGTGCCGCGATCGGATGCGGCGGGAGCGGCGGCGGCTGGCGCAGCTGCTGCGGGCGCCGTGCCGGCCGGGCCTTTCCACGGCTGCGGATTGACCGTCGCCCCGGGCTTGGCCTTCTGGAAGCCTTCGACCACGATGCGCTCGCCGCCTTTGAGGCCGGAGCTCACCACCCAGTTCTGTCCCTCGTTGGCGGTGGCGGTGACCGGCTGCGCGATCACCTTGTTGTCGGCGCCGACGATCAGCACCGACGAACCTTCGGGGCTGCGCACCACGGCCTGCTGCGGCACGGTGATGGCGGCTTCGTTGACGCCCTGGTCGAGCCGCGCGCGCACGTACATGCCCGGCAGCAGGGTGCGCTGCGGATTCGGGAACTCGGCGCGCATGGACACGGCGCCGGTGCTCTCGTCCACCGACACGTCCGAGAACAGCAGCCGGCCCGTTTGCGGGTAGGCCTGGCCGTCCTCGGTGATCAGGGTGACGCGCGCCTCGTTCTTGCCGGAGCTCTTGATCTTGCCGGCGGCCAGCGCGCGTTGCAGCTGCAGCAGCTCGGTCGACGACTGGGTGATGGTGACGTAGATCGGATCCAGCGTCTGCACGGTGGCCATCGGCGTGGCTTCGCCCTGGCCCACCAGCGCGCCCTCGGTCACCAGCGCGCGGCCGATGCGGCCGGAGATCGGCGAGGTCACGGTGGCGTAGCCCAGGGTCAGGCCGGCGTTGGTGCGCGCGGCCTTGGACGTGGCCAGGTCGGCGGCGGCCTGCTTCTGCGCGGTGACGGCATCGTCGTATTCCTGCTGGCTCACGGCCTGCGCGGCCAACAACGGTTTATATCGTTTTACCTTTAAATCGGCCTGGGCCAGGTTGGCCTCGGCCTTGGCGACGGCCGCCTGCGCGCTGTCGTAGGAGGCCTGGAAGCTGGCGGGATCGATACGGAACAGCACCTCGCCGGCCTTGACGTCGCCGCCTTCCTTGAACACGCGCTGCAGCACGATGCCGGCGGTCCGCGCGCGCACCTGCGCGATGCGCGACGCTTCCGTGCGGCCCGGCAGTTCGGTGCTCAGGGTGACGGCGGCGGGGGCGACGGTGATGACGGCGACATTGGCTGGGGGAGGGGCGCCGGGGGCGGCGGCTTTATCGCCGCAGGCGGCCAGCAGGGACAAGGAGACAACGGCAGCTGTGTAACGAGGTACTAATCTCATGGATGGATCTCGTAAAAGGATTTATGTAGAGCGCTTGGTCAGCCAGCCTGGGCGGTGGCTAAGGTCGCAACATTGTAATACAGCTAGTTATGTAACGTTTTGTATGCCCACAAAAGTAAAAAGGCGGTAACACGGCTCGCGCCGCGTTACCGCCTTTCGCCTGCCCCTGCGCCGGGGGTCAGCGCATGCCGGAGATGATTTGCTTCAGTTTGCCGGAGTCGGCGCAGAAGGCGCGGATGCCTTCGCCCAGTTTTTCGGACGCCATCTGGTCTTCGTTGAGCTGGAAGCGGAAGGTCTTCTCGTCCTGCGTCATCTTGATGATGCCGGCGCTGGGCACGGTGTCCGCGCTGAGCTTGCGCTCGACCGGCGCGTCGCTGTCGGCCAGCTTTTGCAGCAGGTCGGGGCTGATGGTGAGCAGGTCGCAGCCGGCCAGTTCCAGGATCTGGCCGGTGTTGCGGAAGCTCGCGCCCATCACCTCGGTCTGGTAGCCGAACTTGCGGTAGTAGTTGTAGATGCGCTTGACCGACTGCACGCCCGGATCTTCGGCGCCGACGTAGTCGATGCCGGTGGATTTTTTATACCAGTCGTAGATGCGGCCGACGAACGGCGAGATCAGCTGCGCGCCCGCTTCGGCGCAGGCGATGGCCTGGACCAGCGAGAACAGCAGCGTCATGTTGCAGTGGATGCCTTCTTTTTCCAGGATCTCGGCGGCGCGGATGCCTTCCCAGGTGGCGGCCATCTTGATCAGCACGCGCTCGCGCTCGATGCCGGCCTGTTCGTACAGCTTGATCAGCTCGCGGCCCTTGGCCACCGAGCCTTCGACGTCGAACGACAAGCGGGCGTCGATCTCGGTCGACACGCGGCCCGGGATGATGCGCAGGATCTGCTTGCCGAAGGCGATCAGCAGGTGGTCGATGGTCTCGGCGATGGAGTTGTCGAGGTTGTCCCGCACGGCTTTTTCCAGCAGCGGCTTGTACTCGTCCTTTTGCACGGCCTTCAGGATCAGCGAAGGGTTGGTGGTGGCGTCGCGCGGGGTGTAGGCCTGGATGGACTGGAAATCGCCGGTGTCGGCGACTACGGTGGTGAATTTCTTGAGCTGTTCGAGCTGGTTCATGTGCGCTGACTATCAGTTGAGGGGGAGTAGGGCTTGTCTTATTGTACTCAACCGTGAAGAATTGTTAAAGAACGCGAAATCCAATAGTCTCTATATTGTGACGCAATAAAGGTTAGTTTGCCGATTAGGCAAGGTCAGTGCTTGATGGCTTCGCGCAACGCTGGCCTGAGCAGCGCTTCCTGTTCCAGCGAACCCAGCAACTGTGGCAGTTCCCTGAGCAGCGCCTCGCGCGCCAGCAGGCCGGCCGGCACGTCCTGTGGTTGCGTGTCGTCCCTTTTCAGCAGATGGGCGAAGCTGAAGCTGCGCGTCCCCTTCGTGGCCCAGCCCACGTACCAGCCATAGCCGGAGGCGGAACCGGTCTTGCCGTGGATGCGCCATCCGTCCAGCGGCTGGTCGACTTGCGTCAGGCGCGCGGTCATGTCGTAGGCGCGGGCGCTGACGCCCAGCTGGCGGTTGATGATCTTGTTCAGGAAGGTCAGCTGCTCCAGCGGCGAGATCTTCAGTGACGAACCGATCCACGACAAGGTGAGGCCGTCGTGTTCGGCGTCGCCCGTCACGTTGGCGTTCCCGTACTGGAATTTGCTGGTGTAGCCGGCGAAGCGCGGCATGCCCAGCGACTGCGTCACCTGCTGCGAGTACCAGACCACCGAGTCCTTCATCCACTTGCTGGGATCGGTGTCCTGGCGCCAGTCGGGACGCCAGTCGACATAGCCTTCGCGGAACGGCAGTTTCGGCGTGTGCTGGTCTTTCAGGATGCCGGCGTCGTAGCCCATCAGGCTGATGGCGATCTTGAAGGTCGATGCCGGCGTCACTTGGCGCTGGCAGTCGCCCCGGCTGAACAGCGTCGGGCCGTTGCTGTCGGACAGCGCCGTGCATACCTCGGTGGCGTGGGCGGCGGAAATCGGGACGAGGCTGTACAGCGCCCCCAATACGATGTGGCGAAAGTTCATGCGATTCCTTTTTTTGCGTGGGTTTAAAGTGCGTCCAGCTGCGCCGGTAGATCGTGCAGGAAAGCGTCCCTGGTTGCGGGGCCGGCGGCGCGGTCCTGTCTGTCTTGTAGCACCAGGCGGGAAAAGACCACGGTGCGCCCGTCCTTGGTGGCCCAGCCGACGAACCAGCCGTAGCTGCGTCGTGCGTCATCGCTGCCGTCGGCCAGCACCGGCGAGGCGGTGCCGGTCTTGCCGTGGATTTGCCAGCCATTCGGCAAGGTGCCGAGCGTGGTGATGCGGGCGGTCATGTCGTAGGCGTGTGCCGACAATGGCAACTGGCGGTTGACGATTTTCCGCAGGAAGGCCGTCTGCTCGGCCGGCGAGATCTTCAGGCTGGATTCGATCCACGACATCGATAGTCCGTTGTCCTTGCCGGGATCTCCAGTGGTGTCCAGATTGCCGTAGCCGAAATTGTTCAGGTACTGCTGGAAGCGGCGCGCGCCGAGGTTGGCCGTCACCTGCTGGGCGTACCACACGGTCGAGTTGCGTATCCAGCTGGTCGGGTCGGTCGTTTCGCGCCAGTCGGGGTTCCAGTCGATGTAGCCGGGTTTGAACGGCAGGCTGGGCGAGTGGGCGTCGCGCAGGATGCCGCTGTCATATCCCATCAGGCTGACGGCGATGTTGAAGGTGGACGCCGGCGTGACGCGCTCGTCGCAATGGCCGTCGTGGACCAGCCGCGCGCCGCTGGCGGCATCGACCATGTCCGTGCAGCTGAAGGTGGCCGGCGTTGCCGCGTGCGCGGCTGGCGCAGCGCGGTCGGCCAGGGCTGGCTGGAACGCCAGACTGGCCGCGAAGATGCCCGCCAGGCCGGCGACGGCGGCTTTCGCATTTGTCCATGCTCCGGGCGGCGTGGCCGCCGGTTCGCGGATCAGGCCGATGCGTGCCGCTACCGTGCGGGCGCTGACGACGCCGAAGGCCAGCGCCGTCTTGGCCGAATGCGTGACCGGATGCGGCTGCAACCGCAGCTGCGCCACCAGCGCGGCCGCGTACGCCTTGCGTTGTGACGGCGGGCGGTTGCGCAGCACATCGCGGTCGCAGCCGAGCTCTTGCGCCCATGCCAGGTTGTCGCGCAGCAGGCGCATGAAGGGATTGAACCACAGCAGCGTTTGCAGCACGACGCCGGCGCTCATCCATTGCAGGTCGTGCCGGCGCAGGTGCGTGAGTTCGTGTTCGACGATCATCTGCTGCTGCAAGGGCTCGAAGCTGCGCAGATGGCGCGGCAGCAGCAGGCGCGGGCGGAACCAGCCGAACAGCATCGGCGAAATTGGTGCATCGACTTCGATGACGGTGAGCGATGGCGGCGGCGCGGCCGAGTCCAGGCCTTGATGCCGGCCGGTCAGGATCAGATGCTCGCCGGTGGCGGCCAGTCCGTTCAGTGTGCGGTGCGCCTGCAGCACGCGGCCCGTGGTGTAGGCCAGGCCCAGCAAGTAGAGCGACAGCCAGGCTTCCGCTCCCCGGTTCAGCCAGGTGCGGTAGTCTGTGGGCGTGTTGCCGGCACTGGCGATGGCGCCGGCCTGCGCCGGCACGGCGGCATGGTCCGGCGCGGCGGGGGCGGACAGCACGGTTTCGGGCAGTTCTATCGGCGGAAGCAGGCGCAGTCGCTCGCTATGCGGCAGCAGGAACGCGAGGAAGGTCGCGACTACCGTCACCTGGCCCAGCAGCCAGATGGAGCGTTGCACGGCGACCTGCGGCAGGTAGCGGCGGCAGGCGGCGGTCATTGCCCATACCACCAGGCCGGCGGCTAAGCAGCCCAGGCTGGCGAGCAGAAAACGGAAAATCAGAAGGGTGGAAATGAACATACGACGCCTCTACGCGACAGATGTCACGCATTATGTGACATCTGTCGCAAGACGTCAAGAACGGTAATCAGGAGGTTGCATCCGCTTTCTCTGCTACCGGTGATGCCTCGCCGATGATGTTCGATTTCCTGAGCTCATCCCTGATGCGCTCCAACCGTTGGGGTATGCCGAGCGCCTTGCGTCTGGCTCGCAGGTACAGGCCGTACAAAAAGTCATATTCCGGACACCCTTCGTCGACCCGCCAGATGTCCAGCATTTTGCCGGTTTTTTCTGTGAGCGCGAACGTTACATATGCCACCTTCCGTTCGAAGTCATCGCCTGAATTGAGAACTAATTTGAAGCCGGCCACTTCGAATTCCAAACCAAATTGTTCCAATGTCCATCTGATGCGCTCGTCATCTGTTGCTTTTGAGAGCCCTTGAATAATATCCTGGTATTCATCGGGGATTTCCATGATTGACTCCTTTCTCCGCAGCGACTGCTGCGAAAGTGCTGAACTGGGTATGGAGTTTGGATATCTTGTGGAGCGAGGTTTCGCGTTCGCGACGATTGAGAGTTTTTACCACAGCTGCGGACTCAAATCTGTCGTTCATAGTACGTGAAGCGCGGCCTGGATGGCCGCGCTTTGCACAAGAGCAGACGTCGTGGACGTCCGCTTTTTTTCTTAGCCGATGAAGGAGTCGAACTGCAGATCGAATTCCTGCAAGGCTTTCTGTGCGTTCTGCATCTTCTTGCGGAACTCGGGGCCGCGTTGCAGCGCCAGGCCGACCGCCAGCACGTCGATCACCACCAGGTAGGCCAGCCGCGCCGAGATCGGCGTGTAGGGATCGATGTTGAAGATCAGGTCGATCGGGATCAGCACCGTCGCCAGGTCCGCCAGCGGCGTGCCGGACGGCGCCAGCACGATCACGTCGGCGCCGCCACGGCGCGCCAGCTTGATCGAGCGCACCAGCGATGGGCTGTTGCCGCGCTGCGAGATGGCCACCACCGCGTCGCCCGCGCGCAGCAATGCGGCGGCGATGCTGTGGATATGCGGGTCGGCATACGCCACCGTCGGCACACCGGAGCGGAAGAACTTGTGCTGCGCGTCCGCCGCCACGATGCCGGACGTGCCCTGGCCGTAGAACTCGATCTTGTTGGCCTTGGACAGGATGTCCAGCGCCTTCTGGATCGCCTCGGGATCGAGGTTGTTGCGCAGGTCCAGCAGGGTGTTGATCGAGCGGCTGCAGATCTTGTTGACCAGGTCGGCCGCGAGGTCGTCCTGGGTCGGCTGTTCGTTCAGGCCGGGCAGGGCCAGCGCCAGGCCTTGCGCCAGCTTGAGCTTGAACTCGTGCCAGCCGTCGTAACCCAGCGTGCGGCAAAAACGCACCACGGTCGGCTCGGACACCTGCGCGCTCTTGGCGAGCGCCGTGATGTTCTGGCTGACCGTCTGGCCCGGATGATCAAGCACGGCCAGCGCGACCTTGCGCTCCGATTTGGAGAGCGAGTCGAGCTGGGTGCGGATGGAATCTAAAAGCATCGCTGGTTAGTCTTCCGGTAAGGCTTCTTCGCGCCATTGCAGGCCGTCGCGGCCGATCAGCGCCGACGCGGCGGCCGGGCCCCAGGTGCCGGAGGCGTATGGAATCGGGAAGCTGTCGTCGGCCTCCCAGTTGTTCAGGATGGGCTCGACCCACTCCCACGCCGCTTCCAATTCGTCGCCGCGCATGAACAGCGTCAGCTGGCCGCGCAGCACGTCGAGCAGCAGGCGCTCGTAGGCGTCCATGCGCGGCGATTTGAACGATTCGCGGAAGTCCAGTTCCAGCTCGGCCTGCTTCAGGCGCATACCGTCGCCCGGCGTCTTGGCCATCAGGTTCATGCGCAGGCCTTCGTCCGGCTGCAGGCGGATCACCAGCGAATTGGGCTGGAAGCTGTTGGTCGGCTGCGCGAAGATCGAATGCGGGATCTGCTTGAAGCGCACCACGATCTCGGCCAGGCCGTCGGCCATGCGCTTGCCGGTGCGCAGATAGAACGGCACGCCGGCCCAGCGCCAGGTGTCGATTTCCGCCTTCATCGCGACGAAGGTCTCGGTGCGCGAATGTTCCGGCGCATCCGGCTCGTCGCGGTAGCTCGGCACGGCCTTGCCGTCCACGTGGCCGGCGCGGTACTGGCCGCGCACGATGTTCTGCGCCAGCGTGGTCGGCGTGAATTTTTTCAGCGAACGCAGCACCTGCAGCTTGGCGTCGCGCACGGCGTCCGGCGCGATCGAGGTCGGCGGCTCCATCGCCACGATGCACAGCAGTTGCAGCAGGTGGTTCTGCAGCATGTCGCGTAGCGCGCCCGAGGTGTCGTAGTAGCCCATGCGGTTGCCCACGCCCAGCTTCTCGGCGATGGTGATCTGCACGTCGGAGATCCACTCGCGGCGCCACAGCGGCTCGAACAGGATGTTACCGAAGCGCAGGGCCAGCAGGTTCTGCACGGTCTCCTTGCCCAGGTAGTGGTCGATACGGTAGATCTGCGATTCCTCGAACACCTGGCCCACTTCGGCGTTGATCTGCTTGGCCGAGGCCAGGTCGCGGCCCAGCGGTTTTTCCAGCACCACGCGCGAGTTCTTGGTCACCAGGCCGTTGGCCTTCAGGTTCTCGCAGATCTGCGAGAAGATCGCCGGCGGCGTGGCCAGGTAGTAGACCTTGGTGATGGCGTCGTCCTTGCGCAGCGCCTCGACCAGCGACTTGTAGCTGTCGGAGTCGGTGGCGTTGAGCGACACGTAGACGATGCGCGCGGTGAACTTGGCCCAGGCGGCCGGCGTGACGGCCGGCGACTTGATATGCGGTTTGGACGTGGTCTCGACGGTGTGCAGGAAGTCTTGCTGGCTGGCGTCCGCGCGGCCGACGCAGATGATGCGGGCGGTGGCGGGCAAGTCATTGGCGACATCGCGGGCGTACATCGCGGGCAGCAATTTGCGCATCGCCAGATCGCCGCTGCCGCCAAACAGAACCAGGTCAAAATCGGTAAGAGCCATAATTATTCGCAGTATGTAGAGTGCTGAAAGAGGGATGTAACTGTAAATTTACTACACGATTTAGTGTATTGCAAGAAAATTTACTACAAATGCTGCGGATGCAACATATAGTTTATTCGATATAGGCCGGCTCCGTGCGGCCGGCCACGTCGACGCGGAGGGACAGCAGCTTGCCGCTGAGCGGGTACTGCGCCAGTTCCGGCGCCGGCCGTGCGCCCGCGCTGGTGACGTACAGCGTGCGCAGGTCGGCGCCGCCGAAGGCCATCATGGTCGGGCAGCGCACCGGCAGCGCGATCTCGCCGATCAACTCGCCGGTGGGCGACAGCTTGGCGATGCGCGCGCCTTCGAACATCGCGACCCAGTAGTTGCCTTCGCTGTCGACCGCCGCGCCGTCGGGGCGGCCGCCGTAGTTGTGCTCCTTGTCCATCGAGAACTGGTGCAGCAGGCGCTGGTTGGACACCTTGCCGCTGGCGACGTCGAAGTCCAATTTGGTGACGCGGTGGGCGCTGGTGTCGGCGTGGTACATGGCGCTGTAGTCCGGGCTGAAACCCAAGCCGTTCGAGTTGGTCATGCCGCCCGACCAGGCCTTGCGGATCGTGCCTTGCTCCAGCACGAACATCTCGGCGGCCGGCTTGTCGCGCGGCTCGTAGATGGTGCCGACCCAGAAGCGTCCGGCGCCGTCGACGTGGCCGTCGTTGAAGCGGGTGATGGCGGTGTCGTAGGGCGCGGCGGCGATCTCGGTCAGGCGCACTTCATCGCTGCCGGTGTCCAGGTGCGCGAAGCCGCTGCGCATGGCGACCACCAGGCCGCCCTGGTCGCTGACGGCCAGCGTGGCCGGCTCGCTGGAGAGCTTCCACGAACGGTGCGCGCCGCTGGCGGGATCGAGGCGGTGCACGGTGAAGGCGGGGATGTCGACCCAGTACAGCGCCTGCTCCTGCGCGTGCCACAGCGGGCACTCGCCGGTTTGCATGACGGCGTCGTAGGCGACTTCGATGTTTGGTGTGCTCATGGTCTTAGATGTGTTGTGCGGCCTTGGCCATGATGATCAGGCCATTGGTGGAGCTGTCGTGGCGTTCCGGCTTGATGTCGCCGGTCAGCTCGGCGTGGATGTTCTTGGCGAGGACCTTGCCCAGCTCCACACCCCACTGGTCGAAGCTGTTGACGTCCCAGATCACGCCCTGCACAAAGGTCTTGTGCTCGTACAGCGCGATCAGCGCGCCCAGCGTGGACGGCGTCAGCTGGTCCATCAGGATGGTGTTGGACGGACGGTTGCCGGGGAAGGTCTTGTGCGGCACCAGTTCGTCGATCTCGGCCTCGCTCAGTTTTTGCGCGGTGAGGTCGGCGCGCACTTCGGCGGCGGTCTTGCCGGTCATGAAGGCTTCCGATTGCGCGAAGCAGTTGGCCAGCAGCGAATCGTGATGTCCCGCCAGGTCGTGCGTGGCGCGCAGCGCGGCGATGAAGTCGATCGGCGTGACGTCGGTGCCTTGATGGAGCAGCTGGAAGTAGGCGTGTTGCGCGTTGGTGCCGCATTCACCCCATACCACCGGGCAGGTCGGCGTGTCGACTTCGGCGCCGCCGCGCGTGACGCGCTTGCCGTTGCTCTCCATGTCCAGCTGTTGTAGGTAGGCCGGGAAGCGGCTCAGGTCCTGGTGGTACGGCGCGATCGACAGCGAGCCAGCACCCAGGAACTGGCGGTTCCAGAAGCCGACCATCGCCAGCAGCACCGGCATGTTCTGCTCCAGCGGCGCTTCGCGGAAGTGTTCATCCATCGCGTGCGCGCCGCCGAGGAAGGCGCTGAAGTAGCCGAAGCCCACCGCCAGCGCCACCGCCAGCCCGATCGCCGACCACACCGAGTAACGGCCGCCGACCCAGTCCCAGAACGGGAACATGTTGGCCGGATCGATGCCGAAGGCCTTCACGGCTTCGATGTTGGTGGAGACGGCGACGAAGTGGCGCGCCAGGTCCTCCTCCTTGGCGGTCTGCAGGAACCAGTTGCGGGCGGTGCCGGCGTTGAGCATGGTCTCGGCGGTGACGAAGGTCTTGGAGGCGATGATGAACAGCGTGGTCTCGGGATTGACCTGCGCCAGCGCGGCGTCCATGTCATGGCCGTCGACGTTGGAGACGAAGTGCATCTTCAGGCGTGGATGCGCGTACGAGCGCAGCGCCAGCACGGCCATCTTCGGGCCCAGGTCCGAGCCGCCGATGCCGATGTTGACGACGTCGGTGATCGGCTTGCCGGTGTGGCCCAACCAGGCGCCGCTGCGCACGCGGTCGGTGAAGGCCTTGATCTGGTCCAGCACCGCGTGCACGTCGTGCGCGATGTCCTGGCCGTCGACGGTCAGCGCCTTGCCGCGCGGCATACGCAGGGCCGTGTGCAGCACCGCGCGATGTTCGGTAAGATTGATCTTCTCGCCGTTCAGCATGGCGTCGCGCTGGCGCTCCACGCCGCGTTCGCGGGCCAGGTCCAGCAGCAGGCCGATGGTGGTGGCGTCCAGGCGGTTCTTCGAATAATCGAGGAACAGGCCGGCCGCATCCACCGTCAGTTTGGGGAAGCGCTGCGCGTCGGCGGCGAACAGCTGGCGCAATTGCCAGTTCTTCGCGTCGGCGGCGTGGGATTCAAGGGCTTGGAAGCTGGAAGTGGTGGTCAGTGCTGGCTGGCGCATAATCGTTGGGCGTCGTTAAGTCTGAGGGAGGGGATGCATGAATGATACAGGAAAATCCGGTAAATTCACTACGGTTCCGTGAAAACTATCGTTTCCGGGCTGGGCGGACCGGGCGGCCCTGCGCATTGGACGACGACGGGATAATAAAAGTAGGCCGAATTCGAAATTTTGTAGTAAAATTTCACGGAATTCATTCATAAGGAACGATCATGGCGTTGCATCCAGTCCTAGAAACCGTCACCGCACGCATCATCCAGCGCAGCAAGCCGTCGCGCGGCGCGTATTTGGCCCATCTTGAGGCGGCCCGCGTCAAAGGCGTCCAGCGCGGCGCGCTCGCTTGTACCAACCTGGCGCACGGCTTCGCCGCCTTCCCCGCCAACGACAAGCTGTCGCTCAAGGAACTCAAGAAGCCATCGGTGGCGATCGTCTCGGCCTACAACGACATGCTGTCGGCGCACCAGCCGTTCGAAGGCTTCCCGGCGCTGATCAAGGACGCGGTGCGCGATGTCGGCGCGGTCGCCCAGTTCGCCGGCGGCACGCCCGCCATGTGCGACGGCGTCACGCAAGGCCAGCCGGGCATGGAGCTGTCGCTGTTCTCGCGCGACGCCATCGCCATGGCGACCGCCGTCGCGCTGTCGCACAATATGTTCGACTCCGCCGTCTACCTGGGCGTGTGCGACAAGATTGTACCCGGCCTGCTGATCGGCGCGCTGCACTTCGGCCACCTGCCTGCGGTGTTCGTGCCGGCCGGCCCGATGACCACCGGCCTGTCGAACTCCGAGAAAGCCAAGATCCGCCAGCTGTACGCGCAGGGCAAGGTCGGCCGCGCCGAGCTGCTCGAAGGCGAATCGCAGTCCTATCACAGCGCCGGCACCTGCACCTTCTACGGCACCGCCAACAGCAACCAGATGCTGATGGAAGTCATGGGCCTGCATCTGCCGGGCGCCGCCTTCATCACCCCGAACACGCCGCTGCGCGACGAGCTGACCAAGGCCGCCGCGCGCCGCGCCGCCGTCATCACCGCGCAATCGAAGGAATACCTGCCGGTCGGCCATGTGGTCGATGAGAAGTCCATCGTCAACGCCATCGTCGCGCTGCTGACCACCGGCGGCTCGACCAACCACACGCTGCACCTGGTGGCCATCGCCAAGGCGGCCGGCATCGTCATCGACTGGAACGACTTCGACGAGCTGTCGAAAGTGGTGCCGCTGCTGACCCGCATCTACCCGAACGGCAACGCCGACGTGAACCACTTCCACGCGGCAGGCGGCACCGGCTTCGTCATCCGCGAACTGCTGGATGGCGGCCTGCTGCACGACGACGTCACCACCATCCTGGGCAAGGGCCTGCGCGCGCATTGCGCGGAGCCGTTCCTGGGCGAGGGCGGCAAGGGCGTGGTCTGGAAGGACTCGCCGACCGAGTCGGGCGACGAGGCGGTGCTGCGCAAGATCACCGCGCCGTTCTCGCCGGACGGCGGCACCGTGCTGGTGCAGGGTAACCTGGGCCGCGCCGTGATGAAGGTGTCGGCCGTCAAGCCTGAGCATCAGACGGTGGAAGCGCCGGCGCTGACCTTCAATTCGCAGGAAGACTTCATGGACGCCTACAAGGCCGGCCAGCTCGATCGCGACTTCGTCGCCGTGCTGCGCTTCCAGGGCCCGCGCGCCAACGGCATGCCGGAACTGCACGCGTTGACGCCGGCGCTGGCCAACCTGCAGGATGCCGGCCGCCACGTGGCGCTGGTCACCGATGGCCGCATGTCGGGCGCGTCGGGCAAGGTGCCGGCGGCGATCCACGTGTCGCCTGAGATCCTGGCCGGCGGTCCGCTGGGCCTGGTACGTGATGGCGATATCATCCGCGTCTGCGCCCGTACCGGCACGCTGGAAGCGCTGGTCGAATCGAGCGTGTGGCATTCGCGCTCGCTGGCCACGGCCGACCTGACGCCGAACGGCGTGGGCATGGGCCGCGAACTGTTCGCCATGTTCCGCAACAGCGTGTGCGAAGCGGAGAAGGGCGCGACCACCTTCGCGCTGCCGTCGCCGATTCCCACCACGGTGGGCCTGCATGACAAAGACCCGGTCGGCAACACCGTGCCAGGTTCCGATGAAGATTACTCGATGAAGAAAGATGCGTAAATCATGACCATGACTCTGCTCGACATTATGCGTACCTCGGCCGTGATCCCAGTGATCGCGATTGACGAACCTGAACATGCGGTCCCGCTGGCGCGCGCGCTGGTGGCCGGCGGCATCCGCGTGCTGGAAGTGACGCTGCGCACCAAGCATGGCCTGGCCGCGATCAAGGCCATGTCGGAAGTGGAAGGCGCGATCGTCGGCGTCGGCACGTTGACGCAGCCGGAGGAATTCGCGGCGGCGCGCGATGCGGGCGCCGTGTTCGGCGTGTCGCCGGGCTTGACGTCGGCGCTGATCGCCGCCGCCAAGAGCAGCGGCCTGCCGCTGCTGCCGGGCGTGATGACGCCGTCGGAAGTGATGGCCGCGCGCGAGCATGGCTTCCGTCAGTTGAAGCTGTTCCCGGCGGTGCCGGCCGGCGGTATCGGCATGTTGAACGCGATCGGCGGTCCGCTGCCGGACGTGATGTTCTGCCCGACCGGCGGCATCTCGCAGGAGACCGCGTCGCAGTTCCTGGCGCTGAAGAACGTCGCCTGCGTGGGCGGCTCGTGGCTGACGCCGAAAGATGCCATCGCTGCCGGCGACTGGGATCGGATCACCGACCTGGCCAAGGCGGCCAGCGGATTGCGCTGATAGAAAAAAGACGCCGCTGGCGTCTTTTTTTATGGCAAATCAGGCCGGCTTCCACAGCATCGAGAGTTCTTCGCGGATGACTTTTCTGAGAGCGGCTGCCGTAATTGGCTTGCCAGGTTCGGCGGGCGGATTCATCGCGTTCCGTAGCGCGGCATTGATCATGGTTTGATAGCCGGTACCTTGCGACTCGGCCAACTCTCGAAAATGTTGGATGACATCGTCGTCGAGCATGATGGTAATGCGGGTTTTGCCCGCCGCCGCAATGACGGCGCCGCGCTTCCCCCTGCCGAAATCGTACACTTTACGCATGGTATGGCTCCGATTGTTATGCATATCCTATGCATATACCATCAAGCGGGGCGCGCGCCTTGATGTTGCGCAGCTCTGGAGTTATCAGCGGTTTGGATTCAGGCAGAACAGGCCGGCCTTCGTGGCGAGTTCCAGCACCGGCGCGGCCTGCTCCTTGTTTTTGAAATACAGGATGTTGGTGTCGTCCCAGCCCGCCGCGTAGATGCAGCCCAGTTCCGGCAGGATGATGAATTGCGACGGCACGCCGTAGTCGTTGAAGCGCGACTGGCGCAGGTAGCCTTCGCGGTCGGTGTAGCGCTTCAGCACCAGCTTGGCCTTCGCGGGCCAGCGGCCGCGGTGGCGCAGCGTGTAGACCGGCGTCAGGTCGAACAGCGCTGCCCAGTGCTGCCCGAACTTCTTGTTGCGCGCCACGCGCTCCGGGCCTTCGAAACAGTCCAGCAGATGCCATTCGCTCTCGTCGTCGAGCCAGTGGTCGAACACGGAGATCGCCACGCGCTCCATGCCGCCGTCCGAGTCCAGCTCCCTGATTTGCTTCAATTGCGGAAACTGCCGGTGGATTTCGGCAGCGACGTTCGCGTCAACGCGAGACAGCATCTTCATATACATCCTTCATTGGTGACCAAGCCTTCAGCGCCGAAGTATATACTCAAGCCACCGTGCTGGCGATGTACTCGCGCAGCCATTGATGCGCCGGGTCGCGATGCGAGCGCTCGTGCCACAACATGGCCATCTCATAGCCGGGCACCTCGACCGGCGGCGCCACGCAACGCAGCGCGGGATGGTCTTTCACCAGCCGTTCCGGCAGCATCGCGACCATATCGGTACTCGCCAGCGCCGATATCACAAACAGAAAGTGCGGCACCGACAGCGCCACCCGCCGCGGCGGCAAGCCCGCCGCCGCCAGCGCACGGTCCGTGACGCCGCTGAACCCTCCGCCGTCGGGCGATACGATGACATGCTCCATTGCGCAGAACTGCGCCAGCGTCGGCCGTCGTTTCAGGCGCGGATGGCCGTGGCGTCCCGCCAGCACGTAACGCTCCCGGAACAGCAGCCGATGGCGCATGCCCGGCGGCGCTTCCTCGCTGGTGTGGAAAGCCAGGTCGATCTCGCCCGATTCCGCCTGCCTGGCGATGCGCGGCGGGATCAGTTCGAGCACCGCCAGCCGCGTTCCCTGCGCCGCCGCGCGCAAGCCCGCCAGCGCCGGCAGCAGGATGGTCGATTCGCCGTAGTCGCTGGCGGCGACACGCCACGTTTGATTGGCCTCCCGCGGATCGAACGGACTGGCTGGCGACACCGCGCGGCCCAGCGCTTCCAGCGCCAGCCGCAAGGGCTCGCGCAGTTGTTCGGCGCGCGCGGTGGGGCGCATGCCGCGCGGCCCGGGCAGCAGCAGCGGATCGCCGAAGATGTCGCGCAGTTTCGACAAGTGCACGCTGATGGATGGCTGAGAAAAGTTCAAACGCTCCGCCGCCCGCGTCACGTTGTGCTCCGAGAGCAGCACGTCCAGTGTCACCAGCAGGTTGAGGTCCAGACGGCGGAGATTATTCATGGCTATACCTGGAATATTGGAAATTCATTTTTAATATACCTGATTCGCTCCTATGCTGGTGTTTTTCAGTCGAGGAGTAGTGTGATGAATGTTCTGATTGTGTATGCCCATCCCGAACCGAAGTCGTTGAACGGCGCGTTGAAGGACTTCACGGTGCGGCGTCTTGAAGCGGCGGGACACGCCGTCCAGGTGTCCGACCTGTATGCGATGAAATGGAAGGCGCTGGTCGATGCCGGCGATGTCGTCGGCGGCCCGGCTGGCGACCGTTTCGATCCGGTGGGGGATTCCCGGCGCGCCTACGCCAACGATTTGCAAAGCGCCGATATCGTCCGCGAGCAGGACAAGCTGCGCTGGGCCGATACCGTCATCTTCCAGTTCCCGATGTGGTGGTTTTCGATGCCGGCCATTATGAAAGGCTGGGTTGAGCGGGTCTATGCCTTCGGCTTCGGCTACGGCGTCGGCGAGCATTCGGATGTGCGCTGGGGCGACCGCTACGGCGAGGGCACGCTGGCCGGCAAGCGCGCCATGCTGGTGGTGACGGCTGGCGGATGGGCGTCGCATTATGGCCCGCGCGGCGTCAACGGCGCTATCGACGATCTGCTGTTCCCCATTCAGCATGGCATCCTGTACTACCCTGGCTTCGATGTCCTGCCGCCGCTGGTGGTGTACCGCGCCGAGCGCATGGACGACGCCAGGTTCTCCGCAGTGCGCGACGAATTGGGAGAGCGTCTCGATACGCTTGCGCAAACCGCGCCGATCCCGTTCCGCTCTCAGAATGGCGGCGACTACGACATCCCCGCCATGACGTTGAAAGCCGATGTGGCGCCCGGGCTGTCGGGCTTTGCCGCCCATCTCGATGTGGCGGATGCTTAGCCCACGCGGTTCCGCAGCCGCATGCGCAGGCCCACCGGCGACATCGTGAAGGCCATCAGCTCGTCGGGCTCCTTGCCGTCCACCGTGTCGAGCGAGGCGATGTCGAAGCTGTTGAGCAGCATGGCGCCGGCCAGCTTGATCTCCAGCAGCGCCAGATAGCGCCCGGGGCAGGTGCGGACGCCGGAACCGAACGGCATCGACACATGCTTGTCCATCGCGCCGTCGCCTTTTTGCAGCCAGCGCTCGGGATCGAACTGGCCGGCCTGCGGCACGTAGTTGTCGCTGATGCTGTCGTGCCGCATCACGCACCATACCAGGCCGCCCTTGGGGATGCGGACGTCGCCGATCACGCTGTCGCGCAAGGCTTCCAGCGGCAGGAACGGCGCCACGGGCTTCAAACGCATGGCTTCCTGCGCGCAGGCGTCCAGATAGTCCAGCGCATCCATCTGCTCGATGGTGAAGGCCGCCGTGTCGGGTGCGATGCGCTGCACTTCCTCGCGCGCCTTGCGCAGCGCGGCCGGATTCTTTTGCAGCAGGTACAGCATCCACGCCAGCGTGTTGCTGGTGGTGTCCTCGCCGGCCAGCAGCAGCGTGGTGACGTTGCCCGCCACGGTGATGTCGTCGACGCCGCTGTCGCCCTCGTCGGCCGCGCAGATCATCGCCTCCAGCAGGTTGGCGGGACGCTCGCGCCGGTGCGGCTCGGCCGCCAGGCGGGCGCGCGCGGA
>NZ_JABWEF010000018.1:0-161625 GCF_013369445.1 Duganella sp. BJB1802 | reverse complement strand
GCTGGTGGCGGCCGGCGAGCGCGGAACCATCCTGTATTCGGACGATGCCGGCGTGACCTGGCGCCAGGCCAGCGTGCCGGTGGGCGTCAGCCTGACGGCATTGCAGTTCGTCGACGCCAAACAGGGATGGGCGGTCGGCCATCAGGGCGTGGTGCTGCACAGCGCCGATGGCGGCGCCACCTGGAACAAGCAGCTGGACGGCATCCAGGCCGCCGCGCTGGCGCTGCGGGCGGCGGCCGATGCCGCCGGCCCGGAACAGGCGCGCGCGCTGGCCGACGCCCAGCATCTGGTGGACGATGGGCCGGACAAGCCCTTCCTCGACCTGTACTTCGACAGCCCGCGCAGCGGCTATGTGCTGGGCGCCTACAACCTGCTGTTCAAGACCGGCGACGGCGGCGCCACCTGGCAGCCATGGCAGCAGCACGTCGCCAATCCCAAGGGCCTGCACCTGTACGGCATGCGCGGCGCCGGCGGCGCGCTCTATCTGGTCGGAGAACAGGGGCTGCTGCTGCGCTCCACCGACCAGGGAGCCAGCTTCAACGCCCTCGCCACGCCGTACAAGGGCAGCTACTTCGGCCTGCTGGCCGCGCGCGGCGGCGCGCTGCTGGCCTATGGCTTGCGCGGCAACGCCTACTGGTCCGGCGACCAGGGCGCCAGTTGGAGCAAGGTCGATACCGGCATCCAGGCTTCGCTGGCCGGCGGCGCCGAACTGGCCGACGGCACGCTGGTACTCGTCAGCCAGGGCGGCGACGTGCTGCTCAGCCGCGACCAGGGCCGCAGCTTCGCCGCGCAAGCCGCCGGCGCGCTGCCGCCCGCCCTGCCGCTGGCCGCCGTGGCGCAGGCACGCGACGGCGCGCTGGTCGTGGCCGGGCTGCGCGGCCTGCGGCGGGTCGCCTCGCCGGCAGCGGCCCGCTAGCGCCCTTCCCCTACATACTATGGCTGGAACATCATGCACACAGATCAAGACTTAGAACAACAGCCGGTGGTAAAGCGGCTGCAGGATTTCGATACCGGCTCGGGCAACCTGGGCGAGCGCGCGCTGTTCAACCACCGGCCGCTGGTCATCCTGCTTTGCCTGCTGGCGACCATCGTGCTGGGCTACCAGGCCACGCGCATCAAGCTCAATGCCAGCTTCGAGAAGATGATCCCCAGCGCCCATCCCTACGTGGTCAACTACCTGGCCAACAAGGCCGACCTGAATGGGCTGGGCAACTCGGTGCGCATCGCCGTCGAAGCGGGCGGCGGCACCATCTACGACCGCGCCTATCTCGACACCCTGCAACGCCTGAACGATGAACTGTTCCTGCTGCCCGGCGTGGACCGTCCCTTCATGAAATCGCTGTGGACGCCCAGCACGCGCTGGGCCGCTGTCACCGAGGAAGGCCTGGACGGCGGCACCGTCATCCCGGACGGCTACGACGGTTCCGCCGCCAGCCTGGCGCAGTTGCGCGCCAACGTCGCGCGCTCCGGCGAGATCGGCCAGCTGGTGGCGGCCGATTTCAAGTCCAGCATCGTCTTCGTGCCGCTGCTGGAGCAGAACCCGCAGACCGGCCAGGCGCTCGACTACGGCGCCCTGTCGCAGCGGCTGGAACAGATCCGCGCCAAGTACCAGAAGGAAGGCGTCCATATACACATCACCGGCTTCGCCAAGATCGTCGGCGACTTGATCGAAGGCCTGCGGCAGGTGCTGATGTTCTTCCTGCTGGCGATCGCCATCGCCGGCGGGGTGCTGTTCTGGTACACGCGCTGCTGGCGCAGCACCACGCTGGTGGTGGTCTGCTCGCTGATCGCGGTGCTGTGGCAGTGCGGCCTGCTGGCCAGCCTGCACTACGAACTCGATCCCTACTCGGTGCTGGTGCCGTTCCTGGTGTTCGCCATCGGCATGAGCCACGGCGCGCAGAAGATGAACGGCATCATGCAGGACGTGGGCCGTGGCACGCACCGCGTGGTGGCCGCGCGCTACACCTTCCGCCGCCTGTTCGCGGCCGGCCTGACCGCGCTGCTGTGCGACGCGGTCGGCTTCGCGGTGCTGGTCAGCATCCGCATCAAGGTGATCCAGGATCTCGCCGTCATCGCCAGCATTGGCGTGGCGGTGCTGATCTTCACCAACCTGGTGCTGCTGCCCATACTGCTGTCCTACACCGGCGTGAGCGCCAAGGCGGCCGCGCGCAGCCTGCAGGCCGACAGCGCCGAAGACGGCGCGCAGCCATGGCTGTGGACCTTCCTCGACCGCTTCACCCAGCACCGCTGGGCCGCCGCCACGGTGGCCGCCAGCGTGCTGCTGGGGGGGCTGGGCTACCTGTACAGCCTTAACCTGAAGGTGGGCGACCTCGATCCCGGCGCGCCGGAACTGCGCGCCGATTCGCGCTACAACCGCGACAACGGCTTCATGGTCGCCAACTACGCGGCCAGCTCCGACATCCTGGTGGTGATGATCAAGACCGCGCCCGACCAGTGCACCCGCTATGCCACGCTGGCCAGCGTGGACGCGCTGGCGTGGCAGCTGGAACAGCTGCCCGGGGTCGACTCGACCAACTCGATGGCGGCGCTGAGCAAGCTCGCCACCACCGGCTACAACGAAGGCAACTTCAAATGGTATGACCTGATCCCCAACGCCGGCGCGCTGGGCGCGGTGCAGACCCGCGCGCCGCGCGAACTGTTCAACCAGAGCTGCTCGCTGCTTTCGCTGTACGTCTACCTGAAGGACCACAAGGCCGCCACGCTGACCCGCGTGGTCGACGCGGTCGAAGCCTTCGCCGCCGCCAACAACACACCGGAGGTGCAGTTCCAGCTGGCCGCCGGCAGCGCCGGCATCGAGGCAGCCACCAACATCGTCGTCAAGCAGGCCATGCACGATATGCTGTTCTGGGTCTACGGCGCGGTGATCCTGCTGTGCTACGCCACCTTCCGCAACTGGCGCGCGGTGGTGGTGGCCATCCTGCCGCTGGTGCTCACGTCCATCCTGTGCGAGGTGCTGATGGTGGTGCTGGGCATGGGCGTCAAGGTCGCCACGCTGCCGGTGATCGCGCTCGGCGTGGGCATCGGCGTGGACTACGCGCTGTATGTGCTCAGCGTGATGCTGACCCGCATGCGCGCCGGCGACAACCTGTCCGACGCCTACCTGCATGCGCTGCGCTTCACCGGCCGCGTGGTGATACTGACCGGCGTGACGCTGGCCGTGGCCGTGGCCACCTGGCTGTTCTCGCCGATCAAATTCCAGGCCGACATGGGCATCCTGCTGGCCTTCATGTTCCTTTGGAATATGGTGGGTGCGCTGGTGCTGGTGCCGGCGCTGGCGCACTTCCTGATGCCGCCAAAGACCGCGCACAACGAAGCGCCGCAACCCGACGCCGCGATACCCGCCGCCGATTCCCTGCGCCATACAGCGCTGGGCGATGTCGTGGGCCGCGCGGACCGCCACCAGACCCACGCCTGGCTCGGCCTCCCCTTTGCCCAGCCGCCGGTCGGTCCGCTGCGCTGGAGGGCGCCGCGTCCACCGCAACCGTGGGAGGGCGTGCGCGAGGCACTGGCCTTCGGCCGTCCGGCGTTGCAACTGGGCGGCATCACACTGGAACTGCCGCCGGCGGTATGGGGACAGGTGGCCGGCTCCGAGGACTGCCTGACGCTGAACGTCTTCGCACCTCGGATGACGCCTGAACAGGCGCAAGCCGCCGCGCTGCCGGTGATGTTCTGGATCCACGGCGGCGCCAACACCGCCGGCACCGCTGCCACCTACACCACGCTGCGCAACCTGGCCGGCCACGATCAGGTGATCGTGGTCTCGGCCAATTACCGCCTCGGCATCCTCGGCTGGTTCAGCCTCGAAGAGCTGGCGCAGGAAGGCGACACTCCCGCCGACCACTCCGGCAATTTCGGCACGCTGGACCTGGTCGCCGCGCTGCAATGGGTGCGCCAGCACATCGCGGCTTTCGGCGGCGATTCCGATAACGTCACGATATTCGGCGAATCGGCCGGCGGCCTGAATGCCTACACGCTCCTGGCCAGCCCATTGGCCAAGGGCCTGTTCCACCGCGCCATCCTGCAGTCGCCGCTGGCGGCCAGCTACTCTCCGGCACAGGCCCGCAACTACACGGACGACGCCCAGCCCGGCCACGCCCTCAGCTCACGCGAGCTGCTGTGCCGATGGCTGCAGCGCGATGGCCGCGCCGCCGACCGCGATGCCGCCAAGGCGCTGATCGCATCCATGGCGCCAGCCGACATCGCCACCTACGTGCGCGGCCTGCCCGCCGACACGCTGCTGGCGGCCATCACGCCCGGTGCGCTCAGCTTCTACGACGCCCCCTGCGTGATCCAGGACGGCCACGTGCTGCCGGCCATGCCGCTGGCCGAGGCGTTCGCCGACCGTGGCCGCTACAACGCGGTCCCGGTCATCATCGGCACCAACCGCGACGAGTACAAGCTGTTCATGTCCAACAATCCCGACTACGTGCGTATGCTGTTCGGCCAAATCCCCTTGATGCGCGACCGCGCCCGCTACCAGCGCCACGCCGCCTACATGTCCGCCTTGTGGCAGGCCACCGGCGCGCTGGAGCCGGCCAGCGCCATGGTGGCCTCGGGCCACCGCGACGTCTGGACCTACCGCTTCGACTGGGACGAGCAACCCGCCGTGCCGTTCATCGCGCCACGCGTGCTGCTGGGCGCCGCCCACGTGCTGGACGTGGCCTTCGTATTCCGCGACCTCGAAGGCGAATTCGATCCGTTCCGCTCCTTCACCACCGCCAACCTGCCCGGCCGCAAAGAGGTCTCCGACGCCATGGCCGGCTACTGGACCCATTTCGCCCGCCACGGCGAACCGGCCAACGGCCCGGCCGGCGCGCTGCCGGAATGGCGGCGCTGGAGCGACGACGCCGGCGCCCCGCGCCTGATGGTGTTCGACACCAGCGCCGACGGCGGCACCCGCATGGTGGTCCACGAAAACAGCCTGTCCGCGCTGAAGGCCGCGCTGGAACGCGATCCGGCCCTACGGGGCGATCCACGCGAACGCTGCGAGCTTTACGGCCGCATGTTCCTGTGGTCGATCTTCGGCGGCTTCGAAACCCCGCACACGCTGGAAGCCTACGCCCTCACCCACGGCTACACCGGCCCGACCGGAGAGCTGCGTCCCAGCTACTGGCCATGAGCGCGGCCGCCAGCAAGGGCTTCTTCCAGGCCTACGACGACGTGTGGCTGATCGACGGCCTGCGCACGCCCATGGCCGACTACTGCGGCGCCTACAGCCACATCTCGCCCACGGACCTCGGCATCAAGGCCGCGCGCGCGGTGCTGCGGCGCAGCGGCGTGCCGGCCGCCGACATCGACTCCGTCATCAGCGGCAGCATGGCGCCGGGCGACTGCCACCAGTACATGCTGGCCCGTCATATCGGCCTGTACGCCGGCGTGCCGCTGACCGTGCCGGCGCTGAACGTGCAGCGCATCTGCGGCACCGGTTTCGAATTGTTCCGCCAGGCCGGCGACCAGATCGCGCTGGGCTACGCGGACACCGTGCTGGTGGTCGGCACCGAATCGATGACGCGCAACCCGATCGCCGCCTTCGGCCACCGAGGCGGTTTCAAGCTCGGCGCGCAAGTCGGCTTCGAGGATTTCCTGTGGGAGGCGCTGACCGATCCCGCACCCGGCATCACCATGCCGCAGACCGCCGAGAACCTGGCGCGCCAGTACGGCATCACCCGCGCCGAGGTGGATAAATACGCCGCGCTGTCCCACGCCCGCGCCCTCGACGCCAGGAACGCCGGCTTCCACGCCGGCGAGACCGTCGCCGTCGCCAACGAGGTCTTCACACTGGACGGCTATGCCGACCGACGCATCCTGCTGAGCGGCGCGCTGACCGAACTGGCGCAGGACACCCATCCGCGCATCTCGCCGCCGTCGGTGCTGGCCACCCTGCGCCCGCTCTATCCGCACGGCGTGCAGCCCGGCGGCAACAGCTGCGCGCTGGCCGACGGCGCGGCGGCGGCCATCGTCAGCTCCGGCGCCTACGCAATGGCCGGCGGACACCGGCCGCAGGCGCGCATCGTGGCCGCCGCGGTGGTCGGCGTTCCGCCGGAGGTGATGGGCATCGGCCCCGCGCCGGCGATCCGCCTGCTGCTGGACCGCTGCGGCCTGGGTGTGCCGCAAATCGGCCTGTTTGAAATCAACGAAGCGCAGGGCGCGCAGGTCATCGCGGTGGAGCGCGAACTGAAACTGGACCGGGACCGCCTCAATGTCCACGGCGGCGCGATCGCGCTGGGCCATCCGCTGGCGGCGACCGGCGTGCGCCTGACCATCACGCTGGCGCGCGCGCTCGACCTGCGGCGCCAGCGCTACGGCGTGGCGGCGGCCTGCATCGGCGGCGGCCAGGGCATCGCCCTGTTGCTGGAGAATCCGCGCTGGCGGCAGTTACAAAACAATGGCGCTCAATGAGCGCAGCAGCAGCCGCAATTGGGCATGCAGCTCGCCGCGCTGGTCCGGCCCCAGTTCGGCCAGCATGGCGCGCTCCAGTTCCGCCACGGCGGCATCGCCCTGGCGCAGCAAGGCGCTGCCCTCGGCGCTCAGGCGCAGATGGATGATGCGGCCATGATTGGCGTCGGCCTGGCGCTCGATCCAGCCGCGCGCCTCCATCGCCTTGACCATCTCGTTGGCCGACTGCGGCGAGATCATCGAACGCTCGGCCAGCTGCGCGTTGGACAGCTGCTGTTGCGTGTCCAGCACCGACAGCGCCGTGTACTGCGCGGCCGTCATGCCCAGCAATCCGAGGCTGTCGCGCAGGCGCCGGCTCAGCACATGGTCGATGCGGCCGATCAGGTAGGCGATGCCGCTGGGTTTATCGTGCGCGGCGGCGGGCGGTTGTTTTTTCATCGTGGTCCAGGTGTTCAAAAAAAGCGTTCGAAAAGCGCTTGCATTACAGGCCAAGCAGCATATATTATAAGACACGTATCAGGCAACCTGATATTAACCTAACATAGAGTGAGACCGAAATGAGCCAATACGACAAGCGCTGGACCACCGTCAAAGTCGACATCACGGGCGGCATCGCCTGGGTGACCCTGAACCGCCCGGAAAAGCGCAACGCCATGAGCCCGACGCTGAACCGCGAAATGATCGACGTGCTGGAGACCCTGGAGCAGGATCCGGAAGCCGAAGTGCTGGTGCTCACCGGCGCCGGCGACAGCTGGACCGCCGGCATGGACCTGAAGGAGTACTTCCGCGAGAACGACGGCAAGCCGGAGATCTACCAGGAGAAGCTGCGCCGCGACTGCTCGCAATGGCAGTGGAAGCTGCTGCGCATGTACAGCAAGCCGACCATCGCCATGGTCAACGGCTGGTGCTTCGGCGGCGCCTTCTCGCCGCTGGTGGCCTGCGACCTGGCCATCTCCGCCGACGAAGCCGTGTACGGCCTGTCGGAGATTAACTGGGGCATCCCGCCGGGTAACCTGGTCAGCAAGGCGGTCGCCGACACCATGGGCCACCGTCAGGCGCTACACTACATCATGACCGGCGACACCTTCACCGGCAAGGAAGCGGCGGCCATGGGCCTGGTGAACAAGAGCGTGCCGCTGGCGCAGCTGCGCGCGGCCACCATCGAACTGGCCGAGAAGCTGCTGGCCAAGTCGCCGACCGTGCTGCGCATCGCCAAGAACGGCTTCAAGCGCTGCCGCGAACTGACCTGGGAGCAGAATGAGGACTACCTGTACGCCAAGGTCGACCAGTCCAACTACCGCGACCCGGAAAAAGGCCGCGCCCAGGGCCTCAAGCAGTTCCTGGACGATAAGACCATCAAACCGGGCCTGCAGACCTACAAGCGCGCATAAGACGCACAACGCAGCCCGACGCCACAAAACAACACAGGAGATACGCCATGCTTGAAGCCCGTTTGCTGATCGGAGGCCTGGACCAGGCCTCATCCACCGGCGCCACTTACCAGCGCCTCAACCCGGCCACCGGCGACACCGCCTCGGTGGCCGCCGCCGCCACGCTGGACGATGCCGACGCCGCCGTCGCCGCCGCGCAGGCGGCCTTCCCCGGCTGGTCGGCCACCGCGCCCAACGAACGCCGCCGCCTGCTGCTCAAGGCGGCCGACTGCCTGCAGGCGCGCGCGCCCGAGTTCATCGCGGCCGGCGTGGCCGAAGCGGGCGGCGTGGCCGGCTGGTACGGTTTCAATGTGATGCTGGCCTCCTCCATGCTGCGCGAGGCCGCCTCGCTCACCACCCAGATCGCCGGCGAGGTGATTCCGTCCGACGTGCCGGGCCTGATGGCCATGGGCATGCGTCAGGCCTGCGGCGTGGTGCTCGGCATCGCGCCGTGGAACGCGCCGGTCATCCTCGGCACGCGCGCCATCGCCACGCCTCTGGCCTGCGGCAACACGGTGGTGCTCAAGTCGTCCGAGATCTGCCCCGCCGTGCACCGCCTGATCGGCAAGGTGTTCGAGGACGCCGGCTTCCCGGCCGGCGTGGTCAACGTGATCAGCAACGCGCCGCAGGACGCCGCCGCCGTGGTGGCGCGCCTGATCGCCCATCCGGCCGTCAAGCGCGTCAACTTCACCGGCTCCACCAAGGTCGGGCGCATCATTGCCCAGCAGGCCGCGCAGCATCTCAAGCCGGTGGTGCTGGAATTGGGCGGCAAGAATCCGCTGCTGGTGCTGGACGATGCCGACCTCGATGAAGCGGTGCAGGCGGCGGCCTTCGGCTCCTTCTTCAACCAGGGCCAGATCTGCATGTCCACCGACCGCATCATCGTCGACAACAAGGTGGCGGACGCCTTCGTCGAAAAACTGCGCGTCAAGACCGCCGGCCTGCGCGCCGGCAAACCAGGAGAGGAAGGCGCGGTGTTGGGCGGCATGGTCGACGCCTCGGCCGCCGGCCGCGTGGCCGGCATTATCGCCGACGCCGAAGCCAAGGGCGCGAAGCTGGTCTGCGGCAGCGCGGACCGCGACGGCAACGTCCTGCAAGCGGCCATCATCGACCACATCACGCCGGACATGGCGGTGTACCAGGAGGAGTCGTTCGGTCCCATCGTCGGCATCATCCGCGTCGACGGCGACGAGGCGGCGCTGGCCGAGGCCAACGCCAGCGAATACGGCCTGTCCGCCGCCATCTTCAGCCGCGACATCGGCCGCGCCATGGCGCTGGCGCGCCGCGTCGAATCGGGCATCTGCCACATCAACAGCTCCACCGTGGCCGACGAGGCGCAGATGCCGTTCGGCGGCGTCAAGGCCAGCGGCTACGGGCGCTTCGGCGGCAAGGCCGGCATCGCCGAATTCACGGACCTGCGCTGGATCACCATCCAGAGCGGCCACCGCCACTACCCCGTGTGATGAGGGAGCACGCGATGACGCAGCTCCCAACCTCCTCCGCGCTGGACCTGTCGCGCTATCGCCCGGTGCGTGTCGGCGGCGCGCCGGTGCGGATCGAGGCCGGCGCCGATGGCGCCTGGCGCCTGGCCTCGCACGAGGCGCTGGACGCCTATCCCGACCGGCTCACCGACCGCCTGGTGCTCGGCGCCGAGCGCCATCCCGAGCGCACGCTGGTGGCGCAGCGCGGCGCCGACGGCGCCTGGCAGCGCATCAGCTACCGCGAGATGCTGGAGCAGGCGCGCGCCGTCGGCCAGGCCTTGCTGGACCGGGGCCTGTCGGCCGAGCGGCCGCTGATGGTCCTGTCCGGGAACGACCTGCAGCACCTGCAGCTGGCGCTGGGCGCGCTGTACGCCGGCGTGCCGTATTGCCCGGTGTCGCCGGCCGCCTCCGGCCCGCACGCCGACCTGACCAAGCTGACCCACTTCGTGCGTCACCTGACGCCCGGCATGGTCTACGCGTCCGACGGCGCCGCCTGCGCGGCGGCGCTGGCGGTCACCGTGCCGGACGACGTGGAGATCGTCACCAGCCGGGGCGACGCCGGCCGCGCCAGCACGCCGCTGGCGCAGCTGCTGGCGACCGTGCCGCGCACGGTGGACGCGGCCAACGCCGCCATCGGCCCGCACAGCATCGCCAAGTTCCTGTTCACGTCCGGGTCGACCAAGCTGCCCAAGGCCGTCACCACCACGCAGCGCATGTTGTGCGCCAACCAGCAGATGCTGCTGCAAACCTTCCCGGCCTTCGGCGACAAGCCGCCGGTGCTGCTGGACTGGCTGCCGTGGAGTCACACCTTCGGCGGCAGCCACAATGTCGGCATCGCGCTGTACAACGGCGGCAGCTACTACATCGACGACGGCAAGCCCACCGCGCGCGACTTCGCCGCCACGGTGCGCAACCTGAAGGAGATCGCGCCGACGGTGTTCTTCAACGTGCCCAAGGGCTGGGAGCTGCTCACCGCCGCGCTGGAGGCGGACCCGGAGCTGTGCCGCCACTTCTTCTCGCAGATGGAGCTGTTCTTCTTCGCCGGCGCCGGCCTGTCGCAGGCGGCGTGGGACGCGCTGGAGCGGGTCAGCGAGAACCGCTGCGGCCAGCGCATCCGCATCATGGCCGGCCTGGGCATGACGGAGACCGCGCCGTCCTGCACCTTCACCACCGGCCCGGTGATGATGGCCGGTTATGTCGGGCTGCCGGCGCCGGCCTGCGAGGTCAAGCTGGTGAAGGTGGACGGCAAGTACGAGGCGCGCTTCCGCGGCCCGCACGTCATGCCCGGCTACTGGCGCGCGCAGCAGGCCACCGACGACGCCTTCGACGAGGAAGGCTACTACCGCAGCGGCGACGCGGTGCGCTTCGTCGATCCGGCGCGGCCGGAATTGGGCCTGATGTTCGACGGCCGCATCGCCGAGGACTTCAAGCTAAGCAGCGGCACCTTCGTCAGCGTCGGTCCCTTGCGGGCGCGCGTCATCAGCACCGGCGCGCCCTACATCCAGGACGTGGTGGTGGCCGGCATCGACCGCGACGCCATCGGTTTGCTGGTGTTCCCGCGCATGGACCAGTGCCAGCTGCTGTCCGGGCTGGGCGAGGACGCCGATGCCGCCGCCATCCTGTCCAGCGCCCCGGTGCGGCGCCACTTCCAGCGGTTGCTGGCGCAGTTGAACGCCGTCGCCACCGGCTCGGCCTCGCGCGTCGACCGCCTGCTGCTGCTGGAGGAGGCGCCGTCGGTGACGGCCGGCGAGCAGACCGACAAGGGGTCGATCAACCAGCGCGTGGTGCTGGAGCGGCGCGCGGCGCTGGTGGCGGCGCTGTACGCGGGCGGCGATCCGGCGGTGCTGACGGCCGCCTGAGCGCGCCGCGGACGCCTGGCCGCGGCCACCGCCTCAGACGGGGTCGCACGCCATGGCGCGCACGCAGCAGCGTTCGAACAGCAGGGCCGAATACCGGTGCATCAAACTGCTCTGCGCGGCGACCGCATGCTCCTGCGGATCGCCGCGCGTGAGCCGGCCGACCAGGTCCTGGATGGCGTCGCAACTTTCGCGGATCTGCGCGCCCAGCACCAGGTCGATCTCCAGTTCGCCCCGGCTCACCTGCACCCGCAGGCGGCCGGAAAGCGCGGCATACATCTCCATCAGGTCGGCGCCCAGCGCCTGCAACGGCTGCCTGGGCTGCGCATCCTGCAATTCGCTGAGCGCGACCGCCTCCAGCAGCAGCTTCAAGGCCCGCAACAGCATCTGGTATTCCGTCTGGTATTGGCGCAATAGCGCAGTCCTGTTCATCCTAGCTCCCGTTGGTGGCCTGTGTCGTCAGACGACAGCATGCCACCGCGCGCACGCGGGACGTCATAGGGATGGCCGGATATTAAACTAGGGAAATTCAGCGGGCGTGTAGGCAAATCCTTAGCCCACCGCGCGGGCGGCGGGCCGCGCTCACCTGCCCAGCCCGTGGTCGATGCCGTAACGCAGCATGTCGGCGTTGCTCTGGAAACCCATCTTCTGCATCAGCCGCGCCTTGTGGGTGCTGACCGTCTTGTTGCTGATGGACAGCTCGTCGGCGATCTGGTTCACGGTCTTGCCGCGCACAAACAGGCGGAAGATGCTCAGCTCGCGGTTCGACAACTGCTCGTGGGCCGGCTCGTCCTGCCCGCCGTCGCCCTCGAACACCATTTGCTCGGCCAGGCCGGGATCGAGATAGCGGCCGCCGGCGGCCACCTTGCGCAGCGCCAGCAACAGTGTTTCGGGATCGCCGTCCTTGGTCATATAGCCGTTGACGCCGGCCTTGAGCGCGCGGCGCACCACCAGCGCCTCGTTGTGCATGCTCAGCACCAGGATCGGCAGCCCGGGCGCGTGGGCACGGATGCGGGCGACCAGCTCGATGCCGCTGATGCCCGGCATCGACAGGTCGAGCAGCACCACATCGCACGGCGTGGTGCGCAGGCATTCCATCACCTGCCCGCCATTGGTGGCCTGGGCCACCACCACCATGTCGCCCGCCAGGCCAAACAATTGCAACAGGCCGCCGCGCACGATGGCATGATCGTCGGCAATTAAAATTCGTATCATCTAAGGGGGGCTTTCCAGAAAAATCCATAGGGTCCGTGGTGCTCATGCTATCAGACTCCGCGCCCCGCCCCCATCTGCTGTTTCATTACGACAACAGCGCGTCCACCTCGGCCCGGTCCGTGTACTCGATGCGGTTGCGGCCCTGCCCCTTGGCCCGGTACAGGGCCTGGTCGGCCAGCCCGATCCATTGCTCCGGCGCCAGCGCGCCGGGGCGGCCCTCCACCACGCCGCAGCTGCAGGTGACGCTCAGCGCCTGCGCCGGGTCGATGCGCACCGGCGCGCCGCCGATGGCCTGGTGCAGCTGCGCCAGGCGCGCGCCGCCGCTGGCCGCGTCCAGTCCCGGCAGCAGCAACATGAATTCCTCGCCGCCGTAGCGGCCCACGGTGTCGCTGGCGCGCAGCTGCGCCTGCGCCCGCCGCACCACTTCGCACAGCACCTCGTCGCCGGCCAGGTGGCCGTACGTGTCGTTGACGCGCTTGAAGTGGTCCAGATCGAGCAGCACCAGCAGGAACGGCGCGCCGCCCGGCGCCGCCATCTGGGTCAGCCTTTCGGTCAGCGCGGTGCGGTTCCACGCCTGGGTCAGGCCGTCCTTGAGCGAGCGCAGCCGGTGTTCCTCGCGCGAGGCCTCCAGCGCCGCCGTGCGCTCGGCCACGCGCCGCTCCAGCAGCGCCTGCTGCCGCAGCACCCGCGCCACCCGGTAGCGGTGCAGCAGGCCGATCGCGCCCAGCGCCAGCACGGCGCCGCCCGCGTAGGCCCACGGCGTGCGCCACCACGGCGGCTCGATGACCACCGCCAGCTCCAGCATGGGCGAGCTGGCCTGCAGCGCGGCGTCGTCGGCCACCACCTGCAGCCGGTAGCGGCCGGCCGCCAGCGCCGCGTAGCGCAGCTCGCCGTTGCCGCTGACCGACCAGGCCTCCTCCTGGCCCAGCAGGCGGTAGCGGAAGCTGAGCGCCTCGTGGTTCTGGTACAGCGGCGCCGCCACCCGCACGTCCAGCGCCGCCCCGCTCCACGGCGCCGGCCCGGCCAGCGCGGCGCCGCCGTAGCGCACCGAGCTCGGCTCCAGCGAGATGACGTGCTCGCCGAACAGCGCCTGCGGCCTCAGCAGATGGGACAGGCCGTTGCTGGTGCCGATCCACAGCGAGCCGTCCAGGTCCTCGTGGATGGCGTTCTGGTTGGCGTCGTTCCACACCATGCCGCTCTGCTGGTTGAACAGGCGCCAGCGGCTGCCGTTCCACACCATCGCGCCGCTGTCGGTGGTCAGCCACAGCCAGTGGCGCCGGTCCACCAGCAGCGACTGGATCAAGCGCCCGTCCAGCAAGTCCAGCGGGAAGGGCCGCAGGCGCAGCGCGGCGTCGGCGGCGTCGGCCCGCCAGACGCGCGATCCATGGCTTTCGCCCAGCCACAGCGTCTCGCCGTCGCAGGCCAGGTGCTCGAAGCCCTGGTTGCCCTGCAGCGGACGCGACCAGTTGCCGCGCTCCAGCCGCAGCAGGCCGCGCGCGCCGCTGAACCACAGGCGGCCGGCGCCGTCGCGGCAGATGCCGGTGATGCCGCCGTCCGGGCCCAGCAGCGCATCGGCGGCCTCGACCCGACGCGGCGCGGCCGCATGGCCGGGGTCGGCGATCAGGTACAGGCCGCGGTCGGTGCCGATCCACAACCGGCCGGCGTCGTCGAACAGCAGCTTGTAGATGATGCGCTCGGGCAGCCGCGCCACCACCCGGCCGCGGCCGGCGCGCCCGTCCCGGCGCAGCAGCAGGCCGGAAAAGCTGCCGGCCCACAGGCGGCCGTGCGCATCCTCGGCCAGCGCGCCCCATTGCCCGCCGGCGCCGCCGGCGGACGCCGGCGAAGCGGCCGCCTCCGAAGCCGCGCCAGGCGGCCGGTGCCGGCGTACAGCGTGCCGTCGCGCGCGCAGGATGGACCAGACGTCGTCGTCCGGCACGCCCTGCTGCGCGGACCAGCTTTCCCAGTGCCGGTAACCCTGCCACTGCACCAGGCCGCGCCCGGTGGAGCCGAGCCACAGGTCGCCGTCGCGGTCGAACAGCAGCGGATGCACGCCGCTGCCGAAATGGATGCCCTGCTCGGCGCCGTAGACGGTCCAGCCGCCGGCGCCGGCGCGGAACAGGCCCCGGTCGCTGGCGGCGATCAACTGGCCGTCGCTGTTTTGCGCCAGCGTCACCGGCCAGCCGTTGGCGGCGTCGCCGAACTGTGGCGGCGTGCGGTCGCTGAAGCGTTGCGCGCCCGGCGCCAGCGCCAGCACCCGGTCCGGCCCGCCCACCCACAGCGTGCCGGCGGCGTCGCGCAGCAGCGCGTCCCAGTGCCGCGGCGGCAGGCCCTGCTCGGCGCCCAGCGCCATGGCCACGCCGTCGCGGTAGCGGCACACGCGGTTTCCGCAGCCCAGCCACAGCGTGCCGTCGGCATCGCGCAGCAGCGCGCCCGGGTCGCTGGCCCGGCTGGAGCGGCGATTTACGCGTCGCTGAACACCGCCGCGCCGCGCCAGCCGCCGTGGCCGTCGGGCTCGACCCGCTGCAGCCTGCCGTTGCTCTGCACCAGCAGATGGTCGGCGTCGACCGCGGCGAAGCGCAGGCCCGGCTTGACCGCGAACGGCTTGCCGTCCAGCCGCGGCACCGGCCGCAGCTGCTGGCCGTCGCGCAGCAACAGCGCGCGGTCGGTGCCGATCCACAGCCGGCCGGCCGGGTCCACGAACAGGCTGGTGACGCTGGTGTCGGCGGCGTCCTGGCGCCGCCCGAAGCGGCGGAAGCGGCTGCCGTCGAAACGGTATAAACCGTTCTCGGTGCCGGCCCACAGGAAGCCGGTCCGGTCCTGCGCCAGCGCCGTGACGGTCAGGTTGGCCAGCCCGTCGACCTGGCCGTAGCTGCGCAACGGCAGCTGCTGCGCGTGCGCCGCCCCGCCCGCCAGCAGCGCGGTCAGCGTCAGCGCCAGCCGGCGCCGCAGGGCGCGGCCGGCGCCCGGTCGGCCACGAGAGCGGTGGTGGTCCATCATGGCTTCAATCCCTGTCATGCGATGCGGCCGCATATGCTACCCCGGCGCCTAATATTTTTCCATCAGGAAATGTCGAGCCCGGCGTAGGGCGATCACCGCCGGCGGGCCGTAGCATTGCAACACCCAGCGCAGCGCGGCTGTCGGCGCCGGCGAAATCGCCGTCGTCCAGGCCCGCGCTGAAGTGGCCTCGGCATCCCACAGGCCAAAGCTGGACTGGAACTCTGCGGCGCAGGCGGCGAACAGCCGCACCGCCTCGCCGTCGCGCCCGCGCATCAGGGCCAGCAGCCGCCGCAGCTCCTCCCAGGCGGCCGGCGCGCGGGCCGCCACCGTGGCGGCAGGTCGCGGTCAGGGCGAGCACACCTGCGCCAGCGCGGCGTCCAGCGCGGCCAGCGCCGGCGCCGTCGTCCGGCGCCGGCTGGCGGCGCGCACCACCTCCAGCTGCCCGGCCAATTGCCCGATGGCGCCCGCCCCCAGGCTGTCGGCCAGCCCGCGCAGCGGCGCGCGTGGCGCGCCGCCTCCTCGTAGTCGCGGCGGCCGATCGCCGCGCGGATGCGCCCGGCGCCGTGGCGCTCCTCGTGGCAGAACAGGCGCAGCACCTTGAGCAGCAGCGCCTCGTCGCCGTTGACGCCCTGGCGCGCGGCCGCCAGATCCAGCCCCGGCACGCTGGCCGGCAGCGCCGCCGGCGCCGCGCCGCCGTCCCCGCCGCCGTCCCAGGCGGCGCGCAGGCCGACCGGCAGATAGTGCTGCAGCATCCGGTACAGCTCGGCCGGGATCACCGGCTTGCTGAGGCGGTCGTCGAAGCCCTCGCGCTGGCAGCGCCGCCACTGGTCGGCCATGGCGTTGGCGGTCAGCGCGATGATCGGCAGGCGGTCGAAGCGGCGGTCCTGGCGCAGCTCCAGCGTGGCCGCGTGGCCGTCCAGCACCGGCATGTGCAGGTCCATGAACACCAGCTGGTAGCGCTGCGCCGCGTCGGCCGCCCCCAGCCGCTCGAGCGCCTCGCGGCCGTCGTGCGCCAGGTCGACCTGGATGCCGCAGGCCTCCAGCAGGCCGACCGCGATCTCGCGGTTGACCTGGTTGTCCTCGGCCAGCAGGATGCGCACGCCGTGGAAGCGCGGCTGCGGCCGCGCGCCCGGCGCTGGCGGCGGCGTCGGGGCCGAACAGCCGCGCCAGCGCTCGGCCACGGCGCCGCGCGTGACCGGCGATCAGGCAGGCGCCGTTGCCCGGCCCGGGGATGCGGCGGGCGGCGGGCGGCGTCGCCGGCGCCGGCCGGCAGCACCGTCTCCGGCGGCGGCGCCAGCGGCCGCCGCCTGCCCATCAGCTCCGCGCCGCTCCAGGCCGGCATATCGGCGTCGGCCAGCACCAGGTCGTAGCGGGGCGCCGCGTGCAGCAGGCGCGACCGGCGCCCTCGACCGGGCTGTGGACCGCGACCGCCTCCAGTCAGGCTCTCAGAGCTGGTAGCAGCGCGGCGCGCGCTGGCATCGTCCACCACCAGCACCGCAGGCCGCGCAGCGTGCGGCGGCAGCGGCTGGCAACGCGCGGCCGCCGCGCCGCCGCTCGAGCCACAACGCGGGCGATGACGACGCGGCGCCGGACGCTCTCGATACTGGACTCTGCCGCCCATCAGGTCGACCAGCTTCCGGCAGATGCCAGGCCCAGGCCGGTGCCGCCGAACTTGCGCCGGGCGCTGTCGTCGGCCTGGGTGAAGGCCTGGAACAACCGGCCGATCTGGTCGGCCGCCATGCCGATGCCGGTGTCGCGCACGCAAAACGCCAGCCGCACCCGCCCCGGCTGCTGCGCCAGCAGCGCCACCTCCAGCGCCACCTCGCCGCGCTCGGTGAACTTGAGCAGGCAGGTTGACCAGCACCTGGCCGAGGCGCTGGGCGTCGCCGCGCAGGCCGCGCGGCACCTCGGCCGGCGTGGGGTGCATTCGAGCGCCTTGCCGCCGACGCCGCCGCCGCCGACCGCCGCCACGTGGTCGAGCAGGTCGTCGAGGTCGAAGTCGACGCTCTCGAGGTCGAGCTTGCCCGCCTCGATCTTGGAGAAGTCCAGGATGTCGCTGATGATGCCCAGCAGCGAATTGCCGGCGTTGTAGATCTTCTGCACATAGTCGCGCTGGCGCGGCTGCAGGTCGGTGTCCAGCGCCAGGTAGGACAGGCCGATCACCGCGTTCATCGGCGTGCGGATCTCGTGGCTCATATTGGCCAGGAACAGGGACTTGGCCTGGGTCGCCTCCTCGGCCCGCGCGCGCGCGGCCTGGGCCTGTTGGAACAGCAGCGCGCCGTGCAGCGCCGCGCCCAGGTGGGCGGCGATGGTCTCGAGCAGGCGCTGGTCGCTGGCCTTGTAGACGCCGGGGCGCACGCTCAGCACCGAGACCGCGCCCTGCGCCACGCCGCCGGCGATGATCGGCACGCACAGGCAGGACAGCATGGGCGGCCCGGCCGGCCAGGCCGCCCGGCTCGGCGGCCGGGACCGCCTGCCCGTCCTGGATCAGCACGCCCTCGCCGGCCTCGATCACGCGGCTGCTCAGGCCCTCGCCGTGGCGCAGCGGCGCGATGACGGCGCCGTCGGCGTACGGGAAATGCAGCATGCCGCTGTCGCGCTCGAGCAGCGCGGTGTAGGTGATGTCGCCATGGAACAGGCGGCGCAGCTGCTCGCCGGCGCGGCGGCGATCCAGGTGGTCCGAGCTCGAGAGCGCCGAAAGCCAGGATCGCTGACCCACCGCGTTGACCGCCGCCAGCTCGGCGTTGCGCTCGCTGGCCTCGCGGTGCTGGCGCTCGGCCTCGCCGCGCTGGAACTCGGCCAGCGCCTGCTGCCGCAGCGCGTCGTCGGTGCGGCTGGCCACCTCGCGCTCGAGCGCCTTGCGCTGCGCCGCCAGCTGCCAGTGCGCAGCCGGTAGGCGCGTACAGCCCCGGCGCCGGCGCCCGCGCCGCGCCAGAACCACCAGGTCTGGTACCACCACGGCAGCACCGTCACCGGTATCCGCAGCCCGCGCTCGTTCCACACGCCCTCCCGGTTCGAGCCGCGGATCGCCAGCTGGTAGCGGCCGGGCGGCAGGTTGGTGTACGACGCCAGCCGGTGCGTGGCGTCGACCGCGATCCAGTCGCGGTCGTAGCCCTCCAGGCGGTAGGCGTAGCGGTTCAGTTCGGGCGCCGTGAAGTCCAGCGCGGCGAAGCCCAGCGCGAAGCTGTTGGCCTCGGCCCGCACCAGCAGCGTGGCCGGCGCCGGGCCATTGTAGCGGCCCGGCGGCGCCACTGTGCCAGCCGCACCTCGGTCACCACCACCGGCGGCGTCCAGCGCCAGGGCTGGTAACGTTCCGGCCGCACCACCGTGACGCCGCCGGTGCCGCCGAACGCCAGCTCGCCGCCGACCGCCACGCCGGAGCCCATCCAGTACGGCGCGTAGCGCACGCCATCGGCCCGGCCCAGCACGCTGACCGCGAAGCTGGCCGGATCGATCACCACGATGGCGCTGTCGGTGCTGGCCCAGACCCGCCCCTGGCCGTCCTCCAGCAGGCTGTTGATATTGGTGTCCGGCATGCCATGGGCCATATCCAGGCGCCGCACCCGGCGCCAGCCGCCGCCGGCCTGCGCCGCCATCACGTCGATGCCGGCGCCGTTGCCCACCCACAGCCGGCCGCGCCGGTCGGTGTACAGCGCGGAGACATAGTCGTGCGACAGCGCGGCCGGGTTGGCCGGGTCCGCGCGCAGGCGCTCGAGCACGGCGCCGCTGGCCCGCTCCACCCGGTTCAAGCCGGCGGTGGTGCCGACCCACAGCGTGGCGCCCGGACCGTCCCGCAGCACGGTCACGTCCAGCGCGCTCAGGCCCTCGACGTGGCGCAACGGTCCGATCCGGCGCGCGGCGCGCGCTGCGCCAGCTACAGGCCGCCGGTGCTGGTGCCGAGCACGACATAACTGTCGCCGGCCAGCGCGTACGGTACGGGTCCAGCCACGGCGCCTTGGCGCGCGTTGCCGCGTGTCCCGGTCGGCGCGGTACAGGCCAGGTGGCCGCCAGCCACAGCGCGCCGTCGCCGCCCGCCAGCAGCGCCGAGACGGAAGACGGCCGGCGGCGCGCCCGCGTCGGGCCGCCAGGCGCTGGCCCGCCCGGTGTCGGCGCAAATGGGTCGACGCCGGCGCGCTAACCGGCCACAGCCGGCCGGCGCCGATGGCGGCCAGGGTCATCGGTTCGCCGTCGCCCAGGCCGGCCGCGCCATCGCGCCGCCGGCCGATGGACACGGCGGCCTGGCGCGGCGGGTGCTGCTGCACGCCGTCGCCGACCGTGATCCACAGCGCGCCCGCGCGGTCGCGGAACAGCTTGCCGTTCGACAGTTCCTCCCCGGCCAGCCCGCCGTGCACGACGCGCCGCAGCCCGCCGCTGGCCGCGTCCACCACCAGCGCGCCGCTGGTTGTCCGTGCCGAGCCAGATCTCGCCGTCGTCGCCCTCGCCGATGTCGGTGACCGAGGCGAGCTTGACGCCGCCGCCCGGCCCGCGCCGCACGGTGAACGGACTGATCTTGCCGGTGCGCGGATCGCGCACCCACACGGCGCCGTCCACCGGCCAGCCCATCCACAGCCTGCCGTCGCTGGCGCCGAACAGCACGGGCAGGCTGGGCGCCGGGTCGCGCGCGGGCAGCGGCACGCGCGTGAACCGCCCGGCCGCCGGATCGAACCGGGCCAGGCCCTTCCACGTCCCCACCCACAGGGTGCCGCTGGCGTCGCGGCACAGGGATTTGACGACATCGGCCGGCAGGCTGCCGGCGTCGCCCTCGACATGGCGGAAATGGGTGATCCGCGCCTGCGCCGGCTGGTCGACGCCGCTCAGACCAGTTGGCCGGTGTCGGTGCCCACCCACAGGCCGCCGTCGCCGTCGTCGACGATATCGGCCACCGCGCCGCCGGACAGGCCGGTGTTGGCGCTGTTGTAGCGCACGAAACCGTCGGTGGCGGGGTCGTAGCGCGCCGACCACTCGCTGGCGTGCCCACCTGGCGGCCGCGCGGCGGTCGCGCCTGCAGCCAGCACGTGGTTGTCCGGCAGCGTATGCGGATCGTCCGGGTTGAACTGATAGTTGCGGAAGCGGTAGCCGTCCCAGCGCGCCAGGCCGCCCTGCGTGCCCACCCACAGGAAGCCGTCGCCGTCCTGGTTGACTTCCGTGATGGTGACGTTGGCCAAGCCCTGCTGCGCGCCTATGCTGAGCAAGCCCGGCTGCGCCAGCGGTCAGCGCGCGGGCGGCGCCGCCCCGCCGCGCCGGCCAGCAGCGCGGCGGCCAGCCAGGCCGCGGACGCCGCCCCCGGTTCATGCCGGCGCCAGCGTGGCGGCACGGCCACCCGGGTGCCGCCGCCGAAGCGACGCCGACGCTCAAGCTCGCCGTTCAAGAATCGGCACTCGCGGATCCAGCAGGCCGAACGCCTGCGGCCGCACCCGGGCCGGATCGAAGCCGCCGCCGTTGTCGTCGACCCGCAGCTCGCAGCTGCCGCCGCCGCAGCACAGCGAGACCGCGGCCTCGCTGGCGCCGGCGTGGCGCGCCACATTGGTCAGCGACTCCTGGGCGATACGGAACACCGCGATGGCCTGCTGCTCGTCGAGCCGCTCCTCCAGCGCCAGCACCAGGCTGCAATCGATGCCGCTGTGCCGGCGCAGCTCGTCGACCAGCCATTCCAGCGCCGGGCCGATGCCCAGCTCCAGCACCGCCGGATGCAGCGTGGTGGCGACGTTGCGCACCACGCCGATGGAACGGTCGACCAGCTCGGTGATGTCGCGCACCTGCTCGTTCAAGCCCGGCACCGCGGCGCCGTGGCGCACCCGCAACAGCCCGGCCTGCATGCGCAGCGCGGTCAGCGACTGGCCCAGCTCGTCGTGCAGCTCGCGCGCGATGCGCTTGCGCTCGTCCTCGCGCACGCTCTCGCGGTGCTGGCCCAGCTCGCGCAGCTCGGCGGTGCGCTCGGCCACCTGCTGCTCCAGGCTGTCCCGGTACTGCGCGGCACCGCCGGCCGCGCCGCTCGCGGTTCTCGCTGGCCAGCAGCGCGTTCTGGCTGGCCAGCCGCGCCTGCATCGCCGACAGGCGCAGGTGAGTGGTCACCCGCGCCAGCATCTCCTCGGCCCGCAGCGGCTTGGTCACATAGTCGACCGCGCCGGCGCGAAAGCCCGCCAGCTTGTCGGCCGTGTCGTTGAGGGCGGTCATGAAGATCACCGGCACGGCGGCGATCGGCGCGGCGTCGGCCTTCAGGCGCCGGCACACCTCGAAGCCGTCGATGCCGGGCAACATCACGTCCAGCAGGATCAGGTCGGGCGGCGCGAACGCGACCCGCCGCAGCGCTTCGTCGCCGCTGTGCGCGACCGACAGCCGCAGGCCCTGCGCGCGCAGCACGCCCACCGCCAGCGCCAGGTTGGCCTGGTTGTCGTCGACGATCAGGATGGTGCGTTCGCGTAAATCGGGGGACATGGTCATGCTAGGCTCCTCGCGAGCGCCGCAGCGTCGCCATATACATGCTACCAGACAACTGCGCCGTTTCGCCGGCGCCCGCCTCCGCGGCGTCGGCCGGCGGCCACGCGGGGCGGCCGCGCAGCGACAGATAGGTCGTCATCTCGGCCACCGCCAGCGGACGGCTGTAGAAAAAGCCCTGCACCTCGTCGCAGCGCTGGGTGCGCAGGAAGTCGAGCTGGCCGGCCGTCTCCACGCCCTCGGCGATCACCTTCAGGCCCAGCGTGTGCGCCATCGCGATGATGGCGCGCACGATGGCGCCGTCGTTGCGGTCGTCCGGCAGGCCGGCCACGAAGGCGCGGTCGATCTTCAGGTAGTCGAGCGGAAAGCTCTTCAGATAGCTGAGCGAGGAATAGCCGGTGCCGAAGTCGTCCACCGCCAGCCGCACGCCGAGCGACTTGAGCGCGGCCAGCGTGCGCTGGGTGCGCCTGGCGTCGTGCATCAGCATGCTCTCGGTCAGCTCCAGCTCCAGCAGCCCGGGCGGCAGGCCGCTGGCCGCCAGCGCCGTCTCGACCACGCGCACCAGGTCGGCGTCGCGGAACTGGCGCGCCGACAGGTTGACGGCGACCGGCAGCGCGTGGCCGAAGCGGCGCCGCCAGTGCTCCGCCTGCTGGCAGGCCTGGCGCAGCACCCAGGCGCCGATCTGCAGGATCAGGCCGTTCTGTTCGGCCAGCGGGATGAATTCGGCCGGCCCCACCGCGCCGCGCCCCTTGCTGTGCCAGCGCAGCAGCGCCTCCATGCCGGCCGCGGCGCCGTCGACCAGGCCGGCGCGCGGCTGGTAGTGCAGCGACAGCTCGCCCTGGCGGATGGCGTAGCGCAGCGCGTTGCCGATCTCCACCCGGCGCCGGCTGCTGCTGTTCATCTCGGTCGTAAACAGCTGGTGGCGGCCGCCGCCCTCGGCCTTGGCGCGGCACATCGCGGCGTCGGCGTTGCCGCAGCCCGGGGTGTCGGCGTCGCGGCCATCGCGCGGCCACTGGGCGTGCCGATGCTGCAGGCGGCGCCGGTTTCGTAGTCGTCGATCTCGAGCGGCTGGCCAGCTGGCGCAGCAGCCCCCGCGCCAGGCGCGCCGCGGCCGCCGCCGCCCTCGACCGCATTGGCGAACTCGTCGCCGCCGATGCGCGCCATACCGCGTCGGCGTCGCCCACCCGCCTGGTCAGCGCGGCGGCGCAGCGCCACCGGCAGGCGGTCGCCCGGCTGCGGCCGGGGCCGTCGTTGAGGTCGCGGAAGTGGTCCAGCCCGAGCAGCAGCACGGCCACCTCGCCGCCGTGCGCCTCGGCGCGGGCCAGCGCCAGCGACAGGCGGTCGCGGAAGCTGAGCCGGTTGGGCAGCGCGGTCGGCGGATCGCGCCCGCGCCAGAGTTGAGCTGGAGCTGGTAATCGTGCAGCCGGGTGATCGCGGCCGATGCCGGCCAGGCGGCGGCCGGCGCGGCCGGGCACCGCTCGAGCGCACCATCGTCGCATGCAGGATGCAGCACGGCCGAAAAAGCCCAGCTCCGGCAGCAGTTCCTCGTCGACCCTCTCGCCGCGCTCGGCGGCGCTGGCAGGCGGCCTGCCAGCGCGCGCCGGCGGCCAGCGCCGAACAGCTGCGACACCCGCTGGCCGGGAATGCCGGCGGCCGGCATGCCGGCCAGGCGGGCGAAGGCCGGATTGACCTGCACGTAGCGGAACTGGCCGTCCTCGCCGCCCTCGATCAGGTACAGGGCGTCGGCGGCATAGTCGAAGATCTCCTGGTAGCCCAGCGTGCTGGCGGCCAGCGCCAGCTCGGCCGCGCGGCGCTCGGCCAGTTCGAACTGCAGGCGGCGATTGCTTTCCCTCAGTTCGGCGGTGCGCGCCTCCACCGCCTCGTGGACGCCGCGGCGCAGCAGGCGCAGCTGCAGCTGCGCGCCCACCCTGGCCGCCAGCTCGTCCATCCGCAGGGGCTTGCGCACGCAGTCGACCGCGCCCAGCGCCAGCGCCTGGCGCTGGCTGGCGGCGTCCTGGCGGCCGGCCATGAAGATCACCGGGATCTGCGCGGTGCCGGCGCGCGCCTTCAGCTGCCGGCACACTTCCAGGCCGTCCATGTCGGCCAGCGCCGCGCCCAGCAGGATCAGGTCGGGCTGGACCGCGTCGACCCGCGCCAGCGCCTCGGCGCCGTCGCGCACCGGCACCGGGCGGTAGCCGAGCGCGGTCAGACGGTCGGCCACGACAGCCAGCTTGTCCGGCTGCCCGTCCACAATCAGGATCGTATTACAGGGATGGGCCGGCGCGACCCTCGTCCCGCCGGTAACGGCCTTCCTCATCACGGTGCTTTCCATTCAATGCCGATGGCGGTGACGCCAGCATCGCACGCCGCCGGCCACTTGGCCATCGGGCAATCTTGAAGCCCGTGTAAGACCGGCGGACGGCCGGGGTCAGGAAATCCCGACCCGGCGGCGGGCCAGCCAGCCCACGGCGGCCAGGCCGGCCAGCAGCATCGCATAGCCGGCCGGCTCGGGCACGGCGGCGGTGATCGTCACCTGTTCCAGGAAGGCGCCGCGGTTGTCGCCGCCGCGGTTGTGGAAGCTGAAGCCGTACACGCCGGCGCTGGCGGGGGTGAAGGTCACGCTCCGGGTCGACAGCGGCGCGTCCTGGGCGATCACGAAGCTCTGCTGCGTGCCGCCGAAGCTGACGTCGACGGTGTCCGAACCCCAGCGGCGCTGGTTGCCGGCGATCTCGAAACTCATGGTGTAGGTGGCGCCGGCCCGCAGGCTGATGCTGTTGCTGAACACGCCGGCCTTGAGGCTGCTGCCGTCGAGGTCGATGTAATGGCCGTGGCCGGGCAGCTCGTTGTGCACGAAGCCCTGGCCGTCGACGTCGACCGTGCCGTCGGCGACGTGCCAGCCGTTGACGAAGGTGGTGACGTTGTCGCCGGTGTGGTCGCCGTCGAAATTGTCCGAGAACAGCGTGACGACGGCCGCCTGGGAGGCGGTGCTGGCCGCCAGCAGGGCGGCGGCGGCGCAGAACTTACGTATAGACATGAGGTATCCTATATTCAAAAGGTAATTAAAGTTACCATTTGATAATACCAGTCCGCCGCCGGATGGCTATCGGGCGGGGATGATCCTGCCGTAGGGATTGCCCTACCCCGCGCTACTTGCCCTTGTAGATGCCGGCTTCCAGGATGATGTCGCCGTGCTTGACGAAGTAGGTCGACTTCTTCTCGATCTCGCCGGTGTTCGGGTTGTTGTAGCGGTAGTCCACCCAGCCCTTGCCCTTGGCCGCGGCCTGGTCGATGATCTCCTTGCGGAACAGCTTGCCGTCCGCGTCGGGCAGCACCACCATGTTCTTGCCGACCAGCTTGGGATTGGTCGGATGGGCCAGCTGGGTGCCGTCCAGCGCCCGCACCGTCAGGTAGGTGGTGTCGGTGACGAACTCGGGGTTCTTGTTGTTGACCTCCTTGATCAGGGCCTCCTTGCCGTTCTTCTGCAGGTAGGCGGCGCCCTTGTCCACCATCGCGATGGCGGCGGCGGCGTTGTCGGCGGCGCGCGCCGGCGCGTAGGCCAGCGCCGAGGTGGCAAGCAACATCGCGACGATCGTATTTTTCATGGCCTGTCTCCGAAAGAATGTATGCGCCGCTGCGTCGGCGGCGGCCCCACTATAGCAGTTCCCCGCCCGCCACCGCTGGCCTCCCTGCTACGTAGTTTCCCTCATCGCGCCCCTCGCGGCCGGCCGCATCGCCGGGCGACGTCAGGCGGCACCCTCGCGCAGGTCGTCGTCGGCGTATTCGACCCGGTTGCGCCCCAGCGCCTTGGCGCGGTACAAGGCCTGGTCGGCGCGCCCCACCAGTTCGCCCGCCGCGGCCGGCCTGGCCGGATCGAATTGCGCGACCCCAAAGCTGGCGCTCACCGGCAGCGGCCCCGGCCCGCCCAGGTCGACCGGCGAGGCCGCGATCGCCCACCGCATGGCCTCCACCCGCGCCGCGCCGTCGGGCCGCGCCAGGTCGGGCAACAACACCAGGAATTCCTCGCCGCCGTAGCGGCCCACCAGATCATACGGCCGCACACAGGCGCCCAGCCGCGCCACCACCTCGCGCAGCACGGCGTCGCCGGCCGGATGTCCGTAGGTGTCGTTGATCCGCTTGAAGTGATCCAGGTCGAGCAGGACCAGCAAAAAGTGCGCGCCCTCGCGCTGCGCCTTCAGTATCGCCTGCTCCAGCATTTCCAGCATCGCCATCCGGTTCCACGCCTTGGTCAGGCCGTCGCGCAGCGCGCGTTCGCGCAAGGCTTCCTGCGACAGCTCCAGCTCGCGCGTGCGCTGCTCCAGCTGGCGGGTGCGCTCGCGCACCAGGCCCTCCATGCGCGCGTTGCTGGCGCGCAGGCCGCGCACGCGGTAGCGGTAGGCCAGCCACAAGGCGACGGCGGCGGCGGCCAGGCACGACAGGTGGAACGCCGTGGTGCGCCACCAGGGCGGCGCGATGGCGAAGCCCAGTTCCTGCGTCGCCGACATGCTCTGCGTATCGATGTTCTCGACCGCGTACTGCAGCCGGTAGCTACCCGGCGGCAGCGCCGGGTAGCGCAGCATCGGCGTGGCCGAACTTGACCACTCCTGCTCCAGCCCCGCCATCCGGTAGCGGAAACGCAGGGCGCCCCGGTGCTCGTAGCTCAGGCTGGCCATGGTGAACTGCAGCGAACCGGACGACCAGGCCAGCGTGTCGTCGTTATGCAACGGCAGCACCGCGCCGTCGCGCACCACCGCCTCGACGATGGCCGACAGCCGGTGCGGCGCGAACAGGCGCTCGGGATGCAGGATGTGCGAGGCGCCGTTCGGGGTCGGCAGCCACAGCGTGCCGTCCTTGTCCTCGTAGAACGAGCGGGGAATGGTGCTGTCCCATACCAGCCCGTCGTTGCTGTCGAACAGGCGCCACTGTTGCTTGTTCCACGCCAGCAGGCCGGCATCGGTCCCCAGCCAAAGCCAGCCGCGGCTGTCCTCGTGGATGGACGCCAGGCTCTTGTCGCGCAACAGCGGCACCCGCACCTCGTGCTTCGCCAGGCCCGCCGCGCCCACCTCCACGCGCCACAGCCCGGCCGTCCCCCGCCCCAGCCACAGGGAACCGTCGGCGGAGCAGCTCATCGAGTCGAAATCGGTCTGCCCTTCCGTCCTCAACGGATAACTGTCCCAGCGGCCCGCGCGGCGGCGCCACAAGGTGCTGTCGGTCAGGAACCACAGCGTGCCGTCGTGGCTCTGGCAGCTGTGCCGCGTCATTTCGGTCAGCAGGCTGCTGCCGGCCGCCAGTCCGGCCGGCCGGGCCGGCGCCGCGCCGTCGCCGGGCCGTTCCAGCACATACAGTCCGTCGCCGGTACTGATCCACAAGCGCCCGTCGCGGTCGGCCAGCAGCCGGAAGATAATCGGCAGCGACGCCACCGGCACCTCGCCGCCGCCGCGTCCATCGTCGCGGGCCAACATGCCGCCATAACTGCCGGCCCACAGCCGGCCTTGGGCGTCCATCGCCTGGCTGCTCCACTGCTGGGACGCGTGGCCCGGCTCCGGCGCGGCCGGCGCGGTGTCGCCGGCGCCCAGGCGCGCCATGCCCGAGCGCGTGCCGATGCGCATCCTGCCGGCGCCATCGCGCAGGAAGGAGATCACGCTGTCGTCGGGCAGCCCTTGCGCCTTGGTCCAGTTTTCCCAGTTGTCGTAGCCGAGCCAGCGCACCAGGCCATGCCCGGCCGTCCCCAGCCACATTCCGTGGTCGCGGTCGGACAGCATCGCCAACACGCCGCCGCCCTTCTTGAGGCCATTGCGGCTGTCGAAGAATTCCCAGCGCCCCCCGCTCCAGCGCGCCACGCCGTCGTCGGTGCTGGCCAGCACGCGGTGCTCCGCGTCCTCCGTCAACGCCACGCCGATCACCGCTTTGCGCATCACCTCGCCGGGCGGGGTGCGGTCGACGAAACGCGTCGCGCCCCGTTCCAGCACCACGATGTGGCTGCCCCCGCGCGCCCACAGCGCGCCGTCCGCCATGCGGGCGATGTTGTACCAGTGGTCGTCCGGCACGCCGGCGGCGCGGTCCCATACCCGCACCCCGCGCGTCCCGGCCTGGCACAGCGCGCGGTCGCATCCGAGCCATAGTCCGCCATCCGCCTCGCCCCATACGCTGTCGACCTGGTCCAGCGCAGGCAGGCGCCGGCGCTGGTCCGCCGAAAAATGGGGGCGCGCGGCGGGGTGGCCGTCCGCCACCGTCACCTGGAACACGCGCCCGCCGCTCACCACCATCGCGCCGCCGTCCGGCCCCGCGGACATCGGCTGATCCGCCGCCACCGGCACCTGCTTGCCGTCGTAGGGCGCCGCGACCAGGCGCTCGCCGTCCAGCAGGTAGGTGCCCTCGTTGGTGCCCACCCACAGGCGCTGGCGCGCGTCGGTCACCAGGCCGGTGATTTGCGTGTCGGCCAATCCGTCGCCCCTGGCGTAGCGGCGGAACGCCGCGCCGTTGTAACGGAACAGGCCATTGTCGGTGCCGACCCACAGATACCCGGCCCGGTCCTGCGCCAGCGCGTTGATCGACAGGTTGGCCAGGCCTTCCTGCCGCGTCAGATAGTGCAACGGCAGTTGCTGGGCGGGGACGAGACAGGGCCAGGCCCAGCTCAGGAGGAAGACGAACGCCGCGGACAGCCGCTGTGGATTGAATGACATGGTTGCACACTGAAGAACGCGTATCGGTCCATTATCGTCCCTTTGAAACCTCGGCGATATCAGGATGCACCTGAAACGGGGTAAGGCTGCGCCCTAGGGAAATCCCTACCCCGGCATCGCCGGCCTACGGATTCCCCAGTTCATGCATCGGCAGGCGGAAGGTCTCGCGCGCGGTCGCCACCGAGATCGCCGCCACCACGCTGGTGGCCGTGACGAAGGCCGCCACCGGGATCCAGCCGCCAGGCCCCGGCTGCAGCACCGCCGCGCTGATGGTCGGCGCGAAGCCGCCCAGCGCGAAGCCGACCTGGGTGCCGATCGCCATGCCGGACAGGCGCACGCGGGTGCTGAACATCTCGCCGTACAGCGACGGCCAGACGCCGTTGGCCGCGCTGTACACCACGCCCGACAGCAGCAGGCCGAAGGTGAACACCAGCGGCAGGTTGACGGTGCTGATGCTCCACATGTAGGGCCAGATCAGCGCCGCTGATCCCAGCGCGCCGAAGATGAACACCGGCTTGCGGCCGACGCGGTCCGACAGCGCGGCGAACAGCGGTATCGCGCCCAGCGCCACCACGTTGGCCAGCACCAGCACCGTCAGCATGGTGGAGCGCGGGATGTGCATGGTGTTGACAGCGTAGGACAGCGTGAACACGCTGAAGATCGTGCTCACCACCGACACCAGCGCGGCGAAGATCACCCGCAGCAGGTTGGCCTTGTGGTCGCGGAACAGCAGCGCCAGCGGCATGCGGCTCGGCTTGTGGCCGGATTCCTCGGCGAAGGCCGGGGTCTCGGGCAAGGTGCGGCGCACCCACATGCCGACCGCCACCACGATGGCGCTCAGGAAGAAGGGAATGCGCCAGCCCCAGGACAACAGCTGCTCCTCCGGCAGCGCGGACAGCGGCAGGAACACCAGCGTCGCCAGGATCAGGCCCGCCTGCGTGCCGCTCAGCGTGAAGCTGGTGAAGAACGCGCGGCGGTGCGCCGGCGCGTGCTCCAGCGTCATCGAGTTGGCGCCGGCCTGTTCGCCCGCCGCCGAAATCCCCTGCAGCATGCGCAGCACCACCAGCATGATGGGCGCGGCGATGCCGACCTGGCCGTAGGTCGGCAGCAGGCCGACCAGGAAGGTTGAAATCCCCATCAGCAGCAGGGTGAAGGTCAGCACGCGCTTGCGGCCGTAGCGGTCGCCCACGTGGCCCAGCAGCACCGCGCCGAACGGCCGCGTGACATAGCCGACGCCGAAGGTGGCGAAGGCCGCCACCGTGGCCGTCGCCGGATCGAAGGCGGGGAAGAAGATTTTACCGAACACCAGCGCCGCCGCCGTGCCGTAGATGAAGAAGTCGTAGTATTCGACCGCGCTGCCGATCCAGCTGGCGAAGGCCGCCTTGCGCGGCGAGCGTGCCGGCGCCGTTGTGTTGCCCGCGGCGCTTGCCGCCTTGGCTATCTTGTCAGCCTTGTCTCTTGTCGTTGCTGCTGCTGTCATGTCGTCCTCCAGATGGTTATTGTAGTTGGGTTAAAACTTGTGCAGGATGCCGGCCTGCAGGCCGGTCAAATGTTTGCCGTTGATGTCGGCGCCTGCCAGGTTGGCCGAAGGTCCGGCCGAGCCGCTGAAGCGGAAGCCGGCGTTGGCCTGGTTCCGCATCTCGCTGGCGAAGCCGTACAGCGTGGTGCGCTTGGACAGCTCGTAGTACGCGCCCACGTTGGTCCCGCGCGCGCCGGCGTCGCCGCCGGAGGTGTCGTGGATCACGCCATACAAGGCCCCCACCCTCAGCCGGCTGTTGATGCGGTAGTCGGCCGAAATCTGATAGAGGTTGTAGTAGCGGGCGGCGTTGCGGTCGGTGCCGGCGAAGAAGTTGGTCGGGTTGCTGACGTTGTTGAGGATGACGCCCGCGTTCAGGCCATTGGCGTTGGACGTGGAGTTGTTGCTGCGCGCCGCCGCCAGGTAGATGGTGCCGCCGCCGTATTGATAGTCGGCGTAGACGTTGTGGTACACCACCTTGTCCCCCACCGTGGCGGTGACGGTGTTCGGGCTGGCCTGCAAGCCGGCGTAGCCCGCGCGCCAAGGCCCGTTGCGGTAGTCCAGCGCCAGCTGGTAGATCGGGCTGTTGCCGCGCGTGGCGCCGCCGTTTTCCGGCAGCGCGTAGTGCAGCACCAGCTGCGCGCCCGCCAGGCGCGGCGTGCGGTAGGACAGGTCGTTGTCGTAGCGCGAAGGAATGCCGAAGGTGTTGAACAAGGAGCCGAAGGTGGTGCGGTCGGTATAGTCGATGGCGCCGCCGATCAGGAAGATCTCCGTGTTCTGGCGGCCGATGCGATATTCGCCGCTGGGCGCCTCGATGCCGACCCACGACTGGCGGTCGAACAGGCGTGTGGTGTCGGCGCCGGTCCCCGTGTCGGCGTTGACGCCCTGCTCCAGCGTGAACTTCACCTTGTAGCCGCCGCCGATGTCCTCCGTGCCGCGAAAACCGAGGCGGCTGCGCAGGATGGCGCCGTCGTTCAGGCCCGTGATGTGGGCGCCGCTGCTGCTGCGGATGTAGCCGATGTATTCGTCGAAATTGCCGTAGATTTCAACGTTGGACTGCGCCTGGGCGGCCGCCTGCCATGCCGCCATGCAGGCCAGCGCGATTGCTTGCTTCTTCATTTAATCTCCGTATTATTTATATCGTTATGTGTGCTGCTGGTTTCCCCCGGTGCTGCCGCGAAGCGAGGGGCTTCGTTTCAATCCTGTGCCAGCGCGGCGATGGCCAGCGCATAGCCACGCACGCCGAAGCCGGCCATCACGCCGTGCGCCACCGGCGACAACCACGAGTGATGGCGGAACGGCTCGCGCGCATGGACGTTGGAGATGTGCAGCTCGATCACGCGCACCGCCGCGCCCTTGATGGCGTCGTGCAGCGCCACCGAGGTGTGGGTGTAGGCGCCGGCGTTGAACACCACGCCGGCCAAGGCGCCCTGCGCCTGCGCCGCGCCGGCTGCGTGGATGGCGTCGATCAGCACGCCCTCGTGGTTGGACTGGCGAAAATCGAGCGTGAAGCCGTGCCGTTCGCAGGCGGCGGCGCACAGGCGCTCGACGTCGGCCAGCGTGGCCGAGCCATACACGGCGGGCTCGCGCTGGCCGAGCAGGTTCAGATTGGGGCCGTTCAGCACCATCACGGTCTGGTTGGGGTTCTGCATGGTGAGGTCTCCGGTTCAGGCCATGGTCGGATGGGCGGCGGTGGGACGGCGCACCTCGAGGCTGCGCCGCAGCACCTGGTCGGTGACCCACTTGGCGGCGCGGTGCGCGCGCTGGCCGACGATCTCCGGCGCCAGTTGCAGGTAGTCGTCGTTGAACACTTCGAAGCTGTAGTCGCCGCGATAGCCGGCCCTGTCCAGCCGGCGCAGCAGATCCGTGAGCTCCGCCGAATGCGCACCCTCGCCGGGGAACACGCGCAGGTGGCGCGCCGTTTCCAGCCGCTCCTCGGCGCTGCGGATGTCGCGCCACATGAAGTCGGACAGCTGCACCATCGCGATCTTGTGGCTGGGGATGTCCTCCAGTCCGTCCAGGTTGGCGCGGTTGGCCAGCATGTGGAAGGAATCGATCACCACGCCCAGGTTGGCGTGGTCGGCCAGCTCCACCGCCTCCCACGATTGCTCGTACTGGTTGACGTGGCGGCCCCACGACAGCGCCTCGTAGCCGACCCGCACGCCCAGCGGCACCGCCAGCGTGGCCAGCTTGGCCAGGTGGCGCGCGATCAGCCGCATGTCGCCGCTGGCGTGGCTGGAGGTGCTGGAGCAGACCATCAGCAGCGGCGCGCCGACCGCCTGGCACACCAGCAGCATCTGGCGGGCGATATCGAGCTTGTACTCGTGCAGGGCGCCGTCCAGGCCCTCGTAGTCGCGCATCACCTGGATGCCGGTCACGCGCACGCCGCTGGCGCGCACCAGCCGCACCGCTTCATCGAGGCCGCCCGGATGGCCGGCCAGGTCGCGCGCCCACAACATGATCTGGCTGAAGCCCGCCGCGCGCGAGGCACGCAGCTTCGCTTCCAGCGGACCGGCCAGGGTGATGCTGTCCATGCCGAAGTTGGAGAGATTCACAGGGCCTCCAGCGCGCGGAACGCATCCGATGACACGCCGGGCCAGCCGAACAACTCCAGGTACAGGGGTGCCTGCTCGATCAGCATCTCCTTGCCCTTCTGGATGCGGCAACCCAGTTCCTGCGCCTGGCGCAGCAAGCGGCTCATCTCGATCTTCATGCCGCAGTCGGCCACGATGCAGTGCGGCGACACGCCGCGCAGGTCCAGCGGCAACGGATCGTCGGGGTGCATGCCGAGCGGGGTCGAATTGACCACCAGGTCGAAGCCGGCGGCGGCCGGCGGCGCGATCACGATGCGGGTGGCGGGGAACGCCAGCCGCAGGCGCTGCTGCAAGGCCAGCGCCTGGTCGGCGCGGGTGTCGTACAGCGCCACTTCGCCGATGCCGCGTTCGGCCAGCGCATAAGCCACCGCGCAGCCGACGCCGCCGGCGCCCACCACCAGCGCGCGCGATGCCGGCCAGTCCAGCGGCGCGGCGCCGCAGGTGCGGTCGAAGGCGCGGATGAAACCTTCGCCGTCGATCAGGTCACCCAGTATGCGGCCCTGCCCGTCCTTGTAGATGGCGTTGCAGGAACCGGCCAGGCGCGCGCGCGGGCTGGGCACGTCCACCGCGTCCACGCTCATCGGCTTGTGCGGGATGGAGACGAAGATGCCGCCCACATTCGGGAAGGACATCAGCATCCGCACGGCGGCGGTGTAGGACTCGGGCGGCACCTTCAGCGGCACCACGCGGGCGTCGATGCCGTGGCGCTGGAAGTAGGCGTTGAACAGCGCGGGCGCCTTGACCTGTTCGACCGGCCAGCCGATCACGGGGAAAATGCGGGTAGTGCCGGAAATCTCAATCATGGTTCTTCTCCAGGTGGCTGACGACCAGCTCGAAACTGACGCCACCCTTGTACAGTTGTGTCAATGCGCCGCGCTCATTGGACTGCGCCGGTGCGCGGTCGATGAACACGATGCCCCTCTGCTGCAACGCGCGGACCGCCGCCAGCACGTCCGGCGCGCCGAAGCCCACCCGTATCAGCTGCTCGCCCCACTGCAGGCCGCCGGCGCCTTCGGGCGGCTCGACCAGCTGCAGGTAGAAGCCGTGGCACGGGCTTTCCAGCAGCGTCCCTTTCGGCACCACGCCGAAGTAGCGGCCTTCGGGCAGCACGCGGAAGTCCATCAGCTGCTGGTAGAAATCGATCCACTCCGGCGCGCGACCGGCGCCGATGGCCTGCACCACGCCAAAGAAATGCAGGCCCGCCAGCGCCGGCGGATTGGCCGGGGCGTTGGGGATAGGCTTGAAGTCGACGTCGTAGATCGAGAAGTCGCGGAAGCGGTCGACGAAGTACAGGATCGAATCGCCGGCGCCGTGCACGCCGGGGATGTTCAGCTCCATCACGCCGGCGCGGGTCTGGATCGCCCAGGCGCCCATGTCGATGGCGTGGCGGTAGGCGGCGTCGGCGTCGCGCACCCGCAGCGCGATGGCGCTGATGACGGTCGATTGCGGATCGGTGCCCGATTGCGGCAAGGCGCGCGGGTCGGCGTTGACGATCACGTTCATGCCGCCCTGGCGGTACAGCGTGACCTCGCGCGAGCGGTGACGGGCGGTGGCCACGAACCCGAACTGCTCCAGCAACGCGCCGAACGCCAGCGGCTGCGCACTGGCATATTCGACGAACTCGATGCCGTCTATGCCCAGTGGATTGTGCGGTTCGGGATTGTGTTCGTGTGCCGTCATGGTGGTCCTCGCTTGGTTGAATGGGGACCAGTGTAGGAAAGCCGGCGAACGAAAAACAGCCCGCAAAACCGCGAATATTGCGCAGAGCGCGCACATTGCGCGATAATCGCGCAAACAAAGAGGCGGGACGATGAAGAAAAGCGCGTTGCAGGATGTGGTGGTCGACAAGCGCGACCAGATCGAGGGACTGATCAAGGGATTGGAGGTGATACGCGCCTTCGACCACGAATCGGTGCGGCTGACGCCGACGGAGCTGGGCGAAAAGGTGGGCCTGAGCCGCACGGCGGCGCGGCGCTATCTGCTCACGCTGGTCCACGTGGGCATGGCGGCCACCGACGGCCGCACCTTCTGGCTGCGGCCCAGCGTGCTGAGTATCGGCCATGCGTACGTGGATTCGGCGCGGCTGCCGCGCGCCGTGGTGCCCTATCTGCAAAGGCTGACCAACCAGCTGCAGGAATCGACCAACTACTCGGTGCGCGACGGCGACGACGTGGTCTACGTCAGCCGCGTCAACGCGCCGCGCATCCTGCTGGCCGGCTTCGATCCGGGCATGCGCCTGCCGGCCTACACCTCGACCGCCGGCCGGGTGCTGCTGTCATCGCTCGGCGACGAGGCCCTGCGCGCCTACCTGGAGCGGATCACGCCGATCGCCTACACCCACCTGACCGTGACCGACAAGGACCAGCTGTTCCGCGAGATCGTCGCGATCCGCGAGGACGGCTTCGGCGCCACCGAGAACCAGTACGAGATGGGCTTGCGCGGCATCTCGGTGCCGGTCAAGAACCGGGCCGGCGACGTGGTGGGCGCGCTGTCGACCTCCATGCCGGCCAGCCACGGCAGCCACAAGGAGGCGATCGCCCGCTGCGTGCCGGCCATGCAGGCGGTGGCCAACACGCTGATGCTGTGGGTTTGAGTAACAAGCGCTTGTTTAGTGAAACAAGTGAAACTGAGCCCTCGCCGGCGCCTTCCCCTGCCCCGCCCCGGCCGATCGTGATTAAATCGGCACTTCATCCACACTGGAACCGCCGCATGCACATTTCCACCGCCCTGTTGCTGGCATTGATCGCGCCGCTCGCCTGCGCCACCGACCTGAGCGTGCGCTCGCCCAACGGCGAGGTCGTCGTCACCGTCAGCGATGACCGCGCCCATCCGAGCTACCGGGTCAGCTATCGCGGCAAGGACATCATCAACCATTCCCGCCTGGGCCTGGTGTTCAAGGACCAGCCGTCGTTCGGCGACGGCTACCGGATCGTCGCCAGCGCGCCGGCCGCCGCCGATACCGAATGGACCCAGCCCTGGGGCGAGCGCAAGCAGGTGCACGACAAGCACAACGAACTGCGGGTCGACTTCGCCGCCAAGGATGCCGGCCGCTACACCGTGCGCTTCCGCGTGTTCGACGATGGCATCGGCTTCCGCTACGAGGCGCCGAAGCAGGCCGGCATGGAGCAGGCCGAGATCGTCGACGAATCGACCGAATTCAACCTGCCCGACATCGACACCACCCGCGCCTGGTGGATCCCGGCGCGCGCCTGGCGCAGCCTGGAATACCTGTACCGCAGCACCCCGCTGCGCGAAGCGGCGCACGTCGAGACGCCGTTCACGATGCGCCTGGCCTCGGGCGTCCACCTGAGCATCCACGAGGCGGCGCTGACCGACTACGCGTCGATGACGCTGGCCCAGCAGCGCGACGGCGTCTTCAAGGCCGACCTGACGCCGTGGTACGACGGCGTCAAGGTCAGGACCCACGGCGAGTTCAAGTCGCCCTGGCGCACCGTGCAGATCTCGCCCGACGCGCCCGGCCTGCTCAACTCCGACCTGATCCTCAACCTGAACGAGCCGAACAAACTGGGCGACGTCTCCTGGGTCAAGCCGGGCAAGTACGTCGGCATCTGGTGGGCCATGCACCTGTGGCAGAAGACCTGGTCGTCCGGCCCCAAGCACGGCGCCACCACGGAGGAGACCAAGCGCTATATGGACTTCGCCGCCAAGTACGGCTTCTCCGGCGTGCTGGTCGAGGGCTGGAACGTGGGCTGGGACGGCGAATGGCCGGACAACGGCGACCTGTTCAAGTTCACCCAGCCCTACCCCGACTTCGACATGCAGGCGGTGGCCGCCTACGCCAAGAAGACCGGCGTGCAGCTGATCGGCCACCACGAGACCTCGGGCGCGGTCAGCCACTACGCCAGCCAGATGGGCGCGGCCTACGACTACTACCGCGACAACGGCGTCACCCAGGTGAAGACCGGCTACGTGGCCGACAACGCCAAGATCAAACGCATCGATGCGCAGGGACGCGTGCGCTACGAGTGGCACGACGGCCAGTTCATGGTCGGCGAATACCTGCGCTCGGTTGAAGAGGCGGCAAAGCGCCACATCAGCATCGACACCCACGAACCGGTCAAGGACACCGGCCTGCGCCGCACCTACCCCAACTGGATCACCCGCGAAGGCGCGCGCGGCCAGGAATACAACGCCTGGGGCTTCCCGCCCAATCCACCCGAGCACACGGCCATCCTCCCGTTCACGCGCATGCTGTCCGGGCCGTTCGACTACACGCCGGGCATCTTCAACCTGAAGCCGAACGGCGAGCAATCCGAGAACCGCGTGCGCTCGACGCTGGCCAAGGAGCTGGCGCTGTATGTGGTGCTGTACAGCCCGATCCAGATGGCGGCCGACCTGCCGGAAAACTACGAGGCGCGGCGCGACGCCTTCCAGTTCATCGTCGACGTGCCGACCGACTGGGAGCAAAGCCGCGCCATCGCCGGCGAGGTCGGCCAGTACGTGGCGATGGCGCGCCAGCAGCGCGGCGGCGCGGACTGGTATCTCGGCACGCTCAGCAACGAGAAGCCGCGCTCGCTCAACCTCAAGCTGGACTTCCTGGCGCCGCACAAGCGCTACCAGGCGCAGATCTACCGCGATGGCGCGAAGGCGGACTGGGAAAGCAATCCCTACGACATCGTCATCGAACAGCGCGAGGTCGGCCGCGACGATGTGCTGTCGCTGTGGCTGGCGCCGGGCGGCGGCGCGGCGGTGCGCTTCAAGGCGCTCGACTGAACACACATAACAATAATTTTTTGGAGACACGCATGAAGAACAAGATTTACGGCATCCTCGCCGGCGCGGCGTTTTGCCTGGGCACTCAAGCAGCGCCGGCGCCGGTCAACACCTTCATCGGCACGCAGGACGACGGCAACACCTTCCCCGGTGCGTCGGCCCCGTTCGGCATGCTGCAGGTGAGCCCGATCGGCGAGCACTACGCCGGCTGGCACTACACCGATCCCAAGATCCGCGGCTTCGGCCACTTCTTCCTGTCCGGCGCGGGCTGCTGGGAACAGGGCGGCCAGTTGTCGGTCCTGCCGGTCACCGGCAGCATCGGCAAGGGCGGCGCCTTCGACATCAGCAAGGCCGACAGCTTCGACCACAAGCGCTACGCGTCCGAGTACACCCACGACGGCGAGGTGGGCGACGCCGGCTACTTCAAGGTCAGGCTGACCAGCTACGGCGGCATCACCGCCGAAACCACCGCCCTCACCCGCGCCGCCGCCGAGCGCTACACCTTCGCGCCCGGCACCGCGCAAGGCCACATCCTGGTCAACCTGGGCCAGGCCAACGAACGCCATTCGGTGGTCGGCAGCAGCCTGCGCGTGGTGGACGACCACAGCGTGGAAGGCAAGATCGTCACGCGCAGCTTCTGCGGCGGCGCGCAGTACGCCACCTGGTTCCGCATGGAGTTCGACCGCCCGTTCGCCGCGCACGGCATCTGGAACGAGACCGGCGGCACGCCCGGTTCGCGCCAGCCCAGCCTGCAAGGCGACAGCCGCCCGCACGGCGCCTGGTTCACCTTCGACGTCAAGGACCATCAGGCGGTGACGGCCATCAGCGCCATCTCGCACGTGGACGCCGACGGCGCCCGCCGCAACCTGCGCGCCGACGCCTACGCGCAAGGCGCGCCGCGCAGCTTCGACCAGATGCGCGAGCAGGCGCAGCACGCATGGCAGAAGGAACTCAAGTCGGTCGACATCGAGGGCGCCGACCAGAACCAGCGCACCGTGTTCTACACCGCGCTGTACCACGCGCTGCTGCAACCGCTGACCGGCAACGACGTCGACGGCCGCTACCGCGGCTATGACGACCGCATCCACTCGGCCGGCGCCGCCACCTACTACGAATTCTTCTCGCTGTGGGACACCTACCGCGCGCAGAACCAGCTGATCGCGCTGCTGCGTCCCGAGCGCGCGCGCGACATCGCCGATTCGGTGCTGAAAATCCGGGAGCAAGGCGGCTGGCTGCCGCGCTGGGGCTACGCCAATTTCGAATCGAACGTGATGACGGGCGATCCGGTCACGCCCTTCCTGGTCGACCTGTGGCGCTACGGCGCGCTCAAGGGCCGCGAGCAGCAAGCCTACGCGGCGCTGCGCGAGAACGCGTTCGGCGTGCCGCCGTTCGGCAGCCGCAGCGAGGGCCGCGCCGGCAACCCGAGCTATCTGAGCAAGGGCTACGTGCAGTACGACCTGTCGTTCCGCGCCAAGGGCATGGACGTCGATCCGCACCACGGCGGCTCGGCCACGATGGAATACGCGCAGGCCGACGGCGCGCTGGCCTACATGGCCGAGGCGCTGGGCAAAAAGGCCGACGCCGCGCTGCTGCGCCAGCGCGCCGGCAACTGGCGCAACGTCTGGGACAATGCGGCGCAGGACAAGCAACTGGGCTTCCAGGGCTTCCCGCGCGCGAAGACCGCCGACGGCCAGTGGTACACGGAGCTCGACGGCAGCTACACGCCGCGCGCCGAACACGGCTTCCACGAGGGCACGGCCTGGCAATACCAGTGGCTGGTGCAGCAGGACGTGGGCGGCATGGTCAAGGCCATGGGCGGACGCGAGCAGGCCGCGCGCCGGCTGGACGCCTTCTTCGCCTACGACGCGCTGAGCGCCGATCCCTACCAGGCGGTGCGCAAGGAATGGGTGATGGGCGCGTACAACTACTACAACCAGTTCCGCTACAACCCGAACAACGAGCCCGACCTGCACGCGCCGTGGATGTACACGCTGGTCGGCCAGCCGTGGAAGACCAGCGCCGTGCTGCGCGCCGCCGAGACGCTGTTCAGCAACGCGCCCAACGGCGTGACCGGCAACGACGACCTGGGCACGATGTCGGCATGGTACGTGTTCAGCGCGTTGGGCATCTATCCGTCCACGCCAGGCAGCGGCCGCTTCCTGCTGCATGAGCCGAAGTTCGCCAAGGCCCGGGTCGACCTGGGCAACGGCAAGCAGCTGCTCATCGAGAAAGATGGGCCGGCCGCGTCATCCTCCTTCGTCACGCGGCTGAACTGGAACGCCAAGCCGCACGACAAGGTCTGGCTGGACTGGGAACAGTTGCAACGCGGCGGACAGCTGCGCATGCAATTGTCCACCGACCCGGCCGCCGCACGCTGGGGCAGCAGCCCGACCAGCGTGCCGCCCGACGCAAACTGATCGCATGTGGCGCCGACCGCGAAAGCATGCTGGGGGCCTTGCAGAATTGGGAAACGAACTCTCCCAATTTCGGCGCCCATCGACGCCGCCTGCGCGACGCTCAAGCTGAACTGGCGCAGCCAGGGCGGCGCGGGGATGGGCAACAACGATGCGGCCACCACGCCCCTGCTAAACGCCTGCGCGCGGTGGCTGGCCGACCGCAAGATACTCTGCATGCGCGTAACCGGCTGGCGCGAGAAGGCCATCACGGACCAGGCGGTTCAGCGCCGGCGGGCATGCGCTGCGGTCAAGACCCTTCGCAAGAACCGGAAGCGTTCTTGTTGGCCTGCGTGCCGCCCGCTTTCCTGATTGTTGCACGTACCTGTTCGACCAGGTCGTTTTGCAGATGCATGGGGACGGAATTCCAGCTTCCGTCCAGATACGATTGGTTGAGGTACTTTTGACCGAATCTGACTGATATATCAGGGCCTTCCTGGAAATGGAAAAGGAGCTTGTTTCGAACTTCGAAATTCGGCCTCGGATCATTGGCGTCTTGCGGCACATCCCGCGCCGCCTCCGCCAGTTTCAGCAGCTTCGAGAATGTCTCGGTATCGCGGAACGTATATGCGCAACCGATCTTCTCTAAAATGGCATCGTCAATACGCGTTCCGAAAGCCACGCCGTTAGCTACAAAAATAATATCCACGGACGCTGGCGCTGCGCCTTGCTCAGCGGAGCAATGGAACGGGAACAGCAAGGCAAGCGCCAGCGCCGGTATCGACAAGTTCTTCATATTCGCCTATAGCGGGCATGCGCTGTAGCCGTGCTCGTCCTGGAACAAGCAGCTCTTGCGCACGTACTTCGCGTCGACCAGGTTCAGGATGCGCGTGGTCGCGCCGTCCAGCTTGGCGATGCGCTCGACCAGCACCGCCTTGCCGTCGACCTTGGCGTCCACCGCATACAGGGTCGGCGCAGCCCAGTCCGCAAAGGCCAGCTGGTAGCCCCCTTTCGGCTGCGACAGCATGACAAAATACACCGCCCCCTGATTGGCCGACAAGGCCTGGCAATAGTAGCGGTCCGAGATGATGTAGTCCTTCACGCCATCGCCGTTCAGGTCGCGATGATCGGCCATCAGCGCCTGCCCCACCGTCTTCCTGCCGTAGCCGTGCTGCTTGTGGCAGGCGGTTTCTTCGTCCTCCCCCATCGCTTCCCGGCATGCGGACTTGTCGCCGAGCTGCTTGACCGCCAGCTGTGCCGAGCAGGTATTGAGCGCGCTGCCAAGCTCCGCCCCCGTCTTCGGCCATTGCTTGAGCTGCGCCAGCAGGGCCTGCGCCACCGGCTCGGGCACATAGTCCGGCTCGCTGGACTTGACCACCCGGACCTTCTCGATATTCCGGTCGGGGCCGCTGACGGCCAGCGGCTCCAGCTTGGCGATGCGGATATCCTCGGCGGCGACCTGCGGCGTCTTGGGCGTGCAAGCGAGCAGCAGCAGCGAGCTTGCCAGGCCCAGGAGAATGGCGGGTGTGCCGTACTGTTTCATTTATTGGTCCTGAAAATGGATGATCGGCGCACGTCCCGGCGGTGAAATCATACTCGTGGTCGGTGATTTTCATAATTGCGGTCGCACGGCGGCTCTGCAATGATGAAGCGCCCAAAATACCGGGATCAAAAGTATAACAAAGGAGATCACATCATGCGTTCATGGATACTGGCCCTACTGCTCGTGGCCTCGGCCGGCGCCGGCGCCCAGGGCAACGTCGTCACCCTCTGGCCGAGCGGCTTCCCCGGCCCGCACCCGCAGCTGGGGCCGGAACGGCTGGACGACGAGCGGATCAGCAACGTCAGCGTCCCCACGCTGACCGTGTATCCCGCCTCGTACGATAGGCCGGCCCACGCCGCCGTCATCATTTGCCCCGGCGGCGGCTATGAGATCCTGTCCTTCACCCGCGAGGGCCACCAGTACGCCCAATGGCTGTCCAACCTGGGCATCACCGCCTTCGTGCTCAAGTCGCGCCTGTCCGGCTACGGCCATCCCGCGCCGCTGCAGGACGTGCTGCGCGCGATCCGCCTGGTGCGCTCGCAGGCCGCGCAATACGGCGTGGCGCCGGACCGCATCGGCGTCATGGGCAGCTCGGCCGGCGGACACCTGGCCGCCAGCGCCTCCACCCTGTACAACTTGCCGGCCGGCCGTGGCGGCGACGCGCTCGACGCCGTCAGCGCGCGCCCGGACTTCGCCATGCTGATGTATCCCGTGATCTCGATGGAGTCGGTGGTCACGCACGCCGGCTCGCGCCGGGCGCTGCTCGGCACGTCGCCGTCCGCCGAGCTGGTGCGGCAGATGTCGCTCGACCAGCAGGTCAACGCGCAGACCCCGCCGACGCTGCTGATGCACTCCCAGGACGACGGCGCGGTGCCGGTCGATAACAGCATCCTGTACTTCCAGGCCCTGACCCGCGCCCACGTGCCGGCCGAGATGCTGCTGTTCGAGCACGGCGGTCACGGCATGGGCATGCGCGCCGGCCAGGGCACGGCATCGAACTGGCCGCGCCGCGCCGAAGAGTGGCTGCGCGACCGCAAACTGATTCCATAACCATCCATGACCAACAATTCAGGAGACAACATGACTATGCATCACCGGCGCAAGACCCTGGCCGCCTCGATTTCCCTGATCGCGCTCGGCGCCGCCGCGTCGGCCCAGGCCGCGCCGATCGCCACGCTGGACCGCAACGGCGCCTGGGTCTCGGTCGAGGCCTACGGACCGAACGTGGTCCGCGTCACAGTGGCCGCCGACAAGGCCGAGGCGCTGAAGGCCGGCGGCTACGGCATCTTGCCGGCCGGCGCCGACAACGCGGCCTTCCGCCACACCGGCGGCAAGGACGGCGACACCTTCAGCTCGTCCGCGCTGAGCCTGCACGTGGCGCCGGCGCCCGCGCCGCACGTGCCGTCCATGAGCGAGAAATATTTCGCCTCGACGCTGGCGCCGGTCGCGCTGCAGGTGAAGAACGCCAAGGGCGAAGTGGTGCTCGACATGACAGGCTGGGACCTGGCGCCGCAAACCATCAACACCGAGAAGACCTACCAGGCCAGCGCCTCGTTCAGCGCGCCGGCCGACGAGCACTACTACGGCATGGGCCAGAACCAGGAATCGATGGGCCCGCTGGACCTGCGCGGCCGCGTCATCGACTGCAAGCACTGGTACGACGCGCCGGCCGGCGAGACCGTGTGCGTGCCGTTCATGGTGTCGTCCAAGGGTTACGGCATCGTCTGGGACAACCCGTCGCCGACGCGCTTCATCGCCGGCATCAACGGCCGCACCGCGTTCCAGTCCAGCGTGGGCGAGCGCGTCAGCTTCTTCGTCATCACCGGCAACACGCCGGAGGAACTGTATTCGGGCTACGCGCGCGTGACCGGCAAGACGCCGATCCCGCCGAAGGCCGCGTTCGGCCTGATCCAGTCCAAGGCGCGCTACGAGAGCCAGCAGGAAGTGCTGCGCATGGCCAACACCTACCGCCAGAAGAAGTACCCGCTCGACATCATGGTGGTGGACTGGTTCTACTGGACCCGCATGGGCCAGCTGGACATCGACCCGGCGCAGTTCCCCGACCCGGACGCCATGAACAAGGAGCTGCACGGCCTGGGCATGCAGTCCATCATTTCGTTCTGGCCGCGCTTCGAGAGCTCGGGCCGCTACTTCAACGAACTGGATACCAAGGGCTACTTCCTCAAGGACAAGGACGGCAAGACCGTCGACGGCCTGCCGTCGCGCTCCGACCGCACCGGCGCGCTGATCGACTCCACCAACCCGGCGGCCCGCAAATGGTTCTGGGAACACGCGCGCGACAACGTGATGTCGCACGGCTTCGATTACCCATGGCTGGATGAGACCGAACCCGACCTGGTACCGGACGGCTACTTCTATTCGATCGGCTCAGGCGACCGCTACCACAACGTCTACCCGCTGCTGCACGTCGAAGGCTTCGCCGAGAACATGCGCGCGTGGAAGCCGAACAAGCGCGCCATGATTCTGTCGCGCGCCGCCTACCTGGGCTCGCAGCGCACCGGCGCGCTGTTCTGGTCGTCCGACATCAGTCCGTCGTGGGAAGCGCTGACGCGCCAGATCCCGACCGGCCTGAACATGACGGCCTCCGGCATCGCCTACTGGGGCAACGACATCGGCGGCTGGCAGTGGCTGCCGCAGTCGACCAAGGCCACCAAGGCGCCGCTGCTCGACCCGGCCGGCGGCACCGACACGGTCGGCCAGAACCACGACTATCCTGAACTGTTCACGCGCTGGTTCCAGTACGGCACCTTCCTGCCGACCTTGCGCGTGCACGGCGACCGCAAGCACACGGAACTGTGGGAATTCGGCACCCAGGCCGAGCCGATCCTGGCCCGCTACGACCGCCTGCGCTACCAGCTGCTGCCCTACATCTACAGCCAGGCCAAGGCGACCTACGACAGCGGCGCGCCGTTCATGCGGCCGCTGTGGATGGACTTCCCGAACGATCCGAAGGTGGCCGACATCGGCACGCAGTACATGTTCGGGCCGGCGTTCCTGGTCGCGCCCGTGACCGAGCAGGGCCAGACGCAGAAGGATGTCTACCTGCCGGCCGGCAGCGACTGGTACAACTTCTGGACCAACGAGAAGCTGGCCGGTGGCAGCTGGGTCAAGGTGGCGGCGCCGATCGACCAGATCCCGGTGTTCGTGCGGGCCGGCGCCATCGTGCCGCTGGGCTCGGAGATCCAGTCGACCGCCGAGCGCCAATCGGTCGCCGAAATCCGGGTCTACCCCGGCAAGGATGGCGACTTCGCGCTGTATGACGACGACGGCGTGTCCTACGATTATGAAAAAGGCAAGGGAACGACGGTCCGGCTGCACTGGAACGACGCCACCGGCCGCCTGAACGCGAGCGGCGACGGCGAAGTGGCCCGCAAGGCGCCGAGCCTGGTCAAGGTCGCGGGAAAATAGGCGCAAAACCGAAGCTGCCCCCACCCAAACAATATAGCTGCATGCAAAAGTGGTATTGGAAATTATAGGTGGAAATCGCCTAAGATCATCCATTGGCAGATTCATCAATAAAATGGGCACGGCCGCAGCTTGGGCCGTCAATCCGGAGACAATCTTTTTCGCGAGTACCGCATGAGCACTTTTTCCACCTTGGACGTGACCGTCTTTCTTGTATATTTTGTCCTGGTCGCCGGCTACGGCATCTGGGTCTACCGGCGCAAGCAGGCCGGTTCCGGCCTCGCCTCGCATGACTACTTCCTGGCCGAAGGCTCGCTGACCTGGTGGGCCATCGGCGCTTCGCTGATCGCCTCCAACATCTCGGCCGAACAGTTCATCGGCATGAGCGGCTCCGGCTTCCGCATCGGCATGGCCATCGCGGTCTACGAGCTGATGGCGGCCGCCACGCTGGTGATCGTGGCCGTGTTCTTCATGCCGGTCTATTTGAAGAACCGCATCTACACCATGCCGCAATTCCTCGAGCAGCGCTACGGCAAGGCGGTCGCCACCACCATGGCGCTGTTCTGGCTGGGCCTGTATGTCGTGGTCAACCTGACCTCGATCCTGTACCTGGGCGCGCTGGCGATCAGCAGCCTGTCCGGCATCGCCCTGCTGCCCTGCATGCTGTTCCTGGCCGTGTTCGCCGCCATCATCACCTTGGGCGGCATGAAGGTCATCGGCTACACCGACGTGGTGCAGGTCACCTGCCTGGTGGTCGGCGGCCTGGTCACGACCTGGCTGGCGCTCGACATGGTCGCCGCGCTGGGCAACAAGCACGGCGCGCTGCAAGGCTTCTCCGAGCTGTACAACCACGCCCGCGGCCACTTCGACATGGTCCTCAAGCGCGACAACCCGAACTACATGGACCTGCCTGGCCTGTCGGTCCTGCTGGGCGGCATGTGGATCGTCAACCTGAACTACTGGGGCTGCAATCAATACATCACGCAGCGCGCGCTGGGCGCAGACCTGCCGACCGCCCGCAAGGGCCTGCTGTTCGCGGCATTCCTGAAGCTGCTGATGCCGGTCATCGTGGTGCTGCCTGGTATCGCGGCCTACGCGCTGGACAAGTCCGGCGCGCTGGGCGACGCCATGAAGGTCGGCGGCGAAGTCAATCCCGACCGCGCCTACCCTATCCTGCTGGGCCTGCTGCCTTCGGGCTTGAAGGGTATCGCGTTCGCCGCGCTGACCGCCGCCGTGGTTGCTTCGCTGGCGGGCAAGGCCAATAGTATCGCCACCATCTTCACGCTCGACATCTACAAGAAGGCCTTCAACAAGGAAGCGACCGAGCAGCGCATGGTGTGGATCGGCCGCGTGAGCGTGGTCGTGGCGATGGCCCTGGCCGTGTTGATCGCGCCGATGCTGGGCATCGACAAGAAAGGCGGCTTCCAGTACATCCAGGAATACACCGGCTTCGTCTCGCCAGGCATCCTGGCCATGTTCCTGATGGGCTTCTTCTGGAAGAAAACCACCTCCGGCGCCGCCATGTTCGCCACGCTGGGCGGCCTGGCCGGCTCGATCCTGCTGAAGTTCCTGCCGACGATGATGGACCTGTCCTTCCTGGCGACTATCGGCTTCTCCAAGGACAACGGCAGCGGCGTGTTCGAGATTCCCTTCCTCGACCGCATGTTCATCGTGTTCTGGGTGGTCATCGCCGGCATGGTCCTGATGAGCAAGATGGCCGACGCCAAGCGCGACAACGTCAAGCACATGCACATCGACACCTCGCTGTTCCGCGTCGACGGCGCCTTCGCGCTAGGTTCGGCTGTTATCGGCATCGCACTGACGACGATCTACAGCCTCTGGTGGTAACCAAGACCTGCTGAGCTACCGGGCATGCCAAGGTGACTTTGGGCGACAAGCTCGGTGTCAATGTGCTGCCCGAAGGCGTGCTGCTGAAAGCCGCACGCCCGTCGTATTCCCTGGCTAACCTAGTGGCGCAATGTGACCTTTCTGCGGCCTAACCGGCCGATATGGCAGAGTGGTCGCAAATGAAGCCGGCGGGACGTGAAGCGTGGTGAACCGTAGAAGTTTGGACGCGGCGACGTTGTCATGGTCAACCTCGATCCGACTGCGGGACACGGACAAAAAGGCATGCGGCGCGCCCTGGTGCTGTCCACAACCGCGTCGAGACAGTACCGGAAGCTCAGGCTCGATCTGACAACCGCTGTCAGCCTGCTTGCGATCCTCCAGAGTCAGCCTCCATAGCCGAACTAGGGGGATGCGTTTTACGCCTAAATTTACACAATCCCCATTTCATCCGGCCACGATGGGAATCCTAGCTCTTTGGAAACTCGTACAAGGCAACTTTTTTCGTCCATTGTGCATTTTTTCAGCTCATCCGAGATGCTTTCGAGCACTGCGATATCGTCGTCAAATGCATCATCACATGCGAGATCGCCCACATATTTTGTGGCTAGAATTAATACGCGTGCTAGTGTTTCCATCTGCTATCCCTAGATAAAAGGCCCGCTGCTGTGCGGCTGCTTCTGGCCCGATGTAGGCTTGGCCCAGCAGCCGACATGAGTTCATACAAAGTACACAACCGTTGCGGCAAGTAGGCCCACGCCTACTCCAAGCGGAAATGCATGCGCGATCGGACCTTTGGACCATGGCAGATAATGCCATACACCTCCGCCGACGAAAGCGAAGCCGATTAACAAAAGGGCCAACAGTAACCGGGTGTTCAGAAAATCATTTTGTCGTATAGTGCAGCTCCTGGCCGTTTCGAGACCGAGACCATGACCGCCGTGTTGCGTCGACCAATTGAATCCGCCCTCCATCATGGACGTTCGCATCCGATCCAGTTCGCAAACGCGAAAACATGTCCAAGGTTTTTCCGGGAGCTTTTTTGTAGCGCTCGATCAATCGTGCAGTGCGTTCATTGCCGAGCGAGGTCGACTCCCATTATTCTTCAAACGAGATATTGCCGTCGGGTCCTACAACGTAGTAGCCTGATGGCGTGCCAAAGCTATAGAATTCATCATAATTGCAATCGATATCGCTGCAATGAACCATGAGCGTCATTTGATTCTCAAAGTGAATTGTGATGTCATAAGCGGGCGCCAAGCAAAGTACCGTGAGAATTTTTTGTCCACAGATTTCCTTTAATCCTTCCACCATTGGGCCATCATTTGCATTGCACATGTGGCTGCCAGCGACCACTTTCGATGGAGAGTCAATTCGCCAGGGGCACATAATCCTCAACGAATATGCTGCGTCGTAGAAGCGACATAGTTCGCTTAAGTGCGGATTAGTGAGTGGCCTGCGTCGAAGGAAGCGTTCGCCGATGCTCAGCAAAATAACGGATCCCGTACCTTCGCCCCCAACTACACCCCAGCATTCTTCGCCAACGGTAGCGTCAACACTGCACGACAATCGTTCACCTAAGCGCATCATCATTATCTTTCCTAAAGGCGCATTCCCAACCATATGACAGACTCTGTCGCACCAGAGACTACGGTGACAAGCAGTCGTCCGAATATGCCAGGCGTGTGGTTGTGATTCGCTGCCGCATAATGGTGTTCTTTTTCATCGTTCAGAATACTAGAAATTGCGGAAACGGCAGTTTCAAATGCTTTCGGCCGAGGAAAAACCTCTCGCTGGCAGCGTAATTTCGTCTGCACAAAATGCCATTCCCGAAACAATAAATAACGAAATAAAAAATATTCTTTTCATGCGGCTTTTTAACGTAGCATATTCATACGGCTGCACAATACAAAGTCCTCCGCTTCTGGCCGGTTTCCGTCGGAATTACTGTTCAGGTGGGCGCAGCGCATAGGCCATTGCCCCAACTGCGAGACCCGCCACACAACCTCCCAATCGGCGCATCCTTAAAAAGCAACAAAAACGGGACCAATGCCCCGATGGAACACGCTATCCACAATCGAAGGGACTCAAATTTCCGCAGCAAAAAATACGCCGGCAAGCCGACAATCGTGACGCCTATAAATGAAGCTGTCCCCCTAGAATAACGCCGAACAAAAGCCCAACGCGCACCTCACTTGCCATGCCTGCGTCCGAGCTACCTAATCCCAAGATTGCCAGGACAGGAATGCTAGCGAACGGAGCCAGTAGTAAAGATGTCCACGGCATCGAATATCTTTTTGGATTCCCAAACACTAGTTATCTCCAAACTTGCCAAGTCTGCTTTGGGCTGCGAATTCAACCGGTTGCAGAAGCTGCCTACCTGTGCCCAAAAGACTAGGCAATGCGCTTGTAGAATTCAACGTTGTATCCGCTCAGAACATAATAACCATCATCTTCGAAATGAATTTGTTGGAGCGAACGCTCCCTCTCGTCGTGCCAAGCGATGACCACTGAAACCGCATCTTGCGCAACAACTGAATAAGGGACCGTGTGCTTTGTATCCTCGAACTCTGTGTAAATATGCGTTTCAGTGAAACGCAGAGTGAACTTTCCAAATATTCTTTCAAATCGTTCCTGTACCTCAGGAGCTAGTTCTTTCTGATACTTCCAGTGGGCGATGGTACGCTCTTTATCTGAACGCCACGTTCCTAATAAGCGTTTTTCAATATGACGCCTATCAGCAGCGCCTATGGCACTGCACGTCAGCAACGCGGCGGTGGTTCCAAGTACAACATTGAGAATTCGACGACGCATAAAGTTCCTATTATTTTTGTTTTGATTATCATTTTAACTCGAAACATTTTCTCATAACGGAGAGCTAACCGGCGTTGCGTGGCTTTATGGTCTAAGAAGCAAAGAACTGAGCAGAGTCAGCAACTTGCCACACCCCTTTAACTCGCCCCTTGTCATCGATGCCCCAAACATGAGAGAAGCGTACCAATGCTGGGTCGCCACCTTCATTTTTTGTAATTCGATAGTGACCAAGTGCTACGACCGTGTCCCCACCATCCACAAATTTGTCTGGAAAAGCACCAAAAGAATGAACGCGAGCAAGTAGCCTGTGATAAAACCCGCCAAATACTTCGGATATGCCGCGATATATTGCGCCCTCTGGAAAACCTGGTGAAACATCCCATACGGGTTCGTCAACCAATATTTCTTTTATCAACTGCTGGTCTTTCGACTTTAGCGCCCGATAAAGTGCCTTAACTTTTCGCAGCCCCTCGGAATCACTTGGAATATCATCTAAAGCGGAAGTTTTGACATTATTCACAATAAGCCTTTCTAAGCGAACATAATTTTTCATTTGTGTCCCAATTCACGTGCGCTCACGCACGTAACTACTGATTGCCTTGCCGTTCAGCTCAGTCTCCATTTCGTAGGTCATTCCCAATCGCTCGGCGACGTGGCGCGATGATTCATTGCCGGCGCTGACAAGAGCCCGGACTTTCAGTTCGCCTCGAACCTCGAACACATACTTCAAGACCGCCGAAGCCGCCTCGTTCGCAATTCCTTTCCCCCAGAATGCTCGATAGGTATTCCACCCCATCTCCATCACAGTTGATTGTTCGCGAAAGAAGGCCCCCACAGTGCCTACGAGCTGGCCAGTCTGCTTATCCTCGATAGCCCACCAGCCAGCTCCGTGGACCAGCCATAGTCCAGCATGCGAAGTGAAGATTCGCCAAGCCGCCTGGCGGTCGGATGAACCCAGGTGAGCTGAACTTTCTGGATGCCCCAAATGGTCTGCAAACAAGTCGAAGTCGGCACGCCTGTATTCGCGAAGCAGAAGTCGTTCTGTCTGAAGGAGAGGAACGGAAGCTGTGAACACGTGATTCATCGGTAATGCATCCTTTAATGTGAACTTATCAGAACTTTAACTCATCTGGCGATCCATGTCTGGTCCGCGCTTGTACAAATAAAAAGGGCGGGCGCTGCATCTGCGCGCCCGCCCTTTACCGCCCAACGTTTGGCAGGTCGGCTTGCCGTTCACATCGTGGGCGGCTGCGTCCAGATGCACCACCGTGCTGACGGCGCTTGCTGTCGGCCGCGCTGGCCGCCAGGGTCAGCTTGTAGTCATCATGGCGACTTTCCACGTCTTCGATGCCGAATCCAAACACGGCCAGCAAGCGCGGATCGACGGTCACGGAGGCACCACGCCGGCGCCCGGTTGCACCTCTCGACCTTCTGGAAGCCGGCAGAGCGCTTCAGCGCGCTTCCCAGCAGACCGTCAGCGGCGGACGTAGACCTGCGCCACCTGCTTGCCCGCGACGCGCCGGTGTTCTTCACCGTGAACGAGGCGCGCACGACGCCGCCCTTGACGCTGGCGGCCAGGTCCGAAGGCGAACTCGGTGTAGGACAAGCCATGGCCGGAACAGCGGCGTGAGGCCTTCAGGTCGAACCACTTGTAGCCGACGGCGGCGCCTTCGCTGTAGTTGACGTCGAAGCGGCGGTCCGCCACCTCCGGGAAGCCGTCCAGCGCGGGACGCGGCAGCGCTGCGATTCCGACGCCGGGAAGCGGGTGGCAGGCAAACGCCCCGACGGATTGACTTCGCCGGGCAGCACGCCGGCGATCGCCTCGCCGCCGCTGGTGCCCAGATACCACGCCTCAATACGGCCGACACCTTCGGCAGCCCACGGCATGGTCACCGGACCGCCGGTCTCCAGCACCACGACGGTGTTGGCGTTGGCCTCGGCCACGGTGGAGATCAGCTCGTCCTGCTTGTCCGGCAGCGACAGGTTCACCGGCATGTCGAAGCCCTCGCCCGTCACTGGGTCACGCAGCCAGAACCACATCGCTTTCGCGCGCCAGCTTGGCGGCGGCGGCGCGGTCGCTGCCGTCGGCGTAGGCCACCGTGGCCGATGGCAGGCGCGCCTGTATGCAACCTTCAACGGCGACGACGGATACACCATGACCGGGCGGGCCGGGTCTTGGGCATCAGCTCAGGCGCCGCGTTGCCACCGGCCGGGTACACCAGCGACGAGCCGCCGCCGGCGGCACGCCACGGTCGGCATAGCCGCCGATCACCGCAGTCTTCGGCCGAGCGGCTCAGCGGCAAGAGCGCCGGTGCTGTTCTTCAGCAGCACCATGCCCTCCACTGCATCCTTGCGCGACACGGCCCGCGTGCGCGCCGAAGTCGATCGATTGCGGCGCCGGCGCCACCGGATGGTCCACCACGCCGTGCGCGGCATCGCGTGCAGGATGCGGCGCACCATGTCGTCCAGGCGCGACTGCGGCGCCCAGCCGTTCAGCACGGCCTCCTTCAGCGGCGGGCCGAAGTAGTCGGCGAGGTCGAACGGCATGCCCGATTGCTGGTCCAGCCCGGCGTTGGCGGCCGGCACCGTGCGTGCGCCCCAGTCCGACATCACCCAGCCCTTGAAGCCCCAGTCCTTCTTCAGCACCTCGTTGAGCAGGTAGCTGTTCTCGCACGCATACACGCCGTTGACGCGGTTGTAGGCATTTACGCGCCCGGATTGCCCTCCTCGTTCGCGATCTGCAAGGCCGACAGGTCCGACATGCGGGCCGAGCGGTCGTCGATCTTGACGTTGAGCGAGGTGCGATTGGTTTCTGGTCGTTCAGCGCGTGAATTGCGAGCGTGGACACGATGCGGTTCGACTGGATGCCCTTGATCTGCGCGCAAACGATCTTGCCGGTAACGGGGATCCTCGCCGGCATATTCGAAGTTGCGGCCGTTGCGCGGTTCGCGCATCAGGTTGACGCCGCCGGCCAGCGGCACGTTGAAGCCGCAGGCGCGCGCCTCCCGCGCGTCGTAGCGCCGCCCGCGTAGGCGGTGTTCAGGTCCCAGGTGGCGGCCGTGTTCGGGCCCGACGGCAGCGCCGTGCCGGGACGCGCGTCCGGAGCCGGCGCAACTGGCGTACGCCCACGCCGGCGTCGGTTTCCCACAGGTTGGGGATGCCCAGGCGCGGCACGCCCGTAGATGAAAACCGGCCGACTGCTTGTGCGACGGCGCCGGCCGCGTGGTTTTTCTTCGATTCCATGTCCGGAGCCGAGGTAGCCGTAGACGAGCGAGGCTTCTCGTCCGGTCATCGCCGCGACCGCCAGGCGAGGCGCGTTCCTCCGCGCCCAGCTGGGCGTTCATCCACGGCGTGGCAGCGGGCGCAGCGACTTCCCCGGCCGCGCCGATCTGCGCGCCGACACCACCGCAGCACAGCGCCACGGCAGCCGACAACAGGCTGATTTTTGTCTTCAATTTCATGGGTCTCCATCACTTTCTTAACGAGTTTTGCCGGCGATTGTGCCTGTGGGGCTCAGGCCCGGGCAATTATGAAAATGACGAATCTCCGGAACGATGGTTCCACGCAGCGGCGGCGATCCGGCGCGGCCGGATACCGCCGGTACCGCTTATTTGAAGCTGTAATCCAGGCTGACGTAGACAAAGCGGCCGCGCGGATCGCCCCAGCTGTCGTTGTAGCCCAGCGAGGACCCGGGGTCGAAGGCGGGGTCGCGGTTGAACACGTTGTTGGCGCCGACGCGGATCACCGCGTTCTTGATGCCGGCATAGCTCACCGACGCGTCCATCGTGGCGATGGCCGGAATGCGGCGTCCCTTGGCATAGAAGTCATACCATTGGTTCTGCACCGCCGACGGCGAGCGGTCCACCTTGGTGCCGGCCACGTACTTGACGATGCCGGTGGCACTCCACGGTCCCAGGTCCCAGTTCACGCCGACGTTCGCCAGCACGCGCGGGTTGTTGTACTCGCCGGCGTCGCACGAGGTGTTGTTCGGGCAGTTGATGTAGACGTTATCGGCCAGCAGCACCGTGTCGTAGCGGATCGTGTAGTTGGCGTCGCCGAACACCTTGAAGCGGCCCAGCTTATCGGTGCGGAACGTGTAGGACGCGTCCAGGTCGATACCCGAGGTGTGCGACTCGAAGCGGTTCACCCAGCCGGTCTTGATGTTGGACAGCTCGCCGCGCAAAGGCCCCAGCCGCGCCCGGTCCGCCGCCGACAGCGCCGCGTAGGCCGCGATGTCGTCGGCCGTAACGTCCTTGCGGGTCACGTGGTCCTTGTAGGCGCCGTCCTCGTTGTCGAGCACCGTCGTGGTATCGAGGATGTCGATCTTGTTTTTCCACTTGATGTCGTAGTAGGTCAGGCCGATGTTCAGGTCCTTGATCGGCTCGATGACGAAGCCGACGTTGTACTGGTTCGACTTCTCCGGCTGCAGGTCCTTGGTGCCGACGTTGGAAGCCTTGACCTGACGGGTGCAGTACTGATCGAAATACACATCGCCTTCCACGCAGCGGTGCGGATCCTTGGTCTGGTAGAAGGCGTCGCGGCCCTGGCTGAAGCGCTGCGGCAGCGACGGCGCCACCATGCCGGTGCTGTAGTTCGCGCGCAGCATGATCTCTTTGCTCGGCTTCCACTTCAGGCCGAGCTTGGGATTGGTGGTGGAACCGGCCAGCTCGTATTTGTCGTAGCGCACGGCGGCCTGGGCCTCCAGCGTCTTCAGCAGCGGCAGGCTCAGCTCCGCATACACGGCCGACAGCTTCTCCGAACCGGAGATCGGCGGCAGCACGGCGTACTGGCCCAGCAGGCCCTGCTGCCAATCCTGCGACGGCGTGTACGACAGCGAATTCTTGCGCAGCTCCGAGCCCAGCGACACGCCGATCTTCCCGCCCGGCAGCTCGCCGAACTCGGTCCCGGCCTGCAGCTTGATGGAGTCGGTCTTGCTGCGGGTCTTCACATACATCTCGCCCGACAGCTCGCGGATCAGTGCGTCCGAATTGCTGTTCGCGCCGAAGGGATTGAAGCGCCCGTCGTCGACCGCTTTGTTCAGCTCCTCCAGCTTGTAGGCGCCCAGCGTGTCGGTGCGGCCGCGCTCCTCGCCGTGCGACAGCGTCGCCGACCAGTCCCAGCCCGCCATCTCGCCCTTGAGCCCGGTCAGCAGCCAGAGGTTGTCGACGTCGGTCTTGATGCCGCCCTCGTAGACCGGGAAATCGCGCCGCACCGTCACCGGCTTGCCGTAGGTGTTGAAGGGGTTCGAGGCCGGGATCACCAGGTTGTTGCGCGCTCGGTTCTGCAGCCACGACGACTGGCCGACGATGCGCTTGTCGAAATTGGTGTAGAAGGCGTTGGCGAACAAGGTCAGGTCCGGCGCGATGTCCCAGTTCAGCGCGGCCGTGGCGCCGGCGCGGCGCGAGGGCTTGACCAGGTCGGTGAATTCCGCCGTGGCCGACAGGCAGCCGTTGCGGGTCGGCGAAGGGAACCATTCGGCGCCGCTCGGATACGGCAGCTTGGAGCCGGGCAGGCAGCCCGGATCGGGGAAGCGGTTGCCGCCGATCGACAGCGTGCCGGCGTCGGTGCCGTGCGCGCCGTACACGTTGGCGTACTGCAGGCCGCCGCTGGCGCCGAAGTCGATGTGGTTGGCCCAGTCGCGGTCGGTGCCCTTGATGCGCTTGGTGTCCTCGTACATCGCCGCGTAGGTCAGGTTGAATTTCTGCGTGGCGCGGTCGCCGTAGCCGCCGGCTACCGACAGCTTGCGCACGTCGCCGCCGCCCAGCGTGGTGGCGCCGTAGCTGGTGCTCAGGTCCGTGCCCTGGTAGTTCTGGCGCATGATGAAGTTGATCACGCCGCCGACCGCGTCGGTGCCGTAGATGGCCGAGGCGCCGTCCTTAAGCACCTCGATGCGCTCGATCGCCGCCAGCGGCAGCATGTTCAAGTCCACCGAGGTGAAGCCGTTGGAATTGTCCGAGCCGGACACCGGCAGGCGGTTGCCATTCAACAGGATGAGGGTCGGCATGCCGCGCAGGCTGGCCGTGGTGGCGCCGTTGCGGAAGTCGTTGCCGCTGCCGAATTCGCTGCCGTTGCCGCCCACCCCCGGCAGGTTGCGCAACACGTCCAGCACCGAGGTCGCGCCGGAACGCTTGATGTCTTCCTTGGTGATCAAGGTCATCGGCGAGACGCCCTCCTGCACGACCCGCTTGATGTTACTGCCGGTGATCTCCACCCGCTCCATCTTCGGCTCCGGCTGCTCCTGCGCCATCGCCACCGCATGCGCCGACAACAACGCCAGCGCCAACTTCACCCAGCGCACACCTATTTTTTCCTGAAACATCATGCTCGTCTCCTAGTGATGACGTCCCACATCGAGCGTGCGGGATCGTAATAATCAAACTGCCGGTTTGCTTCGATAGCGTGCTCAACGAGGCTATCGAATCGCAACAGAGCTTACGTGGCCCGGATGGGCGCGTCTTGGCAGTCTTGACACTGGAAAGGAACGAAATCGGCACAACCGGGGCCGAAACGAAACATGGCTCCCGAAGGAGCCATGCTTGAACACCACGCGCGGACGGCTGGAAACTAGACGATCCGCAGCGCGAAGGCGTAAGACAGCGCCGGGGCTGCGGCAGGCAGCGTCACCCGCAGGCCGTCGGCTGCCTGTTCGAAGGCCAGCGCCTGGCCACCCACCAGATCGACCTTCGCGATGCCGCGCTTCAGGTGCGGGCTGCCGGCGCGCATGGACTTGATCGTCACCTTGCCGTCGGCCGGCCAGCCCATGACGAAGGCGTACACCGCCTCGCCCTTGGCGGTGAAGCGCACGTCGGCCGCCGAGAACGGCTTGTTCTTGCCCTCGTTGAAGCCCGCGCCCGACATCGGCGCCGAAGCCTCCTCCATCACCGGCCCCTCGCCGAACACCGCCCACGGACGGCTGTCGTAGATGCCCTCGCTGCCGACCGCCATCCAGCGGCCGATTTCTTCGACGATGTTGCGCTCCAGCGGATCGATGGTGCCGTCGCCGCGCACCGGCACGTTGAGCAGCAGGTTGCCGTTCTTGCTGACCACGTCGATCAGCGTGTGCACCACCGTCTGCGCGCTCTTGTACGACTTGTTGTTGTAGACGCTGCGGTCGTAGTGCCAGTTGCCGATGCAGGTGCAGGTCTGCCAAGGAAGCGGCTCGATGGCGTTGCTCTGGCCGCGCTCGATGTCCCACACCATGGTCTTGCGCTGCTGCTCGCTAAGGATCTTGCCGTTGACCACGGCCTCCAGCTTGCCCTTCTTCGCGATGCTGCGGTTGTACATGTGCGCGGTCAGGCGCAGGCCGACGTCGCTGACCGGGTGCAGCGGCAGCACGGTATCGTCGAAGTAAACCAGGTCGGGATCGTAGTTGTTGATCAGCTCCATGGTGCGGTCGTAGAACTTCTCGCAGTAGGCCTGGTCCGGGGTGGATGCGCCGTCGCCCCAGTGCCACTGGTCGCCGCCCACGCCTCCGCCGCCGCCCTTGCTCAGCGGATGGTTCTGCGCGTACAGCGCCTGCGGATCGAGGCCGTCCCACCACGTGCCCTTGCCGTCGGCCTTGGTCAGGTGGCCATCGTAGGGTATGCCGGCGTACGGACCTTGCTTGTCGGCGCCCTGGGACGTCTCGTACCAGGTCCAGGCGTGGGCCGCGTGCACGCTGACGCCGAAACGCAGCCCCTGCTTGCGGGCCGCCTTGGCCCAGCCGCCGATCAGGTCCTTCTTCGGGCCAACCTTGGTCGAGTTCCACTGCGGCTGGTACTTGCTGGCGTACAGGTCCAGATTGTCGTGGTGGTTGGCCAGGGCCACGAAATATTTCGCGCCGGCCTTCTTGTACAGCGAGACCAGGGCGTCGGGATCCCAGCGCTCGGCCTTCCACTGGTGGATCACGTCCTTGAAGCCGACCTTGGACGGGTGGCCATACTTCTCCACGTGGTAGCGGTAGTGATCGCTGCCCTCTTCGTACAGGCCGCGCGCATACCAGTCGCCATGTTCCGCCTCGCACTGCGGGCCCCAGTGGGCCCAGATGCCGAACTTGGCGTTGCGGAACCAGTCCGGGGTCTGGTAGGCCGCCAGCGAATCCCAGTCCGCCGTGAAGGGGCCGGGGGCCATCTTCTCATGACCGCCGAACGGCGCCGCTTGGGCGGCGAAGGTAAAGGGGGAAAGCGCCAGCGCCGGAATGGCCGCCCCCAGGTGTCGCAATAATTCTCGTCTCTTCATTTTTGGTTCCATCGTGGATTCGGGAAGTCCTGCGCGCATTGTCCGAGCAAGCGCATGGAGGCGCAATTACGAAAAACACCATTGCGACTCATAAAATCAGGCAACCCGGGCCGTCCGGAGCCATTGACATGATGCGCCACATGGATCAATAACTGGTCTATGAATGCAATAAAAAGTGTTGCCGAATATGATTGCATTCATTCGTATTTTCGTGGTTTCTGAGCAGAGTCACCGACGCAGCGAGGGAAGCTCGCCACCTAACAATTCATATGTTGATATCGCATGTGGAGAATTTGCAACAGCGAACTAATGATTTATTGACAATTTTCGTAAGACCGACAGATGATTAATGATGCATTGCAAACACCGAAAATCGCGGATTTATTGCAACCTATCGACCAAACCAGGTGTCGATTTCGCGGTCGCCGTATATCCTGCCTAACAAAAAAACCAAGAAATGGAGCGAACCGTGCCAGATGATCCTGTGGTAGCTAGTCCGCCAATCAATCGAGATACTGTTTTCACCTCGCAAACACCAGTTTATAAGACGTCAGCAACGTACATAGGCGCATTCCACGTAATTGTGGATTCTGAGGTGCTGACGGGAGGGCAGGACATTACGATAGTTGCCCACACAATCGAGTTCACCACTGTGGGTATACTTAACACCTCCGGCGATGATGCACAACTAAACTTCGTTCCTGGCGTAAAACCGAATCCACAGACTGCTGGTCAAGCAGGTACTGCAGGCCGAAGCGGACAGAAAGGGAATAACGCTGGAAACATTTACATTTTCGCACAACGTATCGACGGCTCGGTCAACGCCATCGCACGCGGCGGAAAAGGCGGTCGTGGAGAAGATGGTGGTGATGGAGGTAATGGCAGACCAGGCATAACGGACATTGTTGTAAAAGATTGGATAACACCAGTTAAGATCCGCGGAGTTAATTGCACTGATGAGCCAGGACGACCGCCTCCTCCGGGTGTAAAAGGTAGTGGAACTCCAGCAGTTCTTTGCGACGTCGCCGCTCTGGGGCCCGTAGGAGAAAAAGGCGGAAGTGGTGGGCAGGCTGGTGCGGCGGGACCAGCAGGGAATGGAGGCAATGTATCAATAAGCCTTGGTCAAGGGGCTCCCAGGGTTCAAATTGGAATTTTGAACCTTAAGGGGGGAGAACCGGCAAAGCCAGCGCTCAACGGAATACCGGGAAACAGCGCACCCGGAGGACTCGTAATTTATGAGAGTCGAGTAGGCGCTGGCGGCAAAGGCGGCGGCGGCGGTTGGAGAATCTTAAGTCGCTCGGATCCCTCGCGTCGTGGCCCGACAATCTCTCCAGACCCTACCCCACCTCAAACAGCACCTATGGCTGGGGTCGATGGTCAGCTAAACGGGAGGGGCAGTCGTGACCAGTTTGTACCAATTATATTGGAAGACAGAGCTTTTGCGAGCCATTGCAACGCGTCGCAACTTTGGTACATATTGAACGTGGCAAAACAGGACTACTACAACGACAAAATGCCGCTGGGTGAAACAGCAGCAAGGCTATATTGGGTGCAACGTATGGCAAAGGCATTGTCGATGAATCAAGTGGGGAAGTCATGACCAATTATCGCATTGGCATTACACGTCGCAAATTTATCTGTGGAATGGCCGCGAGCGCTATTCCTTTCGGACATGTATTTGGCACTCAAATTACAGCCCTTCAGATGCAAAGGGAACGTGAAGCGGCTTTGAAAAATTCAGGGGTTTCTCTATTGCAGGTGCCGCCTGTGCCTAAATTCCTGGAAGACAATCCGATTCTTATTGCGAATCAAGCGGACGTCTTGTTACGGCAATTGCAAAAAGGCCTCGGGTACTACGGACAACCCCGAAACTGGGTACCGCTAAACACATATACGCCCGGCGCACTTGATACATATTTCAATAGTGCTGAGCAGTTAATGCTCGATTTTGCACAGCTCAACTCTATTGGTGTATCTAATGCTGCAGTGAAATTGACAAAACAAAAGGCCACGGAATCAGTCAACGCCAGACGACAGAGAATGCTTGCGGATATCGCCAAGGCGCAGTTAAATGTCAGAGACATGCAGGATTTTATCAAACAGCTAAAAAATGAAATAGACGCCCAAAAGATTATTGTCGACGAATGCCAAAAACAATTCAAAGCCGCCGTTTTACGTACTGCAACTGGCGGTGACGGTTGTAGCGTTTCGGAAGTTATTGGCATTGTAGTAGCTGTCGTTGCCGTAGCAGCAGCCATTTATACGGCGGGAACCTCTCTAGAGGCACTATACGCTGATGGGGCTGCAGTTGTAGGCGCCGCAGGTGCCGTCGGAACAGCAATAGATGTGACCAATATGATCCAATCGCTTGAGGCTCTCTATGCATCATGTCAAACTTTTGTAAAGCAGGTTCAGGTTGTTGAAGCCGATTTCAAAAAAATTCAACAAGCATTCGACGGCCTAGATAAGACTTTAGCTGAATCTGATAGAGTCAAGGTCATGGTAGATCCATCATATTATGATGACCAAACGATCGATCGATTAAATTCTTTTGATTCTACGGTAATGCACGCTGGAATATCGCCCGACATCGAACAGAAATTTATAGATGCGATGCACCAATTGGTAAATTTAATACAAACAAAAAACAAGAAACTGATTGAACATGACTCAATTATATTGCAGATACAAGCTGCGGCACAAGTCTGTATCATGTTAACGTTAGAAGCCAACCAACTTGATACAGATTTGGCGAAATTCATTGATAACAATAATTTGCCAGACCAAGAAACCTATTTAAAACATTTGCAAATCGCGCAGGAATGGCAACTTGATACGTTAAGAGAACTAGTTTGGTATGCAACTAGAGCTGTTGCGCTTCGTGAACTAAATCCGTCGTTCATCCACAGCAGTGCTGCCCAACTAATGTCTGTCGATAATAGGTATGACACTAGTAGTCTCGATGATCTAAAAGCAATGTATACCAATATCGGTCTTGCTTCTGAAATCAATGACTTCAGAACAAACCCATTGCATCAAGCACTTGGGCCGTATGTCATCGAATACACGTTGTCTGATGCTGACAGAAATCAACTAGTAAAGAGTGGGATCCTTACTCTGAGGGTCCCAATCAACCAGTTCGATGAGGGAAAAACAGAGTTGCGAATGACACACTACAGCTTTGATACCGAACCAACTTTTATAGGTCTCCATGGAATTTTATACCATTTGGGAGAGCAAAGGTTTATAAAGTCTACAGATGGGAGTGTTATTGAATTTAGTTCGTTGCCAGTCGGACTGTCGATCGACGACAATACGAAATCTCCCAATAATCTTACTGAAATTAGCGCAGGGGATGCGTATTTTGGAATTAGTCCGCTAAGCTCCTGGAAGGTTCAGTTTCTCATCGGCGACAACAAGAAGTTGGCTAACGTAAAAAAATTTCGACTTGGATTGAGTATTCTTATTACGCCAGCTCAACCTGGTGCACTAAAGGTAAGTCAAGATAGAAATCGACGTATTTCAAATAAAACGCGCTTCAAGACGCTGACTCTTTGAGCGCACGCGAGAAGACATGAATTTAGGCCAGCCATTGAGTGATTCGTCGGATTTCAGTGAAGACGGCTTCGTCGTTTTTACTTCGAAACTAATTGTAAAGGATACAGGTACGAAAAAAGGACGAGGGGTTTATGCCAATCAGATGTTTCATTGCGGTGAAATTGTCGAAAAGTGTCCAGTAATTTTAATCCCGAAACAGTTAAGCTTGCCAATTGAAGTTCAAACTCTTTTGTTTGATTGGACGACCTTGGCTAAAGCCGAAGACTTATATGCGTTGGCTGCTGGATTCGGAAGTATGTATAACCATAGCAATCCAAGCAACCTTAGGTATGCAGCAGATCGTGATGGTAAATTGCTTCTGTTTATTGCGGTTACAACAATATATCAAGGCGAAGAATTAACAATTAACTACAACGCTTGGGGTGGCGGCGTCGATGCGGACCACAACAATTGGTTTGAAACCATGGGCATAGTGCCGATATCCTGATCGCACGGACTGTCTTTCATAATTTAATACCATGATGGATTTACAGGGCCTTCAATTTGTAATCATTTAACGGGAAACCCGGCATGATTCGGAAATGTGCTGTCGCATCGCCTCAATTCGCTTGATGGTGATCTCGCAACGTCCGACGCTGCGCTAGCAATCACAGCTATGCCAACTGCATCAACGACCTGGTGCGTTAGCCGCCTAGGAGACAGCCAGTGGACACTCCTCAGGATGGTCGGTCCTGGGGAAATCCGTCAATTTTCCTTACGCTTATGCAGGTTGTTTCAGTCGACTGGATCGATGTCGGCAAAGGCCTCCTCCCATATTCTAATATTCTCCATCAAATGGAATATCCCTACTAATTTCAATGATCTAGCTACCTTTGGAGATCCACGCGAAAGTGGCACAATAGCCAAGAACTGATCGCCATCGAACCGGGTTACAAGAGGGATACCATGAAGAACTATTTTGTATTGCTGTTGACGGGAATGATGTTGGTCAGCGGCGGCGCGTCTGCCGCCGGCTGCGTCAAAGGCGCGGCGGCAGGTGCGGTTGTTGGCCACGTTGCGGGACACCATGCGGTTGCCGGGGCCGTGGGAGGTTGCCTGGTTGGCCGTCATATGGCCAAGGAGAAGGCAAAAAAAGAGAAGGCGGAGGCTGACGCCAGGAAGGCGCAGCAGGCCCAGCAAAATCCTCAACAGGCTCCTGCGAAGTAATAGTGCCGCCTCACTGCGGCGCTGCGGACGCGCCACCACCTTGGCGGAAGATGAGCTGCGCATAGTGGTACAGGTTGTCCGCCCAGCTCTCGCGGTCGTGGCCATGCTCGTCCACGTTCCAGACGTGGGCGATGCCGTGCTCCTTCAGATAGCGATGCAACGTTTGCGAACCCGCGATCAGCCCGTCCTGATTGCCGCAGGATAGGTACAGCAGTCGTGGCTGGACGTGCCCGCTCTCAGGCAGCAGCGCGGCCGCCGCCTTCAGGTTGGGCGCCGCCGAGAAGGCGCCGACCCAGCCAAAGGTTTCGGGATGGCCCAGTCCGATGTTCAGCGACTGGCCGCCGCCCATCGACAAGCCGGCGATCGCGCGTTGCGCCCCACCGCTCAAGGTAGGATACCTGGCGTCGATGGCCGGCACCAGCACCTCCGGCAGCTCGCGCTCGAAGGCGGTGAAGCCGGCGATGTGCGCGGGCGTGAAGGTGCGTTCGCCCGGCGGCGGGCGGTCGTCGGCCAGCGCGCGGCCGTTGGGCATGACGACGATCATCGGCACCGCCTTGCCGTCGGCGATCAGGTCGTCCAGGATGGCTTGCGCGTGCACGTAGCCGCGCCATTCGTCATGGTTGCCGGCGATGCCGTGCAGCAGATACAGCACCGGGTAGCGCCGCTGCGCCGTGTAGCCGGGCGGCAGGTACACATTGGCCTTGCGCCGCGTGCCGGTGATGCTGGACTCGTAGCTGAACTCCTCGATCCGGCCCTGCGCCACGCCCGCCCGCGCCTGGTCGAAGCCGGCCGGCGCGGCGGCGAAGGCACGCACGTCGTCGGCCGCCAGCACCACCGGCTGGGCCGGGCGCGGCTGGTTGAGCAGGCGCTCGATGTCCGGCCGCATCGCGGCGGCCCAGATCCGGTATCCCTTTTCCGATAGATGCAAAAAGTCCGGCTGGTTCTCGGCCGACAGCGTGCCGTCCGCGCCGATGAAGTGCGCGCCGTAATCGTGGAAGAAGACGTGCTGGCCATCGTCCAGCGTCGCCACCATTTTGTCGAGCGCGACGATGCGCTGGCGCACCGGCTCGTCGGGCTTGGCGCCGGACGGCAGCACGGCGTTGAGCAGGATGCGCGCGGCCGGATACTGCGTGCGCAACTTGGCGACCACGGCCTGGATGCCGCCGAACACCTGCTCCGGCGTCTCTCCGCACAGATTGAGGTTGTTCACGCCGATCAGCAGCACCACCAGCTTGGGCTGCAGGCGCGCGATGGCCGGGTCCTGCAGGCGCCACAGCACGTTGCCGGTGTGGTCGCCGCCGATGCCGAAGTTGGCCGCCTTGAGCTGGCCGAAGTTGGCGTCCCACACCGGCTTGGACCACATCTCGGTGATCGAATCGCCGAGGAACATCACGTCGACATCGCCCTTGGCGGCGCGCGCCACCTGCTCCGCGTGCATGCCGCGCCAGCGCTCGATCGACATCCACGGGTACTCGACCGCGCGCGGCGCCGCCGTCAACGCGCACTGACGCGGGGTCTGGGCGGCGGGCGCATCGGCGGCGATGGCGCCTTGGACGGTCAGTGCGGTCATCAACAACAGGGCCAGGCGGCTGGGCATGGGGATCATCCTTTTCGATTCGGTGGGTGCAGCGATTTTGCAACCGGCGCCGCGCCGTATCAATTATGAAAATCACCAACCTGCCCAGTGTTTCTTGTCAACCGCGCCACAGCGGCAAAGTTACCCGGCACAATAAGCGCCAGCAACTTCCGGCCCCGCTCGGACACGACGGACAGCGACTTCAGCGCGACTGTCCGCATTTGAGACTTAATCTTCCTACCGACTTCTTAATGAACACTTTCTCGGCACTAGATACCATTGTTTTCCTCGTTTACTTTGTCATGGTCGCGGGCTACGGCCTGTGGGTCTACCGGCGCAAGCAGGCCGGTTCCGGCCTCGCCTCGCATGACTACTTCCTGGCCGAAGGCTCGCTGACCTGGTGGGCCATCGGCGCCTCGCTGATCGCCTCCAACATCTCGGCCGAGCAGTTCATCGGCATGAGCGGGTCGGGCTTCCGCATCGGCATGGCCGTGGCCGTGTATGAGCTGATGGCCGCCGCCACGCTGGTGATCGTGGCCGTGTTCTTCATGCCGGTCTATTTGAAGAACCGCATCTACACGATGCCGCAGTTCCTTGAACAACGCTACGGCAAGGCGGTCGCCACCACCATGGCGCTGTTCTGGCTGGGCCTGTACGTGGTGGTCAACCTGACCTCGATCCTGTACCTGGGCGCACTGGCGATCAGCAGCCTGTCGGGCATCGCCCTGCTGCCCTGCATGCTGTTCCTGGCCGTGTTCGCCGCCATCATCACCTTGGGCGGCATGAAGGTCATCGGCTACACCGACGTGGTGCAGGTCACCTGCCTGGTGGTCGGCGGCCTGGTCACGACCTGGCTGGCGCTCGACATGGTCGCCGCGCTGGGCAACAAGCACGGCGCGCTGCAAGGCTTCTCCGAACTGTACAACCACGCCCGCGGCCACTTCGACATGGTCCTCAAGCGCGACAACCCGAACTACATGGACCTGCCTGGCCTGTCGGTCCTGCTGGGCGGCATGTGGATCGTCAACCTGAACTACTGGGGCTGCAATCAATACATCACGCAGCGCGCGCTGGGCGCAGACCTGCCGACCGCCCGCAAGGGCCTGCTGTTCGCGGCCTTCCTGAAGCTGCTGATGCCGGTCATCGTGGTGCTGCCTGGTATCGCGGCCTACGCGCTGGACAAGTCCGGCGCGCTGGGCGACGCCATGAAGGTCGGCGGTGAAGTCAATCCCGACCGCGCCTACCCTATCCTGCTGGGCCTGCTGCCTTCGGGCTTGAAGGGCATCGCGTTTGCCGCGCTGACCGCCGCCGTAGTCGCTTCGCTGGCCGGCAAGGCCAATAGTATCGCCACCATCTTCACGCTGGACATCTACAAGAAGGCCTTCAACAAGGGAGCCACCGAGCAGCGCATGGTGTGGATCGGCCGCGTGAGCGTGGTCGTGGCGATGGCCCTGGCCGTGCTGATCGCGCCGATGCTGGGCATCGACAAGAAAGGCGGCTTCCAGTACATCCAGGAGTACACCGGCTTCGTCTCGCCCGGCATCCTGGCCATGTTCCTGCTGGGTTTCTTCTGGAAGAAGACCACGTCCGGCGCGGCCATGTTCGCCACGCTGGGCGGCCTGGCCGGCTCCATCGTGCTGAAGTTCCTGCCGACGATGATGGACCTGTCCTTCCTGGCACCGATCGGCTTCTCCAAGGACAACGGCAGCGGCGTGTTCGAGATCCCCTTCCTCGACCGCATGTTCATCGTGTTCTGGTTCGTGGTGGCCGGCATGGTCGTGATCAGCAAGATGGCCGAAGCGCGGCGCGACGCCAACACCCGCCACCTGCAAATCGACCACGGCCTGTTCCGCGTCGACGGCGCGTTCGCCTTCGGCTCGGCCGTGATCTGCGTCCTGTTGGCCACGATCTACACGGCCTGGTGGTAAGTCCCGGCCTGGCCCCAAGCCGCCCGTCTGGGCGGCTTGTCGGGCAGGTCCTCTAGCCGTTCGCGGACAGCAGCTCCGGCGCCTCGAACTCGCGGTCCCGGTAGGCGCGCGGCGTGCAACCCAGTTCCCGCTTGAACACCAGGTGCATGTACTGGGTCGAACCGAAGCCGCAGCCCAGCGCCACCTCGGCGATGCTGCGCTCGCCGCTGTCCAAACCGGCCTTGGCCGCCTCCAGCTTGTAGCGCAACACCACGTCATGCACGCTGCACCCCAGCTCCTGCCGGAAATACGCCTCCAGCGACGATCGTGAAACCCCCAGGTACATTGCCACCTGGTGGCTCTTGAGGCTTTCGCAGGCATGCTGGCGGATGTAGTAGCAGGCCCGCATCACCAGCGGATGCCCGGCCGGCTGGTGCAGGCTGGACGCGAGCACCTTGATGCCGGCCGGCGGCACCAGCACCGGCGCGTTGGCCACCCGCACGCGATGCAGCTTCTGGCTCAGCAGATGCGCGGCGGTGCGCCCCATCTCGCGCGCGCCGTGCATGACGGAGCTCAGCGGTATGGGCGTGAGCAGGCGCACCAGCGGATCGTTGTCGATGCCGACCAGCGCCACCTCGCCCGGCACCGCGATGCCGGCCATGCTGCAGGCCTGCAGCAACTGGCGGGCGCGGGCGTCGGTCACGGCGATGATGCCGATCGGCTTGGGCAGGCTGCGCAGCCATTCGACCTGGCCGTGCAGCGCCTCGTCCCAGGAACAGGGGGCGGTCGCGCAGCCGCGGAAGACCTCGGCTTCGCTGCGGTCGTTCCACATCAGGCGGCGGAACGCGTGCTCGCGCTCCTGGGCCCAGCGGTTCTCGGGCGCCTCGGGCAGGCTGAACATGGCGAAGCGCTGCAGGCCGACGTCGATCAGATGCTCGCGGGCCTGCTTGACCAGCTGGAAATTGTCGGTCGCCACGTAGGGCACGCCGGGCGGATACTGGTCCTCGGCGGCGTAGGAGCCGCCCACCGCCACCACCGGCAGCTGGCAATCGGCCAGGGCCGCCGCCACGTCCGGGTCGTCGAAGTCGGCGATGATGCCGTCTCCCTGCCAGTTGCCGATGCCGGCCAGGCGCAGGCAAAAGTCCTCCTCCAGAAACACTTCCCAGGCCACCCGCGTGCTGCCCAGATAGTCGGCGATGCCTGCCAATACCTCCCTGTCAAATGTCTTGTTGGCGTTGAACAGCAGTGCGATCCGGTATGTTTTCGTGGCGCCCATATCACGTCGGCGCCTTGCTTGAATCGATGCCCACGGGGCCGCCGGCCCCCCTCATTGGTGTCCAGGTCATAGTCTCCTCCTTCTCGTTATTTTTCTGTGTACCCTCTCGGCTATGCCGGAGCGTTACATAGAGAATAGGAATTTCCGCATGGCGGCAGGTAGCGCTCAGTGGGAAATTGCTAGCAAAACGAGGGAAGTTAAAGAATTAATGACGATAGTGTTAGGCCTCGGCCACCGGGCAGGCGCTGCGGAAGGCCTTGGGCGTGCAGCCGTACTCCTCCTTGAACAGCTTGTTGAAATAGGAAACATTGGCATAGCCGACCGAATAGGCGATTTCCGCCACCGTCGCCGTGTCCTTCTCGGCCAGCAGCCGCGCGGCCTCGGTCAGCCGCAGCTTGTTTAAATAGCCGCTGAAGGTGTAGCCGAATTCGGTCTTCAGGATCTCGTAGACCTTGTTGCGGTTGACCCCGGTTTCCTCGACCACCCGGTCCAGGTCCAGCTCAGCGTCGGCGTAGCGGCTGGCGATGAACTGCAGGATGGTGGTCTTTTCCTTGTCGCGGTGCGGCTCCAACGAGAGTTGCTGGTATGCAACGAACGGCATATCCCTTTGCAGCTTGACCTTGACATCGTCGATCACGGCCAGCGCGTGCTGCCGGAAGAACCACACGCCGAAGCCGCTCCAGACGACGATCAGCAACACCCCGAACAACACCAGATAGCGGCGGTCGCGGCCTTTCAGGTTCAGCTCGCGGATTTGCACCTCCACACTGACCTCGCGCGGACTTTGCGGCGTGCTGCCGATGGTGATCTTGGGCACCTTGTCGAGTTTATAAGAATGTTCCGACAAGGCCTGCTGCTTCATCAGGAACCACCATTGCGGCGTTTCCAGGCGCGTCAGGTCCAGCTCGACGCGCGACTCGTTCTCGTCGCAGGAAAAGTAGGACAAGGGGCTGCGGTAGCCCAGGAACTCCTGCTGGTCGGAGCGCCTGCCGACAAAAGTGGGCAGGCTGAGCACCAGCGTATTGGCCGGCGAGCATTTCACCAGCAGGGAAATCGACGAATAGCGCGACAGGTCGAGGTGGACCGGCTGTCCCTTGCCGTCCTTGAAATTCAGTTCGGCGCCGGCGAAGCCCTCGTCCGTTTTGGCGATGCGGAAATCAAAACGCAGCCGTTGCGCGGCCTCGTACAGGTGCATGGTCGCCTTGCCGCCGGGACGGGTGTCCCAGCTCTGCTCGCCCTTCCACGCCAGCGGGCTGTCGGCCGCGGGCAGCAGCGATACCTGCAAATAGCTCTGTTTAACGCAAATGTAGCCGAGGAGGACGCACGCCGCGATAAGGCAAAAGCACCCGACTAGTGCCTTTTTATAAAATTCATGCATTGAAAGCCTGGATCAGAGAAGATGACTGTCGCGCACGAAACGCTGGCTGCCGGTACGCGATGTTACCCGGCCACTGATCATCTGGCAATGCGAGCACGGCTGGATGGCAACACTCCCAAAAAAAACCGGGCGGCCTAAGCCGCCCGAAAATACTACCGGAGAGGTAGTTGGAGAGCACTAAACGGGGACTGCCCGGCGCACCCGGCATCGCGATGCCGCCGCGCAGTCCTTGAGATACATTGTGGGAGTTGCCTCCGCCTGCCGCAATTGTTAAAACCACCAACATGGGAGTGAAATTGCGCAGCCGGCGGCGGATCACAATAAAACATTGAAGGCATTGGCAATTTTCATAATTGCGCGGCCACGCCGCGAGTCTCCACAATGGCTTGCTGACTATTATGGAGACTTAACATGCTAAAACGAACCCTGCTCTCGCTGGCGCTGTCCTACGCGACCGCCGCCGCCTGCGCGCCGGCCGCCACGCCGCCGCCCTTCCCCACCGTCCTGTACGGCACGGCCTACTACCACGAGTACATGCCCTACGAGCGGCTCGACAAGGACGTGCAGATGATGAAGGAGGCCGGCTTCAACGTGGTGCGCCTGGGCGAATCGACCTGGAGCCTGTGGGAGCCGGAGGACGGCCGCTTCGAATACGCGTGGATGGACCGCGTCATCGACGCCATGGGCAAGGCCGGCATCAAGGTCATCATGGGCACGCCAACCTATTCGATCCCGGCCTGGATGGCGCGGCAGAACCCGGAGATCCTGGCCCGCAAGTTCAACGGTGCGCAAAACACCTACGGCATGCGCCAGAACATGAACACCGACTCGGCGGCCTACCGCTTCTACGCCGAACGCCTGATCCGCAAGATCGCCGCGCGCTACAAGGACAACCCCAACGTCATCGGCTGGCAGGTCGACAACGAGACCGGCAGCTACGGCGCCGCCAACGACGACGTCTTCATCCGCTTCCAGCACTATCTGGAGAAGAAATTCGGCACGCCGGAAAACCTCAGCAAGGCCTGGTTCCTGAACTACTGGGGCCAGGACCTGCACAGCTGGACCGACCTGCCGCGCCCGGACGGCGCGCAGAGCACCGGCTACAAGCTCGAGTGGACGCGCTGGAGCCAGATGCGCGTCACCAACTTCCTCACCTGGCAGGCCGGCCTGATCCGCGAATGCGCGTCGCCGCGCCAGTTCGTCACGCACGACTTCGCCGGCTCCATGCATGCCGACGTCAACGAGGTGGACGTGGCGCGCGCGCTCGACACGCCGGCCGTCAACATCTACCACTGGGGCCAGCGCGAGTGGTACAACGGCGCCGAGCAGACGCTGCAGGCGGACTTCACGCGCTCGCTCAAGCGCGGCAACTTCCTGGTCACCGAGACCAACGCCCAGACCACCGACTGGTCGTCGTCGTTCCAGTACCCGCCGTACGACGGCCAGTTCCGCGAGGACGTCTACACCCACCTGTCCAACGGCGCCAACATGGTCGAGTACTGGCACTGGGCGTCGATCCACGCCAACCAGGAGACCTACTGGAAAGGCGTGCTGTCGCACGACCTGGAGCCCAACCGCGCCTACGCCGAGATGAGCCGCACCGGCCGCGAGCTGCAGAAGATCGGCCCGCGCCTGGTCAACCTGAAGCTGCACAACGACGTCGCCATTTTGTGGAGCCGCGACTCGCTCAACGCGCTCGGCGACATGCCCTTCGCCAAGGACAGCCAGTGGGGCGGCGGCGGCACCAAGGCCGACTACGGCGGGCTGGTGCGCCAGATGCACCGCGCGCTGTACGAGCTGAACGTCGGCGCCGACTTCGTGTTCGCGGACACGCAGGACTTCTCGGGCTACAAGCTGCTGATCGTGCCGTCGCTGTACGTGGCGGACGAGGCCCTGCTCAAGCGCATCTCCGAGTATGTGCGCAAGGGCGGCCGCGTGGTGATGACCTTCAAGAGCGGCTTCGCCAACGAGAACGCGGCCGTGCGCTGGACCATGGCGCCGGGCCCGCTGCGCGAGGCGCTCGGCTTCCACTACCAGGAGTTCTCCAACCTGGCCCAGCCGCTGGCCCTGAAGGGCGATCCCTTCCAGACCGGCGCCGACAACCAGGTGCGGCACTGGGCCGAGTTCCTGCAGCTGGACACGGCCAAGGCGCTGGCGTGGTACGACCATCCGTTCTTCGGCCGCTGGCCCGCCATCACGGCCAACCAGTACGGTTCGGGCAAGGTGGTCTACGAGGGCACCTATCTGTCGGATAAATTGCAGAAGGCGGTGCTGCAGTCGTCGCTGCAGGAGCTGGGGATGTGGGCGCCGGAGCAGCAGCTGCCGGCCAACGTGCACGAGCGTTCCGGCGTCAACGGCTTCGGCCGTGCGGTGCGCTACTACTTCAACTATTCCGGCACGGCGGTCAACTTCAACTACCGCCACCAGGCCGGCGTCGAGCTGTTGGGTGCGCGCCGCGTGAAGCCGGACGAGGCGATGACGCTGGGTCCGTGGGAACTGGCCATCGTCGAGGAGGACGGCCAGGCCGGCCGTCCCGATACCGCGAATCGTAGGCCGCCCGCGCCGGCGTTGCGCCGGCGCGGGCTATTCATCACATCTTTTACGGCGGCGCAGGAAGGCCAGCAGGCCCAGGCCGGCGCCCAGCATCGCGTACGTCTCCGGTTCCGGCACGGCGCTGACATCGATGTTGTCGAGCTGGTTGTAGGCGCCCGAACTCAGGCGCAGTTCGCTGATGCCGTTCTGCGCCATGACCCAGCTCCCCGCTCCTTGCAGCGTGCCGATCTGCCTGCCATCGGCCGACAACGTGCTGGCGTCGAGGTTGTAGTCGAAGCCGGCCAGGCTGAACCGGCCTCCGCCCACCCGTGTCAGCGTCACGTAGGTGCCCGCGCCGTTCTCGAGGCCGTCGTGCCAGTTGTAGGTCTGCGGCTCGAACGTGCCGTCGCCGATGTGGGCCATGCCGGACGCCGCGTTCGGCGCGTTCAGCGTCAGCAGGAAGCCCGCCTCCTCGTAGGTCAGGTTGTTGCCGTCGTAGTGCATATTGGCCGGCAGCTCGCCGGTGTTGCCGTACATGACCAGCTCGGCGATGCCGTCGAAGGTCAGCACAGCCGCGCCGGCGCTGCCGGCCAACGCGCCCAGGCCCACACCCAAGACCAGGGCAGCGACCAACTTGTTCAATTTCATGCGATTCATTTGATTCTCCAGATAGGGTGTGATTCATTGCCGGGCCGGGCGCCTTGCGTCGGCGCCCGGCCCAGCGTTTAGGTGAGCTGAACAGCACGCCGCGACCGCCTCCGGCGGCGTACAGGCGTCCCGGGACGTTCTGGTCGGCCGCCAGTTGGCCCATGCCGCCGAACTGGTGCTTGTCGTCGTTGAAGCGGGTCCAGATGGCGCCGCCGTCATCCGAGCGGTACACGCCCCACACGCCGTTGATCACGCCGACCACATACACCGAGGCCGAGTACTTGGCGCCGGACGGGGCCTTGCCCAGCGCGACCGAGGTGGCGCCGTACACGTCGGGCTGGTACGCCGACTGTCCCCAGATCGGCGCGGCCGCGCTCAGCTTGGTCCAGGTCGCGCCCGAGTCGAGCGAGTGCAGGATGCTCTTGCCATCCACCACCCAGATATCGCCTTCCGCGTTCGGATTGACCGCGATCGAGGTCGCGTAGAAGTCCGCCGTCCACGAATTGGCCGCGAACGTGGCGCTCTCGGTGAAGGTGTGGCCGCCGTCGGTCGACGTGTAGAAGTGCGCGGTCTCCGACCACTGCGACCACCACGCGCCGCCCGAGTTGTAGGCGTAGACCTTGTTCGGATTCTTGCGGTCGGCCACCAGATGGTAGGCGCGGTCGATGCCCACGTGATTCAGGGCCGGCAGATTGGTGTAGGTCCAGGTCGCCCCGTTGTCGGTGGTGTAGGCCGGCGCCGAATGGGACGGCGCCCAGACCACGTTGTTGAGCTTGGTGACGGCGAGGTTGCCCGCGCCGCTCTCGTTGGCCAGCGCGTCCGGATGGTTGGCCGCGAACGCCTTCCAGGTCACGCCGGAGTCGAGCGAGTAGGCGCCGGCCGCGGTGCTGTTCCACACGTGGCTGCCGGTGGTGACCATATAGGCCGGATTGGACCAAGCCATGTCGGAACTGTAGGTGCTGTTGAACATGCCCCACGAGCCGCGTGTCGGCGACTTGAGCAGTTCCGTCTGCACCGAGGTGCCGACGTCGCCCGCGCTGCGCAGCAAGGTGTAGCTGGCGCCCGGCGGCGGCGCCATCAGGGCGCTGGTGGCGACCTCCTCGATGCCGCCCGAGGCGTCGGTCCAGGTCGGCTTGGCCGCCGAGGCGTTGTGGGTCTCCCACACGCCGCCGCCGTGCACGTGCAGGATGTGCTCGGGGTTGTTCGGGTCGATCTCGACGTCGTCGGTCCAGCCCGAGAAGCCGCTGCTGGCGGGCAGGTGCGGCGCCGTCGCGGCGATCTCGCGCCAGGTGGCGCCGGCGTCGTCCGACAGCTGCACCACCGGCTGGCCGTCGTAGTTGCCCCACGAGTTGGTCACGCCCAGCGCGATGCGGGTGCTGGCGCCGGTGCCCGACACCGACAGGCCGCCCATGCCGAAGTTGACCCACTGCTCGGTGTCGTACTTCTTCAGCAGGGTCCAGTTGGCGCCGTCGAACTTGTACAGCCGCGAAGGGCCGCCGGCGCCCGGACCGGTCTCCTTGGTGAAGGCCACGTACATCATGCCGTCCTTGTTGCGCACCATGTGGGGCACGAAGAAGCCGGCCACGTCGGCCGGGGTGGCGATGCCTTGCCAGGTCGCGCCGCCGTCGGTGGTCTTGTACATGCTGTGGTTCAGCCCCGCCACCGCGGCGTAATCCCGCCCGACGGCGGTGTAGATGGTCTGGGTGGCGCTGCCGGTGCCCTTGGTGTTGGTGTCGAAGATCACCTGCTCGAAGCCGACCACGCCGCTCCAGGTCACGGCGTTGATCTCGTCCTTGGTCATGTTGTGCGTGGCCAGCGACGCCACCTGGCTCCAGGTCTGGCCGTAGTCGCTGCTCTTCCACATGCCGTTGGCGCGCGTGGCGTAGAACAGGATCGACGGCTTGTTCGGGTCCACCATCAGGCGCTCGCCGACGGCGCGGCCCTGGTTGTTGCTGCCGGCCGAGAAAGGCAGGTCGACGTGCTGCCAGTTGGCGCCACGGTCGGTGGAAATGTACAGGCGCGCATCGGGCTTGTCCGACAGGTACATGCCGGCGCTCATGTAGACGCGCTGGTCGTCGTTCGGATCGAGCGCCATGGTTTCGGTGCCGTGGTAGAAGCCCTCGGTGCTGCCGAAGCCGTCGGTGATCGCCACCCAGGCCTTGGTGGCGGCATCCCAGCGGTAGGCGCCGCCGATGTCGGTGCGCGCGTACAGCACGTCGGGGCTGGTCGGATGATAGACCAGGCCGGGCACGTAGCCGCCGCCGCCGAACTTGAGGCTGGCCCAGCGGGTCGGCGCGTTGGCGACGCCGCTGGTCGTGACGCTGGCCAGTGTCTGCGCCGACTTGCTGGTGCCGCTGTCGGTGCCGCTGCCGCCGCAGGCCGCCAGCAAGGCCGCCAGCACGCCGGTGACGGCGGCGATGTGTCTCTTCTTCATATTTTTATACTCCAGGATAGTGAGGTAAGGACGAACAAGGGTCGCGCCACGTCTGGCGCAGTACCGGTACTAACTTGTATCGGCGGGCCGCCCGCGTGGGGCGGCTAGCCTGCCAGCTGCCGGAGATAGTGCGTATGGTCCGGCATGGCGTTGACGGTCTGCGCGATGACCTGGCGCAGCTGGTAGTAATGCGCGTGCAGCTTGCGCATGTCCATCAGATGGATGAGCGCATCGTCGGCCCTGGGCACGACGCCCAGCCCGGCCAGGATGGCGATGTGCGACGAGGCCGAGAATCCCTCCTTGTCGTAGATGACCATGCGCCCGGTTTCGCGGAACAGCTCGATCTGGTGCGTGAGCGTGTCCGGGATGGCCATGTCGGCGCAGTAGCGCCAGAACTCGGAATCGGTGCGCTTGGTCAGCTTGTAGTGCAGGACGATGAAGTCGCGCACAGACTCGTAGCGGCTGGCGGCGCGGCGGTTGAACTCGTCGGCCAGCTCGGGACGGAAGTCGCGGTCGGGGAACAATTCCAGCAGCCAGCCGGCCGCGTTCTCGATCATGTTGATGCTGGTCGACTCCAGCGGTTCCAGGAAGCCGCCCGACAGGCCGATGGCGACGCAGTTCTTGATCCACATCTTGCGGCGGCGGCCGGTGGTGAAGCGCAGCTGGCGCGGTTCGTCGAGGGCGCGGCCGTCCAGGCCGTCGAGCAGCACGCGCGCGGCTTCGGCGTCGGAGGTGAAGCCGTCGCAGTAGACGTGGCCGTTGCCGGTGCGGTGCTGCAGCGGAATGCGCCAGGTCCAGCCCGCGCTCTTGGCGGCCGAGACGGTGTACGGCGTGAACCGCTCGACGCTGGCGCACGGCACGGCCTGCGCGCTGTTACAGGGCAGCATGGCGCTCCAGTCGTCGTAGCCGGCCTGGTAGACGCCCTCGATCAGCAGGCCACGGAAGCCCGAGCAATCGATGAACAGGTCGCCCTCGACCCGGCGGCCGTCGCGCAGCTTGACGGCGGCGATGTTGCCGGTCTGCGGATGCTGTTCGACCTCGTCGATGTAGCCCTCGATCCGCGCCACGCCGCGCGCCACGGCGTAGTCGCGCAGATAGGCGGCGTACAGGCCGGCGTCGAAATGGTAGGCGTAGGAATAGGCGTTGCTGGCGGACGGCTGGTCGCCGCTGGGCGGCGTGAAGCGCTGGTTGCGCGCCATGACCGCCGCCACCGACCAGTCCTCGTACGGCGGCATGTCGTGGATCTCGCGCGCCAGCCGCTGCCAGTACAGGTAGGAGCTGCGGCCTTCGATGTCCGGGCCGAAGTCGCCGAAGCCGTGGAAGAAGCGGTTGCCGAGGTGGCCCCAGTCCTTGAACTCGATGCCGAGCTTGAAGGTCGCCTTGGTCTTGGCCACGAAGTCGGACAGATCCAGGCCCAGCGCCTGGTTGAAGTAGCGGATGGTCGGCAGCGTCGCCTCCCCCACGCCGACCGTGCCGATTTCCGGCGACTCCACCAGCACGATGTCGCAGGCCCTGCCCAGCTTGAGCGCCAGCGGCGCGGCGGTCATCCAGCCGGCGGTGCCGCCGCCGACGATGACGATTTTTCGAATAGCCTTGTCAGCCATTTCGTCCCCTTATAGTTATGATAATTCCGGACGTCTGTGGTCCATGCCGACATCTTATGCATAAAAGCGCGCCGCACGAATTATGAAAACCGCCAACGGCGAACATCATTTATCCCAACCGGCGATCCGGCGGCCGCCGGGCCGGATTTGCGGTGCTACCATCCGCCGCAAGCAGCCGGCACGCGGCGTCCGGCGCGTAAAACCCTACAAGAAATGACCATGAAAAATCGCTATCCATCCCGCACCGCCGTCGCGGCGGCCGTGGCCGTGAGCCTGTCCCTGCACGCCCAGGCGGCGCCGGCCGACGCCCGACAGCGCGCCGGCGACCTGCTGGCGCGCATGACGCTGGAGGAAAAAGCCAGCCAGCTCCAGCACGATTCGCCGGCCATCGAGCGCCTGGCCATCCCCCGCTACAACTGGTGGAACGAGGGCCTGCACGGCGTCGCGCGCGCCGGCAACGCCACCGTTTTCCCGCAGGCCATCGGGCTGGCGGCGACGTGGAACACGGCGCTCATCGAGCGGGTCGGCGACACCGTCGCCGGCGAGTTCCGCGCCAAGTACCTGGAGGCGGTCGCGCCCGACGGCGGCACCGCCATGTACCGCGGCCTGACGGTGTGGTCGCCCAACGTCAACATCTTCCGCGATCCGCGCTGGGGCCGGGGCCAGGAGACCTACGGCGAGGATCCCCACCTGACCTCGCGCATCGGCGTGGCCTATGTGCGCGGCCTGCAGGGCGACGATCCCGGCGCGCCCAAGGTCTCGGCCACGGTCAAGCACTTCGCGGTGCACAGCGGCCCCGAGTCCGACCGCCACCGCGACGACATCCATCCGTCGCCGCGCGACCTGACCGAGACCTACCTGCCGGCCTTCCACGCCACCATCACCGAAGGCAAGGCGCTGTCCATCATGTGCGCCTACAACGCCGTGGACGGCGTGCCGGCCTGCGCCAACGAGCCTCTGCTGAAGGACTATCTGCGCGGCGCGTGGAAGTTCCAGGGACACGTGGTGTCCGACTGCGGCGCCGTGGCCGACATCCACACCGAGGGCGCGCACCGCTACACCGGCACGCCCGAGCAGGCGGTGGCGGCGGCGATCAAGGCCGGCACCGACGTGTTCTGCGAATTCGGCGGCTCGCCGACGGCGGCCCCGGCCACCACGGTGCGCGCCGTGCGGCAGGGCCTGCTGGCCGAGGCCGACGTCGACCGCGCCGTGCTGCGCCTGCTCGAAGCGCGCATCCGCCTGGGCCTGCTGGAGACGCCGGCCGACCGCCCGTTCCAGCGGATCACCGCCAGCGACTACGACACCCCGGCCAACCGCGCCCTGAACCTGGAGGCGGCGCGCCAGTCGCTGGTGCTGTTGAAAAACGACGGCCTGCTGCCCCTGCGGCAGGCGCCGGCGCGCATCGCCGTGATCGGCCCGAACGCCGACAGCGTCGACGCGCTGGTCGGCAACTACAACGGCACGCCGTCGCACCCGGTCACCGTGCTGCAAGGCCTGCGCGCCAGGTTCCCGAACGCGCGGGTGGACTACATCGAAGGCACCGGCTGGGTGGCGCCGCCGCTGCAGGACGTGCCGGCGTCCAGCCTGTGCCTGGACGAAGCGTGCACCCGGCCCGGCGTCAAGCTGGAGCGCTACGACAACCTGGCGCTGGAAGGCGCGCCCGCCACGGTCGAGACCATCGCCAGGGCCGAGTTCAAATGGGGCTGGCCGAACGCCTACGACCGCAAGACCTCGGCCCGCTGGAGCGGCTACCTGCGCGCCACCGAAAGCGGCGTGCACAATTTCCGGCTGAAGAGCAACCAGGGCTACCGCATCCGCGTCGACGGCCGGCTGGTCACCGACCTGTGGGATCTGGCCTGGCCGACGTCGAAGACTGAACTCAGCCTCACCGCCGGCAAGGTCTACCGCATCGAGGTCGAAGCACAGCAGACCGGCTGGGATGGCGACCAGCAGCTGCAATGGACCAAGCCCAGCTTCGACGATGCGGCCGCACTGGAAGCGGCCCGCCAGGCCGACCTGGTGGTCTATGCCGCCGGCTTGAACTGGCAGCTGGAGGGCGAGGAAATGACGGTGCACGCGCCCGGTTTCGCCGGCGGCGACCGCACCAGCCTCGACCTGCCGGCGCCGCAGGAGGCGCTGCTGGAGCGGCTGGGCGCGCTGGGCCGGCCGCTGGTGCTGGTCAACCTGAGCGGCAGCGCCATGGCGCTGAACTGGGCCGACCGCAACGTGCCCGCCATCGTCCAAGCCTGGTATCCGGGCGGCGAAGGCGGACAGGCCATCGCCGAACTGATCGCGGGCGACTACAGCCCGGCCGGACGCCTGCCCGTGACCTTCTACAAATCCGCCGCCGACCTGCCGCCGTTCAAGGACTACGGCATGCGGGGACGCACCTACAAATACTTCAGGGGCGAGCCGCTCTACCCCTTCGGCCACGGCCTGAGCTACACGCGCTTCCGCTACACGGCCGCCGCCACGCCGAAGCAGGTCTGCGCGGGATGCGCCGTCACGCTCACGGTCGACGTGAAGAACGACGGCCTGCGCGCCGGCGACGAGGTGGTGCAGGTGTACGTCAGCCGCCCCGGCGACGCGGCGCCCAACAGCACGCTGGCCGGCTTCGCCCGCGTCTCGCTGAAGCCGGGCGAGCACCGCAAGGTGAGCTTCAGGCTGGAGGCCAAGGCCTTGAGCACGGTGGACGCGGCCGGCAGGCGCAGCGTCGAAGCCGGACCGGCCAGCGTATGGGTGGGCGGCGGCCAGCCGGGCGGGACGACCGTGACCCGGCCGTCGTCGGGCGTCAAGCTGCGGCTGACCGTCAAGGGCCGCCGCAGCCTGCCGCCGTTCTGAGGCGCGAGACCGCGGCGGGCGGGCTAGAAGTGGGTGAAGCGCTGCTCGTTGGGCGCGCCGTTCGCCTTGGCCGCGCCCTTGGCATGCAGCCGGCGCACATCCGGCTTGGCGACGGCATCCCAGGCCGGCGGCGGCGCGAACGCCGGCGCGCCCGGGCGTTTCGTGGCCGCCAGCTTGAAGAACGACATGGTCTGCGTCAGCTGGTCGGCCTGGCCGCTCATCTCCTCGGCGGTGGCGGCCAGCTCCTCCGAACTCGCCGCGTTCTGCTGGGTCGATTCGCTCAACTGCCCGACCGCCGAATTGATCTGGTCCACGCCGGTGGCCTGCTCCTCCGACGCCGCCGTGATCTCCTGCACCAGATCCGAGGTCCGCTTGATGTTCGGCACCATCTCGTCGAGCAGCAGGCCGGCCTTCTCGGCCAGCTTGACGCTGTTGATCGCCACCTCGCCGATCTCCTGCGCCGCCACCTGGCTGCGCTCGGCCAGCTTGCGCACCTCGGCCGCCACCACCGCGAAGCCCTTGCCGTGCTCGCCCGCGCGCGCCGCCTCGATCGCCGCGTTCAAGGCCAGCAGGTTGGTCTGGTAGGCGATGTCGTCGATGATGCTGATCTTCTTGGCGATCTGGTTCATCGCCGACACGGTCTCCTTGACCGCCATGCCGCCCTGCGCCGCCTCCACCGCGGCCTTGGTGGCGATGCCGTCGGTGACCTTGGCGTTGTCGGTGTTTTGCGAGATCGAGGCGGTGATCTGCTCGATCGACGCGCTGGTCTGCTCGACGCCGGCCGCCTGCTCGCTGGCCGCCTGCGCCAGCGACTGCGCGGTGGCGCTGACCTCCTCCGACGCGTTGGCCAGCGCGGCGGCGCCGCTGGACACCTCGTGCACGACCTCGGCCAGCTTGGCGGCCATGCTGTTGACGGCGCCCTTCAACTCGGCGAACGCGCCCTGGTAGTCGCCGCGGATGGTCTTGGACAGGTCGCCGGTCTCCATGCTGGCCAGCACCTGCTGGACCTCGCGCAGCGGCACCACGATGGCGTCGAGCGCGCCGTTCACGCCCTGCACGATGCGGCGGAAGTCGCCGGCGTGCCGGGTGGCGTCGGCGCGCGTGTCGAGCTCGCCGGCCTGGGCCGCCCTGGCCAGCGTGCCGGTGTCCTCGATCAGGGCCAGCAGGTTGGCGCGCACCTGCTCGATGGTCTGGTTGATGAACGCCTTCTTGCCCGGGAAGGTCTCCAGCGGCGCGCTGAAGTCGCCCTCGCCAAAGGCCTTGACGCAGGCCATGGCTTTCTTCTTGACAGCGATGTGGCCCGCCACCATGCTGTTGATGCCTTGCGCCATGTGGCGGAAATCGCCCTCGAATTTCTGGGCGTCGATCATCACGTCGATGTCGCCCTTGTCGTGCTCCGACGACATCCGGTTCATCTCGGCGATCAGGCCCTTGAGGTTGCCGCGCACCTGCTCGATGGTGTCGTTGATGAAGGCCTTCTTGCCGGGCAGCTTGTCCATCGCGGCGTCGAAATTGCCGCGGCCGAACTCCCTGAACACGCCCATGGCGGACTTCTTGGTGGCGATGTGCGACTCGACCATCGCGTTGATGCCCTGCGCCATGGTGCGGAAATCGCCCTCGAACCGGTGGGCGTCGATCGCCACGTCGATGTCGCCCCGTTCGTGCTCCGCGCTCATCCGGCCCATCTCGGCGCGGACCGCCTGCAGGTTGTCCAGCAGGCGATTGACGGCGGCGCCCGCCTTGGCCAGGGAGGGTGGCAAGGCGTCGCTGTCGACCCGCTGGGAGAAATCGCCGCCCGCCGCCGCGATCAGCACGCGGGTGAGGTTCCTGTCGGTGGCGGTCTCGAACGCGTCGCGCTCAAGCTGCACCTGCCGTGATGTCTTTACCTGAATCATAAGTATTCCTTGATCAGTGTGAGAGGCGGCGTCTCCACGCCGGAGAGAGGCGGATTTCGTTCAAATAGTACTTGAATTTATGGGACAAATTTCAACGGTGCAGGGAATTTCGTTGTCTTGTTGTAATCCAGGCGGGGGCCGCGTTGACGTTCGGCCAAGCTTGCGAAAATCATCAGTCCGCGGCCGCCTGCACCGCGACGACCACGATGGACTTGGCCGGCAGTGTCATGACCAGCCTGCCGCCCCTGGCCGTGGCGGAGAACGGCGCCGGCTTGACGGTCTCCGGCGCGTCGAAGGTGTTGTGTGCATCCATCGCGCCGGCGGTCAACACCGTGCCGGACGCGGAAACCGCCCTGGCGCCGTCGATGTCGACGGCCACCTCCGCCACCGCCCCCGGATTGGTGTTGACCAGCGCCAGGTGCAGCCGGCCGTCCCTGCCGCGCGCGGCCGACGCGCTGACGGCCGGGATGCCGACCCCGCCGTGGCTGTACTGCGGATTGCTGGCCAGCCTGACCGGCACCGACGTCGCGTCCTGGAACGGCACGTACATCCGGAACGCGTGATAGGTCGGCGTCAGCACCATCCTGCCGCCGTCGGTGCGTATCATGGCCTGCAGCACGTTGACCATCTGCGCGATGCTGGTCATGCGCACCCGGTCCGCATGGGCGTGGAAGATGTTGAAGTTGAGCGCGGCCACCAGCGCGTCGCGCAGCGAGTTCTGCTGCACCAGGAAGCCCGGGGTGCTGCCCTCCTCCGCGTCGTACCACGTGCCCCACTCGTCGACCACGAAGGCCAGCTTGTTCTGCTTGTCGTGCCGGTCCATCCTGGCGACGTTGTTGGCGATGAAGCCCTCCATGCGCTGCGTCTGCCGCAGCGTCGCGATCCAGCGGCTTTCGTCGAAGCCGGTCGCGCCGTACTTGCCCTTGCTGTCGGCGCCGGGCGAGGTGTAGTAGTGGAAGGAGATCCCGTCCAACCGGCCCTGCACCTTCGAACTCAGGTGGTCGGTCCAGCTGGTGTCGTCGTCGTGTCCGCCGGCCGCGATGAATTGCGTGTTGCCCGACGCCGGATGCACGAAGCTCGCGTAGCGCTGGTACTCGCGGGCGTACTGCTCGACCTGCATATTGCCGCCGCAGCCCCAGGCCTCGTTGCCGATGCCGAGGAACGCCACCTTGTACGGCGCCGGATGGCCGTTGCGGGCGCGCAGCGCGGCCAGGCTGGACTTGCCGCCCGCCGTCAGGTACTCGACCCACTCGGCCATCTCCTGCACGGTGCCGGAGCCGAGGTTGCCGTTGACGTAGGCGTCGGCGCCGAGCTGCTCGACCAGCTCGAAGAACTCGTGCGTGCCGACCGCGTTGTCCTCGTCGACGCCGCCCCAGTTGGTGTTGATACGCACCGGCCGCCCGGCGCGCGGGCCGATGCCGTCGCGCCAGTGGTACTGGTCGGCGAAGCAGCCGCCCGGCCAGCGCACCACCGGCACATGCAGTTCCTTCAGCGCGGCCACCACGTCGTTGCGCCAGCCGCGCGTGTTGGGGATGGCCGAATCCGGCCCCACCCACAGGCCGCCGTAGATGCCGGTGCCCAGGTGCTCGGCGAACTGGCCATACACGTACTTGCTGATCACCGGCCCCGGCTTGGCGGCCTCGATCGTAACGCCGATCTCGGCCGCAGCCGGCAACGACGCCAGCGCGGCCGCCACGGCGGCGGCCAGCGCGGAATATCTGTTCATTTTCATGCTGTTCCCCCGGCGATCAATAGCTGCCCATCCGGACCTTCAACGTAATCGGCTGGCCGGTGAAGTTGAGGCCGTGGTCGGTCTGGTCGCCGTTCCAGTTGCGCTCCATGATCCACTTGCCCTGCGCATCGAAATGCCCCTCCTCGACGCGGGCGAACATATACGGCTTGCCGGCGTTGGCGCCGGTGGCTTCAAGATGGAGACGGACGTGCTGGCCGAACAGGATGAACTCGTTGTCGCCGATCTGCGCCACCGCCGCGCCGCCCGACGGCGATTCCGTGCCCGGCGGCGCGTCCGTGATGTGGGCCGGGTCGGGCTGGCCGCCCAGTTGCCACTCGCGGAACGAGGCCTTGATGTCCCAGCCCTTGAACTTCAGGCTCTGCGGCGTGCGCGCCTCGGTCTCGGCCAGGCCGTCGGTGCGGCCCTCGAGCGCCCAGCGCGCCCACTGCCGCGCCATCGGGCGGAAGGCCTCGTAGATCCTGCCGAACGGTTCGGCCATGGCCTTGTCCTTCAGCTTGGAGCCCAGCGGGTAGTTGCTGTAGTCGGCATAGTCGACGCCGAACGGCGCCACGCCGATCGCGCCGCGTCCCAGGATCTGGTAGACGTAGCGCGCATAGTGCTGCGCGTTGCCCATCTCCGGCACGAACAGCGCGTTGTCGCGGCGCTTGAACTGCTCCAGCGTGGCCGCCACCTTGTTCGACTCGGACACATAGATGTCCGGCGCGACCACGTCGATATGCGGCGCGGCGGCCTTGTAGATGTCGATCACGTCATAGCCCGGGCCGCCGCTGGCGAAGTTGCCCTTCCACGGCGCCATCGGCTCGACCGGATCGCGCAGCGCGTTGTTGACGTACATCGGCAGGTCGTACACCGCGCGCCCCGCCTTGGCGAGCTGCTCGATATGGCTGGCGATCGCATAGGCGTGGAAGTACTCGTCGGCATACGGGCCGTAGACTTCCGACCAGCTGCCGCCGGCCGCGCCCGGCACCGGCGCCTTCTTGCGCGCCAGCACAGCCGCCGGCACCGGCTGGCGGAACGCCGCCTCGGCCTGCGGGCCGAAGTCGCGCACGGTGCCGTAGGTGCCGACCTCGTTTTCAACCTGCACCATGATCACGGTGCGCTCGGCCGCGTCGATCCGCTTCAGGTGGTCCATCAGCGCGACGAAGGCCTTGGTGTCGGCCTTGACCGTCTCCCCGCCCAGCGGCGACAGGCAGTAGCTGGTCTTGCCGTCCTTGTCGACCATGCGCGGGAAGCGCCGGTTGTCGAACTTGACCCACTCCGGCGTGTAGGCCGGCCCGGTGTTCTTCCAGGTGCCGAACCACAGCAGCACCAGCCGCACCTGGTTCCGGCGCGCCTCGGCCACCAGCGTGTCGACGTAGCTGAAGTCGAACCTGCCCTCGGCCGGCTCGATCTGCTCCCAGGCCACCGGGATCTCCAGCGTGTTGGCGTGGGCATCCTTGACGGCGGCCCAGACCTTGCCCAGCGCGGCCGGATAGTTGCTGGAGTTGTGCGCCTGCACGCCCAGCATGATGAAGGGCTGGCCGTCGACGATCAGCGCGTGGCGGCCGTCCTGCTGGACCAGGCGGGGCATGGCGTCGTGCGCCTCGGCGCCGGCGGCCGCCTGCGCCGCGATCATCACCAGGCCGTACAGGCCGAGACGGAAAATGCTGGATGGTTTCATCGTGTGTTCGCAAAAGAGAGGGTGGACGTAAAAAGCTCCCGCCGTCGGCATCGACGGCGGGAGCCGGTTTCAGCCGGGAGGCATCAGAACGAGTAGCGCGCCTGCAGGGTGAAGCGGCGGCCGGTGTAGTTCACGCCGGTGAGCTTGAGGCCGATGCCCTGCTGGTTGTACGACTTGTAGAGCGCGTCGGTGAGGTTGGACACGTCGAACGCCAGGGTGGTGTTCTCGGTCGGCTTGTATTGCACGCCCAGGTCGGCCTGGCCATAGCCGCCGCTCCAGGACGGCACCACGTAGTTCACCGAATAGCCGTTGCCGGCGTTCGGGCTGGCCGGGTTGCGGTCGATGCCGTCGGTGCCGTACGTGCCCCAGGTGTGGACCGAGCCCAGGGCCTGCGAACGCCAGCTGTAGGCCAGGCGGGCCGACCAAGGTCCCTTGTCGTACAGCAGCGCCACGTTGAAGGCGTTCTTCGACAGGCCCGAGACCGGCAGGTCGCCGAGGAAGCGGCCGTTGGTGTCGCAACCGCCCAGCGAGGCGACCAGGTCGTTGCCGGCGCTGGACGGCGTGCACCATTGGCGGTCCTTCGGCAGGCCCATGTCCAGGCGGCTGTCGATGTAGGTGTAGTTGAGCGATACCCCGATGCCCGACAACAGTCCCGGCAGCTTGTCGAAATACTGCTGGTAGGCGGCCTCGAAGCCCGTGACGCGGCCGTCGGCGCCGTTGACCGGCGAGTTCAGCAGGAAGTTGTGGACCTGGCCGGCCGAATCGGTCAGCGGGTAGTAGGTGGTCTTGTCGACCACGATGTCCTTGAGCTTCTTGTGGAACAGCGACAGGGTGGCCGAGCTCGACGCGCCGAAGTAGTACTCCGCCGTCAGGTCGAAGTTGTTCGAGCGGGTCGGCTTGAGCATGGTGTTGCCGTTGGCCGAGCCGGTGTACTCGATCGAGTCGAGCACGGGATTGCCGGCCGCGTCGTTGTGCGTCTTCGGATTCACGCCCAGCGTCGTATAGGCCTGCATGCGGTAGAAATCGGGCCGCGAGATCCCCTGCGACACCGCGAAGCGGAATTGCAGCTCGCTGCCCGCCTTCAAGCGCAGGTTCAGGCTGGGCAAGGTGTTGGTATAGTTGTGGTGCAGCGTCTGCTCGTCGTTGATCGCGGCGATGACCGGCACGCCGACCAGGCCGGCGGCCACCGTCGGCGGCGTAAACAGCGTGCGGCCGACCGCGGTCTCCTCCGTGCGGACCACGCGCAGGCCGACGGTGCCGTCCACCGGGTAGGGCAGGTTCTCGAAGCCGAAGCGCAGTTGGCCGAAGGCCGACGTGGTGCGCTCGCTCTGCTGGTTGCGGGCGATCGGGTCGCCGAAGGGCGCCGGCGTCCAGTTGCAGATGCCGTCGCTCTTGTGGTCGGGTTTGCAGACCGCCTGCACGAAGTTGTGCAGCGTGGTGAATCCGGGCGGCGGCGAACCGCCGGTGGTCAGGGACGCGTCCGGCACGATGAGCGGCGCCGGCAGCGGCGTCTTGCCGTTGAAGAAGCCGTTGAAGGCCTGGGTGGTGGTGTTGCCGGCGAAGCGCGGATCGGCCAGGTTGATGAACGAGCTCAGCGGCTGCCAGCCGGCGTCGCCGGTGGCCCAGGTCGCGCCGAGGGCGGTCCACTGGCTGTTCGGCGTGTTCGCCTGCGTGAGCGAGCTGCGGTCGGTGGCGCGCACCCCGAAACGCAGGTCGTTGAGCACCGGATGATCGAAGCTGTAGGTGCCGTCAAGGCGCAGCGCGCTCTGGGTGGCCACCGCGTGATCGCGGTGCTGCTGGGTGGAGTCCCAGTTGTAGCTCGACGGCTTGGCCAGGAAGGCCCGGTCCGCGTCGTCGAAAGTCAGCACCGGAATCGAGCCGGACAGGTTCACGGTCTGCTTGGGCATCTGGCCGGCCAGCGCGACCAGGTTGTCGCTGCCGTCCGTGGTCGAGCGCGTGTGCTGCAGGTCCGCCTGCACCTGCAGTTGCGGCGAGACCCGCCACTTGGTGTTCCACGCGATGTCGGTGGTCTCGGACTCGCGCCCCACGCTGCGCGCGTTGGAGCCGAAGCCGATGCCGTTGTCCTTGGTGTTGCGCAGCGTGCCGGTCAACAGCGCGCCGCTGGCGTCGAAGGTGGCGCCGGGGTCGAGCGTGACGTTGCGCGGATTGGAGGAGGTGTACAACGCGTTCTCCGCCGTGACCAGCTTGTACTTGGACTTGAAGTAGGTCAGGCCGGACAGGATGTCGCCCTTCTTCCACTGCAAGGCGCCGTACAGGCCGTCGCGGGTGCGGTCGAAGTCGCTGGTGTTCCAGTTCACGCCGGGGGTGATCCAGCGCTCCTGGCCGCTGGTGTCGCCGATCACGGCGTCGGTGCGCGAGTAGTAGTGGCCCACGCCCATGCCGTTGCTGCGGGTGGAGATCTCCGAGTGCGACAGGTCGAGCAAGGCGCCGAACTGGCCCAGCGGCGTCTCCCAGCGGTTCGACACCATGCCCGACAGCGATGGCTTGGTGTTGCCGCGCAGGCTGGCGCGCGAGGCCTCGGCCGAGACCGCGGCCTTGAGGCCCTTGAAGTCGAACGGCATCGCGGTGCGCAGGTTGACCAGGCCGCCGATGCCGCCTTCGATCTGCTCGGCCGACGGATTCTTGTAGATGTCCACGCCGGCCAGCAGTTCGGGCGGCACGTCCTCGAAGCTCAGCGCGCGGCCGCCGTTGGCGGAGAACGAGTCGCGGCCGTTGAGCTCGGAGCGCACATAATTGAGGCCCCGGATCGACACGCCGGTGCCTTCGGCGGCGAAGCGGCCGTCCTCGCCCACGCCCTGCAGCGGATCGGAGCGGCTCAGGGTGCGGTTGATGGTGACGCCGGGCATGCGCTGCAGCACCTCGGTGACCGACTTGTCCGGCAGTTTGCCGATGTCGTCGGCGACCACCGAGTCGATGATCTCGTCCGCGTTCTGCTTGAGCTTCTGGGCCGACTGCAGCGCCGCGCGCTGGCCGCTGACGATCACCGTGGGGGTCGCGTCAACGGCCGGCGCGGTTTGCGCCATCACGGCGCCGCTTGCCATCAGGACCAACTGTGCCACGCCCATGGCGATCGCTGTTTTTTTTGGATTATTCACTTTAATTGTCTCCTATTGCTTCCATAAGTCCGCGGCCGCCGCGCGGTCGCAAACACCACTCCGGCCATGCCCAGCGCATGGCACGGAGGTTGCGGGCGGGCCCGCCTTGCACTGCACAACGACCGGACCTGCGCCCGGCCGCCGCTTTCCGCCACCGCCCTGGCTATTCTGTGGAACGGCCAGGCCGGCGACAAGACTAAAATCCGTCAAGTCCCGACACAAAATCACGCAACCGACGCAGGCCCACAACACCGGCCGCCGTTCACCGGGTCGCCTTGACGATCATCGCGATCACGTCGGGGTCCAGCTGGGCGCCCGTCTTGCGGTCTATCATGCCGCCGGTGTCCCAGTAGACCGGCACCAGGCCGTGCTGGAAGGCCGACTGCGTGATGTACCGGTCCCAGGCCTTGCGGTACACGTCCATGCCCGGATACGCGGCCTTCATGCCGGCGCCGTACTCGCCCAGCAGCACCGGCACGCCCTTGTCGCCGAAGGCGGTCTTCATCTTCTGGAACTCGGCGTCGGCCCACGCCTCGTTGGCCCAGGCCTCGACGGCGGCCGGATTGGTGGCCTGCGCGCCCCACTGCCAGATCTTGCTTTTGTCGTCGAGCGTGAAATGGAAGGGATCGTAGTAGTGCACTTCCATGAACAGGCGGTTGGCGACGCTGTCCTTGGGCACCGTGTTGGTCGCGACCGTGTTGTCGATGTTGGTGAAGTAGCCCTGCACCACCAGATGGCGCAGCGCGTTGTTGCCGCCGGTGGCGCGCACCGCGTCCACGAAGGTCTGGTTGAAGCTGTTCTGCACGGCCGCGTATTCGGCCGTCGGCGCGCCGTAGGTGTTGTCCTGGCCGACCTCGTTGCTGCCGGCGAACAGCAAGGTGTCGTCGTCGTTCTTGAAATTGCTGGCGATCTGCGTCCAGAAGCGCGTCAGCTTGGCGTTGATCGCGGCTTGCCGATCGTAGGTGGTGTGGTTCATCCAGCCGCCGTCCCAGTGGATGTTGATGACCGTGTACAGGCCGGCGTTGTGCGCGTAGTCCACCACCTGGCGGACATGGGCCAGCCACGCCGCGCCGATGTTGTTGTTGGCGTCGGCGTACTGGGTCCACGAGACCGGGATGCGCACGGTGTTGAAGCCGGCCGCCTTGTAGGCGTTCATCAGCGCCTGCGTCGGCACCGGGTTGCCCCACGCGGTTTCATTGGGCAGCGCTTCCAGCGTGTTGCCCAGGTTGATGCCGGGCGACATCAGCTTCGCCAGCTCCGTGCTGGTCAGGGCGCGCATGCCGCTCGGGGCCGCCGCCGGAGCGGGCGCCGTGGCCACCGTCGCGGCGGCCACGGGATCGGATGTCGCGGCGCCGCCGCTGCACGCGGCAACGCCGGCGGCAAGCAGCAGCGATGTCGCCACCGCGATTACACAGGAATATTGTTTCATTGAATTGCGTCTCCATCGTCTCGGTGATTGCATTCTGCAAGGCGCGCTTTGACGCGGCAATTACAAAAAGGATCAAAGCCGGAACTGAAAATGGAGAACCGGCTCGACGACGCAAGACTTACGGGCGCGCGCCGCCCGTCGCGGCGGCGGGTTGTTGCCAGCGCACGACAATCCGGGCCTGGTCGCGCACGACCAGCAGTTCCAGATCGCCGCCGGCGGCCAGCAGCGCTTGCAGCGAAACGAATTCGGCGACAGGCGCGATGCCGCCCTGCCCCGCCCGTCCGGCGCCGATGATGACGTCGCGCGCCCGCAGGCCGGCCGCTTCGCCACGGCTGCCGGCCCGCACCGCCAGCACGCGCAGGCCGGTGGCCGCGCCCAGCCCGGCGGCTGACTGTTCGCCCAGCGTCTCGACCGGCTTGAGCAGCAAGCCTTCCAGCGTCTGCGCGCTGCGTGGCGGCGCGGCGGCCGTGGCGGCGGCGCTCGGCTGCGGATAGGCCGGCGCGGCGGCCAGCGCCTTCAGCCGCGCCGGACGCACGCCGAAATCGCGCATCGGGAAGTTGACGAAGCCGATGCGCGCCGCCAGCGCGGCGTTGGTGACGGTGTAGTCGCCCTCGGCCGGCGCGGCGAAGCGTGGATCGCCGGCCACCGAGCCGGCGTCGGTGCCGCGCGCCTGCGCCTCGGCCAGGCCGTCCGCGCTGGCGAACAGGTTGCGGTCCACGCTGCGGCCCCAGTGCGCGATGTCGATCGGCTGGTACGGCGCCATGACGACGTTGGCTTCGAACACGTCGCCGCTGTCGGCGAACCACACGTGCGGGTGGAAGGTGCCGTTGACCATGATGTTGTTGCGCACGACGCGGGCGAAGCCCTCGCGCAGCTTCAGGCCGCCCGCCAGCAGCAGGTTCTGTTCGATCACGTAGTTGGAGGCGCCGTCGTCGAGGTCGACGTCCCAGCCGTGGTCGCAGCGGAAGCGGTTGCGGCGCATGATGATGGGCTCGACCGCGTCCAGCAGCGGCAGGCGCGGATCGGACGCCACGCGGCGCTCCATCTCCTTGCGGTCGGGGTCCCAGTAGCGGTCGCGGCCCCAGCTGTTGAAGGCGCCGTGGTCGCCCGATTCGCGCACCGTGTCGAACACGTCGTTGTTGGTGAGGACGTGGCCGCCCCAGTTGCCATCGCCGATGTTGATGCCGGCGCGCGGCACGTGGTGGATGGAGTTGTGGTCCACCGTGATGCGCGCCGACATGGCGATCTGCACGCCGGCGGCCTGGCGGTCGATCTGGCCGACGTCGTGGATCAGGTTGTCCACGGCGGCCGAGTCCCGTGGATAGGCGTCCGAGCGCGGGCCGGGGGCCGGGTCCAGCGCGGCCTGGTCGAGGTGCTCGTGGTATTCGTAGAGCGGCGAGCGCGCCGCCTCCGGGCGGCCGACGAAGGCCACCGCCGTGCCGCCGATCGCGTGGATATGGTTGCCGCTCACCCGGACCTGCCGCGCGCGCCCGCTGACCACGATGGCGTGGCCGCCCAGGCCGGTGAAGTCGCCGTCCTCGATGCGCACGTCGGCGGCGTTCTCGATCGTCACCGCGCCGGCGCGGTAGAACTTCCAGTCCGAGCGCAGCAGCGGTTCGTCCGCTTTCAGGAAGGTCGGCTCGGTGTCCTGGAAACCGAGCTTGCGGATGCGGACATGGTTCACCTGCGCGCCGTGGCCCTCGATGCGGATCAGCGCCTCGTGCATGCCGGCGCGGAAGCCCCGCGCCGGCGGGCGGGCGCCGTCGAGCTGGCGAGGTACAGCCAGCCGTCGCGGCGGTCGTCGAACCATTCGCCGGGGGCGTCCAGCTCTTCGAAGACGTTCTCGACGTAGCGGTCGGTCGCGCTCGGGGGCATGATGCGGTTGTTGCCGACCTGGGCGCCGTAGGTGGGCTGCCGTCGGCATTCGCGCAGGATCGGCCTGCGGGCGCCCCAGCGGTGCCGTGCAGCGCATGCGGCGGCGCCGGCGGAGATCGTGCCAGCGCACCACGCGTTCGGGGCCGGTGGCGTCGGAGGCGCCGCCGAAGCCGGACTGCGTTGGGTCGGCGTTCGGATAACGGGCGCGCACCAGGGCTTGCTTGCCCAGCCACAGGCGCTGGAACGGCGGGCCGGCATGGCGGGCGCGCCAGATGCCGTCGCGCCAGGGTTCCCAGCGCAGGGCGGGCAGATGGATCGCGCCGCTCAGCACCACTTGCGCGCGGGGCGCGGCGGACAGCTCGAACGGCGCGCCGGTGGTGCCGGACGAGCGCTCGTCGATCAGCAGCGGCTGCCAGTTCGTAGGTGCCGGCGTAGCCCAGCGCAATGCAGCGGGGATGCGCCGGTCGACGCGCGCGCCGCAGCGCCACCTCCAGCACCCTGCCATTCCCGACGGTGACGGTGGCGCCCGACGGCCAGGGCGGCGTTGTCCCCATTACGGTCGCGAATGCGGCGACGCCGTGGCCGCCAGAGGCGGTCGCGGCGCGGCGCGGGAACTGGCGGCAGCGCTTGCCGTGCCCGCCGGGGGTGGCGGTCGCGGCAGACGCGCGAGGCACCGCGCCCGCCAGCGCGAGCAGGATGGCCGCCAGCCTCATGGCGCGCCTGGTTCCACCAGCACCGGGCCGATCAGGCCGGATGGCTGGTTCGGCTGCGCTTCCACCAGCACGGTGAGCGTGCGCCACGCCGCGCCCTTCGGCAGCGGCAGCGACAGCGGTCCCGCCTCCGCCGCGCCCTTCTCGCCCAGCTTGACGCCGTCGAGCCACACCTCGGCCCTGCCGGCGATTTCGCCGAACACCAGACGCGCGCGGCCGTCGTTGCGGTCGCCGCGCAGACCGAGCGGCGCGCGGTAGGTGCGCCAGCGCAGCGCCTCGGCCGCCTGCCTGAGCGGCGGCGCGCTGAAGCCCAGCTGTTCATGTCGCTGTCGGCCAGCATCAGGTTCGGATCCGGGACGCGGCCTGCGCCGGCGAGATGCGCCAGCCGCCCACGCGCACCACCGGCTGCGCCTCGGGCGCGGCCGGCAGCGGCGCCACCGCCCGCACCGCCAGCACCGTCTCGGCCGGTTGCAGGCCGTCAGCGCTGGCGCAGCAGCGAACCCGCCCTGCCCGCCGCGCCGGCTCTGCACGATCACCTGCGCCAGGCCGTTGTAGAGGTCGCGCTCCGGCGCCTTCTCCGACGCGTGCGAGTTCGGATCGCCATTGCCGACGCCGATGATGGCGCCCGCGCCGCTGGCCTCGAAGCGCACGTGCAGGTTAGCGGTCGGCTTTCGGATGGCCTGGGCGTCGACCGCGCTCACCGTCACCGGCTTTCGCGTCGGCGCCGTCGCCAACCAGCGCGGCGCGGTCGGGCGCGTGAGCACCAGCACGCCGCTGGTGTGTCGGCACGCTGTCGCGGCCAGAGCCTCGGCGCCGGCGCGCAACGCCACCGCCTCAGCCGGCCGGGCGCGTACGGCGCCTCGAAGGTGGCCATGTCGTAGGGATCGACGTCGCGTTCGCCGATCACGGCGCCGTTCAGCAGCAGGCGCACGCGCGGGGCGTTGCTGGCCACCAGCACCTTGACCGGCTGGCCTTCGCGGCCCGGCCAGGTCCAGTGCGGCGCCAGCTTGACCATGGTGATGTCCTTGCGCCACAGCGCCTGGCGGATGTAGAACGCGGTCTTGGGGAAGCCGCACAGGTCCAGGATGCCGAAGAAGGACGAGGCGCTCGGCCACTCGTGCGGCGTCGGCTCGCCCCGGTAGTCGATGCCGGTCCAGACGAAGCCGCCGGCCAGGAAGGGCCGCTCGTCGATCAGCTTCCAGCTGCGGCGCTGGGTCTGGCCCCAGCCGGCGGCGTCGTCGTCCAGGCTGGCCACCAGGTGGCGGTTCCAGTCGGTCGTGTATTCGCCGCGCGACATGAAGGCCGAGGTGTCCTCGGAGCTGAACACCGGCTTGTCCGGGAAGGTCTTGTGGAAGCGGTCGTATTCCCACACCTGGTAGTTGATGCCCGCCACGTCCAGCGCCTGCGCGGCGTTACGGTCGGCGAACAGGCCGGCGTTCATGGCCGCCGTCACCGGCCGGGTCGGGTCCAGCTCCTTGACCGCCGCCACCATGCGGCGCGCGATCTGGTAGCCGGTCTCGCTGCCCTGCAACTGCTCCTCGTTGAAGATCGACCACAGGATCACGCTCGGGTGGTTGCGGTCGCGCTGCACCAGCCAGCGCAGCTGCCCCAGGTAGTCGGCCGACGGGTTGAAGTTGCGGTTCTCGTCCATCACCATCAGGCCCAGGCGGTCGGCCAGGTCCACCACCTCGGCGGCCGGCGCGTTGTGGGCGAAGCGGATCGCGTTCACGCCCATGGCCTTGAGCTGGCGCAGACGGAACTCCCAGATCGAATCCGGCACGGCCACGCCGACGCCCGCATGGTCCTGGTGGATCGCCACGCCCTGCAGCTTGACCGGCTCGCCGTTGAGGAAGAAGCCGCGCGCGGCGTCGAAGCGGATGGTGCGGAAGCCGGTGCGCAGCTCGTTGCTGTCGATCTCGGCGGCGCCGTCGCGCAGGGTCGTCCGCACGCGGTACAGATCGGGATGCCCGGGGCTCCACAGCTTCGGATCGCGCACCGCCAGCGCGAGCTGCGCGCTGGCCTTGCCGAGCGCGTCCACCCGCACCGGCACGCTGCCGTGCGCCACCTCGGCGCCGGCCGGGTCGACCACGCGCACGTCGAGCACCGCCTTGCGCGGCGCCTCGGCGCTGCTTTCCAGCTGCACCGTCACCGGCAGCGTCCAGCGGCCGTCCTTGAGCACCGGGTTGGCGTGCACGCCGTCGGTGGCGATGTGCAGCGCGTCGCGCTTGACCAGCCAGGTGTGGCGGTAGATGCCGGCGCCCTCGTACCACCAGCCCTCCATCACCTCGGCGTCGGCGCGCACAGCGATGGTGTTGACCTCGTCGCCGTAGCGCACATAGGGCGTGATGTCGAGCGCGCGGCCGTTGTAGCCGGACCAGTTGCGGTTGACCACGATGCCGTTCACCCACACGGTGCTGTGCGTGGCGACCGCGTCCAGTTGCAGCTCCAGATGGCGGCCCCGGTCCGAGGCCGGCAGCGTGAAGTAGCGCCGGTACCAGCCGATGCCGCGCGGACGGTAGCCCTGCGACTTGTTCTGCGCGGCGTCGTACGGGCCTTCGACCGCCCAGTCGTGCGGCAGGTCGACGCGGCGCCAGTCGGAATCGTCGTAGTCGGCCTGCGCCGGGCCGTGCGCTTGGCCGGTCTGCGCGCTGAGGTAGCTGGCGCCGTGGCCCTGGATGGCGGGCAGCGCCACGTCGCCCTGCAGGAAGCGCCAGCCGGCGTCCAGCGACAGGCGCTCGCCGGCGCCGGCGTGGCCGCAGGCGAGCAGCGCCAGGATGAGGATGCGTTGTTTAAGCATGGTCGTTGTTCCCAAGGTTGCTTAGTCGGCGTCGGCAGGGATCACGGACAGTTCCGCCGCGTTGGTCGCGCCGCCGTGCCACACCTCGTCCAGCGCGGTGAAGCGGAAGTAGCGCGCGTTCACCGGGGCGAAGCGGGCCTGCTGGCTGTCCGGGTTGTTGCGGATGTTGGCGAAAGTGCCGCGCTCGATGGCGGCGTTCCAGTGCACGCCGTCCTCGCTGGTGTCGAAGCGGTAGTTCTCGGCCGTGCCGCCGAGCTGGCCGTCCTGCCTCGGCAGGTAGACCAGGCCGGCGATGCGGTGCGCCCGGCCCATGTCGACCGTGATGGCGTGCGGCAGCTTCACGTCGTCGCCCCAGCGGGTGTTCCACCAGGTGGACGGATCGCCGTCGATGGCAAAGGCAGCCGGGTGGCCGGCGTCCTCATTGTCGACCGCCACCACCTTCCAGCCGCGCGGCGACAGGCCGATGAAGTCGCGCCGCCCGGCCACGCCGAGGCGCCCGTCCGGCAGCAGCCGGGCGGCTCGCACCGTGCCGCTGGCCGCCAGCGCCAGCGGCGCGACGTACACCGGCAGCCGGCCGCCGGCGCGGAACCGTCGGTGGTGTAGACGATGGTGCCGCCGTCCGGATGGCTGATGGCCACCCTGCCGTCGGCGTCGCGGTCGGCGATGGCCGGCGGCAGCAGTTCGGTCGATTGCAGGTACAGGCCCACCTCGGCCAAGGTCGGCGCCAGCCGCGCGCCGGTGACGCGCACGCGCACCCGGTCCGTGGTGATCGGCGATTGCAGCCGCACCAGCCGGCGGTGGCCGACCGTGGTCAGCTCGTCCGACGCGATCGGCCGGGCCGCGACCCAAGCCGCGCCGTCCCAGGTGTCGATGGCGAACGATTCGATGCGCTGGCCGCGCCGGTCCACCGCCTCCTGCAGCGACACCACGTCGAAGCGGGCCGGCTGGCGCAACGCCAGCGTCAGCGTGCCGCCGCTGCGGCCGGGGGCGGCCTCCCACCAGGTGTCGAGCTTGCCGTCAGCGCGGCGCCGGCCGCGTGGCGCGGCGCCGCGTGGTCGGCCGAGGCTTGGGCGCCGGCCGCCAGGTTGGTGGCGAAGGTGGCGCGCACGATCTCGCCCACCTGGCCCAGCGCGGCGACCTGGTCGTCCGGCAGCAGGCCGCGCCGGTCGGGCGACAGGTTGAGGATCAGGTTGCCGTTGCGGCCGATCGACGAGTAGAAGATGTCCACCAGCTGCGTGACCGGGCGCGGGCGCTTGTCGCGGGCCCAGAACCACTGGCCGTTGGCCAGCATGGTGACGTTGGTCTCGGCCGGATACCACCACAGGTGCGAACCCGGCTTGAGCTGCTCGCGGCCGCCGAGCTGGCCGTGCATGTCCGGCCAGCGGAACTGCGCGGGCGCGGTGGGCAGCGGCACCACGCTCCATTCGGTGGTGCGGCCGTAGCCGCTTTCGGTGCCGACCCAGCGCACGTCCGGGCCCTTGCCCATGATGACGGCCTGCGGCTGCAGTTTGCGGATCAGGTCGTACCACGCCTCGTAGTCGTAGGTTTCCGCCACGCTGGGGTCGGGGTTGGCGCCGTCGAACCAGACCTCCTGCACCGGGCCGTATTGGGTCAGCAGCTCGTACAGCTGGTTGAGGAAGTAGCGGTTGTAGTCGTTGACCCGGTAGTGGTAGGACTGGAAGCCGGGCGTCGGCGCGCGGCCCCGGGACGGGTCGCTCTGGAAGCTGGCCGGGTCGGTGGGGATGGCCGACATCACGACCGGGCTGCCGTTGCCGTAGTAGCCGGCGGGATTGGACGGGTTGGTCTTGAGCTGGTACAGGTCGGCCGGCGACAGGTAGATGCCCAGCTTGACGTCGGCCGCACGGGCGGCGTCGGCCACCTCGCGCACCAGGTCGCCCTTGCCGCCGCGCCACGGGCTGGCGGCGGACGAGTGGGCGGTGTAGCGGCTGGGCCACATGGCGAAGCCGTCGTGGTGCTTGGCCACCAGCACGATCATCTTGCCGTCGAACTGCTTGACCGCGCCCAGCCACTGGCGCGCGTCCAGCGCTTCGGGGTTGAACAGCGACGGCGTCTCGCGGCCGCTGCCCCACTCCACTTCGTTGAAGGTATTGACGCCGAAGTGCAGGAAGAAGGTGCGCTCCATCCGCATCCAGGCGCTCTGGTTGGGGCGCGGCAGCACCTTGGCCGCCTTCTCGGCGATCGCGGCGGCGCTGTCGCCGGCGGCGATCACGTGTTCCGTCGCGTAGGGAACCGGGTCGGACGCGGCCGCCGCCAGGCAAACGGACGTGAGCGCGCACAGGCACAAGTACTGGAAATATCGCATGGGTATGGAATCCTCTGTTGGATGATGGCGGCGACGCCGGCACCGGCCGCGGGCACGCGGCGCGGGGGCGCTCGCCGCCGGAATTACCTGGCCAGCAGCTCGACGCCCAGCGGCTCCAGCCGCAGGGTGCCGGTCCACTGTTTGCCGCCCAGCACGCCCGTCATGGCGCCGTCGATCGCCACCTCCTTGGCCTCGCCGGTGGTGTTGACGTACAGCGTGCGGCCCTCGACCGTGCGGGCGTAGACGCCGTCCGGCGTCTTCGGCCCCGGCGCGATGCCCAGGCTGGCGTACAGCTGGCGGTACAGCGGCCGCATGATCTGCGGCTGGGCCGCCGTGGCGACATAGATCGCCCTGCCCTTGCCGTAGTTGTTGACCGTGATCGAGGGCGGCGTGCCGTCGACGTTGCTGAAGCGCGCCAGCACCTGCGCGGTGGACGGTTCCAGCACCTCGTAGTGGCCGATGCTGCCCTTGACTTCCTCGTCGCCGATCTTGGTCAGCAGCGTGCCGCCGTTGTAGAACTCGTTGGTGCGCAGGCCGAACACGTCGGTCAGGCGGCCCGGCAGCGGCGTGTTGAACCACTGGTTGTGCTCGTTGACCTTGTCCGACAGCGCGGTCATGATGACCGTGCCGCCGTCGCCGACGAACTTGCGGATGGCGTCGGCGCTGGCCTGGTCCATCAGGTACAGGCCCGGCACCACCAGCAGGCTGTAGCGGCTCAGGTCCTCGTGCGCGATGTTGATGACGGCCACGTCGATGTTGTCCTTGAACAGCGGCTCGAAGGCGTTGTGCGCCTGCGTCAGGTACGGCGTGGTGATGTAGGGCCGCACGGTGTTGGTGTTGTCCGGTCCCGCCGGGTTGGTGGCCTGCATATTGTCGAACGAGTAGGCGAAGGCCACCTTCGGCTGCGTCATGCGCGGAAAGCCGAGCTTTTGCAGCTTGTCGAAGTCGGCCGCGATGGTGGCGAACTCGCCCAGCTTCCACGACGGCCGGTCGTCGTGGTCCAGCAGGCCGAACAGCGCCTGCTCCTCGCCGCCCAGGTGGCTGTTGTAGGTCCACGCCAGCACCGTCTGCGCGCCCAGCAGCAGGCCGAAGTGCGCCCACATGCGCGAGCGCCCCCTGGTGCCGTAGTAGCCCGGGCCGCCGGCGGTGAATTCGTTGAACCAGATCGGCGTCGACATGGCGCCCTTCATCATCAGCGCCTCGAAGCCGGAGCCGACCGGCGAGCCGGGGTAGAAGCCCATCGCGCCGTAGTGGGCGTAGTCGCGGTAGCTCGACAGGTAGTCGAAGCCCTTGCGGCCGGCACTGTCCCACAGGTTGGAGATGGCCGGCTTGTCGGGCGTGTTGCGGCGGCGGATCGCCTCCAGGTCTTTCAAGGTGCCGATGGTGACGTCGGACCAGTAGCGGCGCAGGTCGATCTGGCGCTCGTAGGCGCCGGGGCCTTCCGCGTACGGCAGGCGCACCTCGTCCCAGTCGCCGATGTGGCGCGACCAGCGCTGCGTGGCCCAGGCCTGGTTGAGCGCGGCGAGGCTGCCGTACTTCTTCTTCAGCCAGACGATGAAGCGCTTGCGGTCGGCCTCGGAGTACGACATGAAGCCGTTGCCGATCTCGTTGTCGAAGCCGATCGCCAGCAGCGCCGGATGCCTGGCGTAGCGCTTGGTGAGCTTGTCGGCGAAGCGCGCCACCAGGCGCTTGTAGTCCGGGTCGCTGATATTGTCCATGTAGCGCTCGGCCGCGTCGAGGCGGTTGCCCTGCTGCGTGACCAGGTCGACGCCGGGGTACTTGTGGTGCAGCCACAGCGGCGCCGGCAGGCCGGCGATGTCGACGATGACGCGGATGCCGGCGGCGTGCATCTGGTCCATGATCCAGTCGAAGATGGCGAATTCGAACTTGCCGTCGGCCGGCTCGAAATAATCCCACGACAGGTCGCCCATGCGTACCACCTTGAAGCCGGACTCGCGCATCAGGGCGATGTCGCGCTGGATCTGCTCGCGGCTGCGGTCGACCGGCTGGTAGCAGGTGCCGACGAACAGCTGGCCGGCGCCCGGCCAGTCGGGATGGCCGGGCGCCCCCTGAGCCGCGGCGTGGCCGGGGCCGAGCGCGGCCAGCGCCAGCGTGCAGGCGGCGGCGATTTTCAGCAGGCGACGCGTCACGCTCAATCCTCCCGCGTCAGCGTGACCAGGGCGACGTCGTTGCTGCGCATCGGCACGTTGACGTCGACGGCGCCGCTCTTGCCGACCTTGATCACACGGTCGGTCTCGGGCAGGTCGCGGGTGAGCGCGTGCAGCTGGTCGACCTGGGCGGTGGTCAGCGTCTTCGGCGCGCCCATCTCGATGTAGGCCGAGTAGGCGTCGTTGGCGCGGAAGCCGGTACGGTGCAACCGCAGGCGGTACTTGCCGGGCTTGACGTGACTGAAATGCACAGCCAGCGGCGCCGACGGCGACGACGGCACCACGCGGCTGTAGAACGGCCGGTTGCTGACCTTCTGCTCCGGCTGCTGGAAGTCCCACACCACGGCAGTCACCTTGCGGCCGTCGGAGGACGCCATCACCTGCGCGTCGGCCACCGGGATCTCGTTGCCGCTCAACGCATGCAGGTACTTGTAGGCGAAATACGCGGGCTTGCGGATGCCCTGCGGATTCAACAGGCCGAAGCCGCCCTCGAACGGCTTGGTCGGTGGACCCGGCTCTTCGAACAGGTCGGTGTAGGTCCAGTAGCTCATGCCCTGCACCAGGCCCTTGCTGGCCTTGAGCTTGCTGAGGATGTACGTCGAGCTGATGTAGGAATCATGCACCAGGTCGCGCGGCGTGTAGCTGGTGCTCCACTCGGTGAAGTACAGCGGCAGCTTGGGGAACTTGGACGCCGAGATCTGCTCGCGCACGCGCCGCACGTCGCCGACGATGGCGTCCGGCGACGGCGACAGCTTGGTGTCGCCCTCGCCTTTCTCGTCGAGGAAGCCGCCGTCCACGCCGTAGGTGTGGGTGGTGACGAAATCGACGGCGGCGCCGCTCTTGGCCACGTGGTCGAGGAACTCCGGCACCCACGCCGCGCCGGCGGTGGACGGCCCGCCCACGCGCAGCGCCGGGTCGATGGACTTGATGGTGTTGGCGGTGTTGACGTACAGGTCGAAATACGCCTTCTGGTCGGCGCGTTCCCAGAAGCCGTCCAGGTTGGGCTCGTTCCACACTTCGAAGAACCAGCTGCGCACCTCCTCCTGGCCGTAGCGCTGCTCGATGTGGCGCACGAAGGCCGCGATCAGGTCCTTCCATTTGTCCGGATCGGGATGCGAGGTGTTGCCCTGCCAGTAGAAGATCTTGTTCTGCGAGGTCGCCATGGCCTGCGGCGTGAAGCCCAGCTCGACGAAGGGCTTGATGTGACGGGCCAGCATCTTGTCGTACAGCTGGTCGAGCTTGGTCCAGTCGTAGATCGTCTTGCCATCCTCGATCCGCACCGTGCCCAGCACGTCGTGGAAGATGGCGTGGAAGCGCAGGTAGCGGAAGCCCAGCTCATCGACCGTGGTCTTCAGCTGCGCCATGCTGTCGTCGCGCTGCAGCGTGCCGGGATAGTCGGAGCCGACCGACAGGTCGTAGAAACGGTCGAGCGGCTGGAGCGCCTGCGCGGCGTCCACGACGATGCGGCGCGGCGCGGGCTGGCCGGCGTTGGCCGACAGTGGAAGGCAGAGCGAGGCGATGGCTGCCAGGCAAATGGGGCGGAAGTGCTGCATTGAGACGGTCTCCTAGGCTGATTATTGCCGGGATGCTAGCACTTGCGATAAGCATCCGACATAGGAGACGTAACCGTTAGTACATTTCGTTAAGCCGGTTGGTGATTTGCATAATTCCGGCGCGGTCCTACGAAAACCCGGCCTGCCGCAGCATGCGCACGAACAGGGTGACGCGCTCGTGCAGCTTTTCCACCGCCTGCAACGCATCCCCGGCCACCGCGCGGTGGTGGCGCGCCACATGGCACATGGTGGCGATCCCGCGTTCCACCGCCTGGATCTCGGCCCTGGCGACCGGCCAGCAGGCGGCCGCTTCCGCCGCGATCCGCGCCAGCTCGTCCAGGTCCGCGTAGACCTGGACCATGCTCGCGCCCGGCGCCCTGGTGCCCCAGCGGTAGCGCTCGGAGATGGTTGCGCTGCCGATCAGCTGGCGTATCCGCACCACCGTGGCGGCCGATTTCAGCATCAGCAGGCGCGCGGCCGCGCTGGCCGCCCGCAGTTCGGCGCCCGCCGCCCGCTCGCCGCCCGGGCGCGGCGCGGCCGACTCCAGCTGCCGCTGAAGCGCGCGGATCGTCGCCGTCACCCGGTCGCTGTCGTCGACGCCCTCGCTGGCGAGCGCCATCACGCGCTCAAGCAGGTCGGCGCTGTCCTCCAGGATGGCGGCGGCCAGCCGCGCCAGCTTGCCGGCGTCGCGCAGCATCTCGCCGGTGTTCACCGCGCCGTTCAACGCAGCTGCCGCAGCGGCGTGCGCGCCGGGCGCGCGTTGCCGGCCGGACGCTCCAGCGTGAACAGGCCGATCGCCTGCGTCAGCCGGCCGGCCTGGTCGTGCAGGCTGGCCGCCGCCGTCGCCGCCTGCTCCACCAGGGCGGCGTTCTGCTGGGTGCGCTCGTCGAGCTCGTCCAGCGCGCCGCTGACCTGCGCGATGCCGGCGCTCTGCTCGCCGCTGGCGACGGCGATCTCGCGCATCAGGCCGGAGACATGGCCGACCGCGCCGACGATCTCGTCGGCCATCTGGCTGGCCTCGCGCACCAGCAGGTTGCCGTGCGCCACCTTGTCGACCGTGTCGCCCAGCTGGGCCTTGATCTCCTTGGCCGCCGCGGTGGAGCGCTGCGCCAGGTGGCGCACCTCCGACGCCACCACCGCGAAGCCGCGCCCCTGCTCGCCGGCGCGGGCCGCCTCCACCGCCGCGTTCAGCGCCAGGATGTTGGTCTGGAAGGCGATGCCTTCGATCAGCGCGATCATCTCCTCGATGCGGCGGCCGGCCTGGCTGATGTCGCCCATCGTCACGCCCATGCGGCCGACGGCGGCGCCGCCCTTGCGCGCCACGACGGCGGCCTGGGCCATCAGCTCGCTGGCGACCTGGGCGTTGCCGGCGGTCTGCCTGACGGTGACCACCAGCCGCTCGACGCTGGCGGCCGATTCCTCCAGGCTGGCCGCCTGCGCCTCGGTGCGCAGCGCCAGGTCGGCGTTGCCGGCCGCGATGTCGCTGGTGGCGGCGCGGATGCCGTCGACGTTGGCGTGCACGTCGCCGACGATGGCGGCCAGGTTGCGGTTCATCTGCTGGGTGGCGCGCAGCAGCTGGCCGACGTCGTCGTCGCGGCTGGTGTCGAGCGTGCCGCCCAGCTCGCCGCTGGCGATGGTACGCACGGCGCCGATGGCGTCCCGCAGCGGCGCCACGAAGGTGGTCTGCAGGCCGTGCCACAGCACGCCGATCAGCGCGGCCCCGGCCACGCCGCCGGCCGCGAACCAGGCGCCGGCGCGCCCGCCCAGCAGCAAGGCGCCGGCGCCGCCACCGCCCAGCAGCAGCGCGCAGATGGCGCCCAGCGCGGCCAGCGTGCGCACCTCGGTCGACAGGCAACGCCAGGCCGCGCCGACACCGTTCCAGCCGAGGCGGCGCACCTGTCCCTGGCGCAGCGCCAGCCGCTCGCGGTTGCCGTCCGCCATGCGGCGGTAGGCGCCGGCGGCGGCCTCGACCTGGGCGCGCGCCGGCTTGGTGCGCACCGAGATGTAGCCCACCACCTTGCCGTGCTCGCGCACCGGCATGACGCTGGCCTCGACCCAGTAGAAGTCGCCGTTGCGGCGGCGGTTCTTGACCAGGCCGTTCCACGCCTGGCCGGCCTGCAGCGTGCCCCACAGGTCGGCGAAGGCGGCCGGCGGCATGTCGGGATGGCGCACGATGTTGTGCGGCGCGCCGAGCAGTTCCTCTTCGCTGTAGCCGCTGGCCTCGACGAAATACGGATTGGCGTACACGATCCTGCCGCGCAGGTCGGTCTTGGAGACCAGGGGCTTGCCCTCGTCCAGCGGGTATTCGACGGAGGTCACGGGCAGGTTTTGTCGCATGATGGTTGCCTTGCGGTCTGGTTGGAGGCGGCGCGCGGCGCCGGCTTGCGGCGCTCGGCGTCCAGCCGGTAGAAGTCGATGGCGGCGCGGAACGGCGCCGGGTCGATGGGCAGCACCCGCTCGCGCGGCTGGCCCGGCCTCGGATGGGCGCCCTGGTCGTGGATCGTTTTCAACATGTCGTTCTCCCGGTCGTTACGCGCCGTGTGTCAGGATGCGAACCAGGGCCCCAGCGCGCGCAGGCTCTCTTCGCTCAATTCGCCGGCCGCCGCCGACAGGCGCAGGCGGCCCAGCAGGTAGTCGGCGCGCGCCTGCACCAGCTCGCGCTCGGCCGAGGCCACCCGCTGCTCCGCGTCCAGCACGTCGAGCGCGGTGCGGGTGCCGACGTCGCGGCCCAGCGTGGTCGCCTGCAGCGCGCTGCGCGCCGACAGCAGCGCCTGCTCCAGCGCGGCCACGCGGGCCACGCCGGTGGTCACGGCCAGATAGCCTTCCTGCACCTTCAGGCGCACGTCGCGGCGTGCGGCGGCCAGCTGCTGCTCGGCCTCGGCGCGCCGCGCCACCGCCTCGCGCTGGCGCGAATCGAGCCCGCCGCCGGCGTACAGCGGCACGTTCAACTGCAGGCCGATCGAGGCGTTGCGCTCGCCGTTCGGCGCCACCAGCGCCGACAGGCCGCCGCTCTGGTTCTTGGCGCCGTAGCTGGCCACCAGGTCGATGGTCGGGCGGGCCTTCAGGCTGTTCTTGTCCAGCTCGGCGCCGGCGATGTCCAGCGCCGAGCGCTGGCTGCGCACCAGCGTGTTGCCGGCCTCGCCGCGCGCCTGCCACGCGGCCAGGCTGGCCGGCTCCGGCAGGCGCGGCGCGAAGCCGTCCGCCATCGGCGCCAGCTGCTGCGGCGCGCTGCCGACCGTTTCGCTGAACCGCGCCTGGCTCAGCTCCAGCTGCGACTGCGCGGTCAGCAGGCGGGCCCGCACCGCGTCCAGCCGCGCCTGGGCTTCGTGCACCTCGGTGATCTTGCCGTGGCCGACTTCGAAGCGGGCCTGGGCACGGTCGCGCTGCTGCCGCACGGCGGCCAGCTCGGCCTGCTCCACGCGCAGCGCCTCCTGCGCCACCACCACGCCCAGGTAGACCTCGGCCACGCGCAGCACCAGCTGCTCGCGCTCGCCGTCGTAGCGGGTGCCGGCCAGCGCGCTCTGCTCATGCAGCTGGCGGCGCGTGGCGCGCGCGCCCTGCTGGTACAGCGGCTGCACCAGCTGCACCGTGGCCTGGCGCGCGGTGCCGCTGCTGTCGGACGGCAGCAGCCCGGCCGCCGGTCCCGGCAGCTCGCTGTCCATGTGCTCGTGGATGCGGCTCACGCCGGCCTGCAGGTTGACGCGCGGCTTGAGCAGGGCGTCGCCCTGCACCGCCAGCTCGCGGCCTGCCGCCAGCGCCTGGCCGGCCGCCTGGATGGTCGGGTCGTATTGCAGCGCCTGGCGGTAGGCGGCCACCAGGTCCAGCGATTGCGCCCGGCCGGCCTGCGGCGCCAGCCACAGCGCGGCGGAGGCGGCCAGCAGCAGGCCGCGGCCCAGATGAGAAAACTGTTTCATGTTGCGTATCCTTTCGTTGCGGCGCTCAGGCCGCGCTGGGGCGCAGGGCCCGGTAGCAGGCCGCGTACAGGGCCGGCAGGAAGATCAGCGTCAGCAGCGTGGCCACCGCCAGGCCGCCCATGATGGCCCACGCCATCGGGCCCCAGAACACCGACTCGGTCAGCGGTATCATCGCCAGGATCGCGGCCAGCGCGGTCAGCACGATGGGGCGCAGGCGGCGCACCGCCGATTCGACGATGGCGGTCCACAGCGGCATGCCGTTGGCCACCTCGTGGTCGATCTGCACCACCAGGATCACCGAGTTGCGGATGATCATGCCGGCCAGCGCGATCACGCCCAGCATCGCCACGAAGCCGAACGGGATGCGGAAGGCGGCCATGATGATGCTCACGCCGATCAGGCCCAGCGGCGCGGTCAGCAGCACCAGCGCCATCTTCTTCATGTCCTGCAGCTGCACCATCAGCAGCACCAGCACCACGATCAGCGTCACCGGCATCACCGCGAACACCGAGTGCTGCGCCTTGGCGCTGGACTCGAAGGCGCCGCCGGTGTCGATGCCGTAGCCCAGCGGCAGCGTCTTGGCCAGCGCGTCCAGCTTGGGCAGCAGAGCGCGGGTGACGTCCGGGGCCTGGGCGCCGGCGATGTCGGCCCGCACCGTCAGGGTCGGGATGCGGTTGCGGCGCCACAGTTCGCTGTCCTCGCTGTCGAGCGTCAGGCGGGCCAGCTGCGACACCGGCACGAACTTGCCGTCGCGCAGATAGACGCGGGCGTCCTTCAGGTTGTTCAGGTCGGTGCGCTCGGAGGCCACCAGGCGCGCCACCACGGCGATGCTCTGGTCTTCCTCGCGGTACTCGGTGATCGGCGTGCCGGACAGCGACGCCTCCAGCGTCTCCTTGACCTGGCGCGAGCTGATGCCCAGCGCGCGCGCCTTGTCCTGGTCGACGTCGACCCGCACCCGCTTGACGCGCTCGCCCCAGTCCTGGTTCACGCGCCGCACGTCGGGGTTGGCGCGCACGATGGCGGCCACCTGGTCGGCGATCTCGCGCACCTTGGCGTTGTCGTTGCCGTACACGCGGAACTGCAGCGGATAGCCGACCGGCGGGCCGTTCTCCAGCCGGTTGACGCGTCCGCGCACGTTGGCGAAGCGCTGGTCGAACATCTGCTGCAGGCGGCCCATGACGCGCTCGCGCGCCTCGCCGCCCTTGGTCATCACCAGCAGCTCGCCCAGGTTCAGGTTGGGCGTCTGCACGTCCAGCGGCAGGTAGAAGCGCGGGCTGCCGTTGCCGACGAAGCTGGTCACTGCGGCGACGTCCGGGTCGGCCTTGAGCAGCGCCTCCATCTGGCGCACTTCGCGCTCGCTCGATTCGAACGTGGCGGCCTTGGGCAGCCACAGGTCGACCATCAGCTCGGGGCGGTCGGAGGCCGGGAAGAACTGCTGCGGCACCAGCTGGAACAGCAGCAGCGAGCCGGCGAACAGGGCCAGCGTGGCGCCGATCACCCAGTGGCGGCGGCGCAGGCACAGCTCGACCAGGCGGCGGAACTTGACGTACATGCCGCGCTGGTAGACCGCGTCCTCGTCGTGGCCGGCGTGGGCGTGCTCCTTGAGCAGCTTGAAGCCGATGTAGGGCGTGAACAGCACCGCCACGATCCACGACAGCACCAGCGCGATGCCGACCACCTGGAACAGCGAATACACATACTCGCCGGTGCCGGACTTGGCGAAGCCCACCGGCAGGAAGCCGGCCGCCGTGATCAGGGTGCCGGTCAGCATCGGGAAGGCGGTGGCGGTGTAGGCGTAGGTGGCGGCGCGGAACTTGTCCCAGCCCTGCTCCAGCTTGAGCGCCATCATTTCCACGGCGATGATGGCGTCGTCCACCAGCAGGCCCAGCGCGATGATCAGCGCGCCCAGCGAGATGCGCTGCAGGTCGATGCCCATCACATACATGGCCAGGAAGGTCATGGCCAGCACCAGCGGGATGCACAGCGCCACCACCAGGCCGGTACGCATGCCCAGCGAGAAGAAGCTCACGGCCAGCACGATCAGCACCGCCTCGGCCAGGCTCTTCTTGAATTCGAACACCGAGTGCGCCACCACCTGCGGCTGGTCGCTGACGGCGTGGATCTGCACGCCCACCGGCAGGCTGGCCTGGACCCGCTTGACGGTCGCCTCCAGCTGCTTGCCCAGGCTGATGACATCGCCGCCCTTGCGCATGCTCACCGCCAGGCCCAGCGCGGGCTGGCTGTTGAAGCGCATGCGCGCCGTGGCCGGCTCGACGAAGCCGCGCCGCACGTCGGCGATGTCGCCCAGGCGGAAGGTGCGCTGGCCGGCGCGGATGCCGATGGCGCGGATGTTCTCCACCGAGTCGAACTCGCCGCTGACGGTCAGGCGCACCTGCTCGGCCGTGGTCTGCACGGTGCCGGCGGCGGCCACGGCGTTGGTCTGCGCCAGCGTGGCGGCGATCAGCGCCGGATCGACGCCCAGCGAGGCCAGCTTGGCGGTCGAGGTTTCGACGTAGATCTTCTCGTCCTGGCGGCCGACCAGGTCGACCTTGTTGACGTCGCCCACGCGCAGGAACTCGTTGCGCGCCGCGTCGGCCATCTTGCGCAGGTCGGCGTAGCTGAAGCCGTCGCCGGTGATGGCGTACAGGTTGCCGAAGGTGTCGCCGAATTCATCGTTGAAGAACGGCCCCTGGGTGCCGGGCGGCAGCGTGTGGCGGATGTCGCCCACCTTCTTGCGCACGCGGTACCAGACGTCGGCCACCACGCGCGGCGGCACGTCCTCGCGCAGGTTGACCTTGATCTGGGTCTCGCCCGGCTTGACGTAGGTCGACAGGTAGTCCACCTCGGCCACTTCCTGCAGCGCCTTCTCCAGCCGGTCGGTGACCTGGTCGGCCATCTGCTGGGCCGAGCTGCCGGGCCAGTTGGCCTGCACCACCATGGTCTTGATGGTGAACTCGGGATCCTCCTTCTGCCCCAGGCTGCAGTAGGCCAGCACGCCGGCCACCGACAGCAGCAACAGCAGGAAGGCCATCATCTGCTGGTGCTTGAGTGCCCATTCGGACAAGTTGACGCCCTTCATTTGGCACCTCCGGCTTCCAGCGCGACGCGCTGGCCCGGCTGCAGCATGTGGACGCCGGCGCTGACCACGGTCTCGCCGCCGGCCAGGCCGCCCACCACCAGCACGCTGTCGTTCTGCGCGCTGCCCAGTTGCACCTGGCGCGGCGCCACGCGGCCCTGCTTGGGATCGACCACCCACACCTGGCGGCGGCCGTCGCGGTCGACGATGGCCGTCATCGGCAGGCGGATCGCGCTCTGGCCGTCGACGTCGGGCGCCGCCACCGAGGCGGTCATGCCCAGGCGCAGCCGCGCCGGATCGGGTTCGACGATGGTGATGCGGGCCGAGTAGGTGCGGGTCACGCTGTCGGTGTCGGGGCTGAGCTGGCGCAGTGCGCCCTTCCAGCTCTGGCCGGGATGGGCCCACACCGTCACCTGCAGCGCGCTGGCGTTGCGCAGCTCGTCGACGCGCGACTCCGGGATGCTGATGGTGACTTCGCGCTCGCCGTCGGCCGCCAGCGTGACGATGGGCTGGCCGGCCGCGACCACCTGGCCGGCCTCGGCGCCGATGGCGCTGACCACGCCGTCGCGGTCGGCCACCAGCGTGGTGTAGCCGCGCAGGTTGCTGTTGATCTGCTGGCGCGCCTGGGCCGCGCGCAGCTGCGCCTCGGCCTGGTCGAGCGCCAGGCGTTGCTGGTCGAGCTCGGCCGCCGAGGCGAAGTTGCGGGCCTGCAGCTGCATCAGGCGCTGCAGGTCGGTGCGCGCCTGCGCCACGCGGCTGCGGGCGGCGTCGGTGTCGGCGCCGGAGGCGGCCATCTGCAGTTGTTCCTGCGACGGATCGAGCTGCAGCAGCGGCTGGCCCTGGCGCACATGGGCGCCGACCTCCACCAGCCGCGCGACGATCTTGCCGCCGGTACGGAAGCCGAGCTGGCTCTCGTAGCGGGCGCGGATCTCGCCCGAATAGGCGGCGCCGACGGTGCCGGCGCTGCGGCCGGCGACCACGGTGCGCACCGGACGCACCTCCTCATGGGGCGCCGTGGGCGCGGGCGTGCAGCCGGCCAGGAGCTGGGCGGCGATGACGGCGAGGGCCGTGGACTGGTAGTGCGTTTTCAATTTTCCATCCTCCTGTCGGGGTCTGTAGTCCGTCCCATCCGGGCCGGCAAAAGTGTTTAATGAGGGCAATATATACCATAACGACGTCTTTGTCATTATGACGCTATGTTCATTTTCACTTTTGTTACAAATTTCCTGTGGGAAGAACGTCAATTTTGTTGGCGGTGTTGGTGGTTTTTGCAATTGCCACGGCCGGGCGGCGGCGGCAGAATCGCCGGTCATCACAATGTTTTTTGATTGGAAAATATGAAGCGCACCTACTTGCAGTTGCTGGCCGCCCTCGCCTGTTGCGTGGTGGCCCACGCGCCGCAGCCGGCATTCGGCCAGGCCGGACTCACCGACGAGCAGCGCTCGGCCGCCAAGTCGCTGGCCGATCCGGGCTCGCTGGCGCCGGAGCTGCGCCTGTCCGCGCAGGACATGGCCTGGTGGCGCGACGCCAAGCTCGGCATCTTCATCCACTGGGGGCTGTATGCGCTGCCCGGTAAGGGCGAATGGCATATGTACAACGACAAGGTGCCGGCGGCCGAGTATGCGCGGCTGGCGCAGGACTTCCATCCGGCCCGCTTCCGGCCGGAGGGCTGGGCCGCGCTGGCCAGGGACGCGGGCGCGCGCTACATGGTGATGACGGCGCGCCATCACGACGGCTTCGCGATGTTCGACAGCCCGTCCAGCTACGGCGGCTACGACGCGATGCGTTCGGCGGCCCACACCGACTTCATCGCCGGCTATGTGCGGGCGGCGCGCGCGCAGGGGCTCAAGGTCGGCATCTATTATTCGCCGATGGACTGGCGCTTCCCCGGCTATTTCGCGCCGCGCGAGCTGGCCGACAACGCGGCGCTGATGAAGCGGCAGGCCTACGGGCAGGTGCGCGAGCTGATGGCCAATTACGGGCAGATCGACGTGCTGTGGTACGACGGCGGCTGGCTGGCGCACCAGGGCTCGGACGCGGATGCGGCCTGGTTCTGGCAGCCGGAGGTGCTCAACAAGATGGTGCGCGGCTATCAGCCGAAGGTGGTGATCAATCCGCGCTCGGGCTGGCAGGGGGACTTCGATACCGAGGAAGGCGACGCGCCGATCACCGGGCCGGTGCGGGCCAAGCCTTGGGAGAAGACGTTCTCGCTGTCGCTGCGGGCCTGGGGCTACACGCCGGGCGGCGGCGCGCTGGCGCCGGAGCGGGTGATCCGGCTGGCGGTGGACGCGGCTATCCGCAACGGCAATGTGCTGGTCAACATGAGCCCGGACCCGGATGGCGATGTCCCGCCGGACCAGGTGGCGGCGTTGCGCGCGATCGGCGCGTGGATGGGGCGCAACGGCGCCAGTCTGCAGGATACCAGGCCGGGGCCTTATCAGCCGGTGGACGGGGTGTACGGTTCAACCGTCAAGGGACGCGATGTCTATCTGCATGTGCTGGCGTGGCCGGGGCAGCGCCTGAACCTGCCGCCGCTGGCGCAGCGCGTCATCGCGGCCACGCGCATGGACGGGCGCAAAGTGCTGGTCGAGCAGAGCGCGAGCGGCGTGTCGGTCGAGGTGCCGGCCGGGGAGCGGGATGCGGTCGACACCGTGATCCGGCTGGAGATGGCGGCCGCCGTGCCGTCGCTGGCGCCGTAGCCGGCCGCGCGGCGCGATCAGCCCTCGGCGGCCTTGACGGCGGCGCGGGCCTGCACGCGGGCCAGCAGCGATTCGGCCGGGATGGCAAGGCGCGGCAGCGGCACAGCCGTCAGGCGGACCGCGTCGGCCGTGCCCATGCCCAGTGACCGCAGCATGGCCTGCACCATCTGCTCCGGGTAGTCCTTGGCGATGCGGCCGTGCGCCATGCGGTGCATGGCCATCAGCACCGTGCCCTTGATGACGTCCACCGCCACCGTCAGCGCGGCGGGGTCGAACTGCCCCAGGCGGGCGCCCTCCTCCAAGTCCGGCGGCAGCACGTCGTACACCATGCTGTGCTCGCCGCCGACGCGCATGCCGGCGCTGGCCAGGAAACGCGCCGCCAGACGGTTGCCGCGCGCCAGCTGCAGGTAGCAGCGGAGCGCCGTGGCCACCCGCAGGCCGGGATCGGCGATGGCGCCGACCACGCCCTCGATCAGCTGCAGCATCTCGTTGCTGAGCTCCTCGCTGACGGCCGTCAGCAACTCCTCGTTGGTGCGGAAATAATTGTAGAACGAACCCTGCGACACCTCCGCCGCCGCCACCACTTCCGGGATCACGCTGGCGCCCACGCCTTTCTGGGCGAAGACGATCAAGGCGCTTTCGATCAGGCGCTTGCGCATGCGCTCGCGGCGCTCGGCGGCGACGCGGGGACGGTGGTCGGTGGCGGCTTTGATAGTGTCTTTGGTGGCGGCTGGCATTCTGGTTTTTCTCGTCGGGCAGTTGGCTCTGCCCGCGATCATACCAGATCGCGCTACGCGGAATCAGCCCCGACGCGCAACAAGATGGCGCTGTCCGGCAAGCTCAGTTCCGGCAGCGGCAGCGCCACGATGCGCTGCGCCTCCGCCCCGTCCACCCCCAGCCCCTGCAGCATCTGGCACACGCTCTGCTCCGGATAGTCGGCCGCCAGCGGCTCGCAGGCCAGCGCGTAGGCCGCGCTCAGCACCACGCCGGCCACCAGGTCGATCGCCACGCGCGGCTGGATCTGGCGGAAGCGCTGCGCGGCGATGCCGTGCGCGATGTCGCGCGTCAGGAAGCGCAGGCCCAGCAGGCTGCTGTTGGCGGTCGGGAACGGCAGGCGCGAGATGAAGGCGCCCAGGTACGGGAACTGGGTGATCGCGTGCAGCTGCATGCGGGCGCCGCGCGCCACCCGCTCGGCCGGATCGTCCAGGCCCAGCACCAGCGGGTCGATGGCCCGTATCAGTTCGTTGTTCAGTTCGCTCGCGAGCGCCGCCAGCAGCTCCTCGTTGGTGCGGAAGTAGTTGTAGAACGAGCCGCGCGCCATGCCGGCCTGCGCGATCACGTCGTCGATCACCGCCTGCGGCCCCTTGCGGGAAAACACGTGCAGCGCGCTCTCCAGCAGGCGGGCGCGGGTCTTCTCGCGGCGTTCGGCCGCGACCCTGGTGCGGTGGTTGGGTATCTCGTCTGGATTCATAGTTGGTTCTGTGCGGCGCAATGCCGCGCCTGGCCTTCGATTATACGAAAATTTCCATTGACATCAAAGTCATTCTGACGATAATGTCACTTTCAAACCATAACCGATCGCCGCCACGGCGACACCGTCCTCAAGGAGACATGATGAACGGATCGAAACGCACCCCGCTGCGCACCCCGCAGGCCTATCCGGAACACGCGCTGCCGCCGGGGGTGCAAAAACTGCCGCGCCCGGCCGCGCTGGTCAAGGCGCAGGCGCTGGCCTTCCTGATGTTTGAAAAACCCGACCTGGACGCGACGGCCGCCTTCCTGGCCGACTTCGGCATGCGGCAGGTGGCGCGCGACGGCGAGCGGCTGCTGATGCGCGGCGCCGGCGACGCCCCCGCATCCACCTGGCGCGGCGTGGCGAGCCGCTCGCGCTACGGGCGCGGCCTTCAGCGTGGCCGGCGAGGCCGGCTGGCGCGGCTCGAAGCGCAGGTGGTCGGTGCGCCGCCTGCCGGCCGGCGCGGCGCCGGCGGCGGCAGCGGCGTCGAGCTGGTGGACCCGGCCGGCAACCTGCTGGCTGGCCCAGGTCAGCAGACGCTGGCGCCGCTGCCGCTGCGCGCGCCGCTGCATCCGCACACCAACAGCGTCGGCCTGCTGCCGCGCATCAACGCCACCGTGCGCCCGCCGCTGGAGCCGGCCGCCATCGCGCGGCTGGGCCACGTGGTGCTGCAGACGGTCGATTTCGCCAACATGGCGCAGTGGTATATGCGCCACCTGGGCCTGATCCCCACCGACGTGCAGTACCTGGAGGACGGCACGCCCACGCTGTGCTTCTTCCGGCTCGACCTAGGCGCGGCGCCGGCCGACCACCACAGCTTCGTGCTGGCCGGCGGCATCGAGGACAAGTACGAGCACAGCGCCTACGAGGTGGTCGACCTGGACGCGCTGGGCCAGGGCCACAACGTGTTGCGCGCCAACGGCCACCGCCACATGTGGGGCATCGGCCGCCACGTGCTGGGCAGCCAGCTGTTCGACTACTGGTACGACCCGGACGGCATGGAGTTCGAGCACTACACCGACGGCGACGTGTTCACCGCCGACCATCCCACCCACTACGTGCCGCTGGAGCTGGCCAGCATCTGGGCCTGGGGCGACGACGTGCCGGCATCGATGGGCGTGCGGCGCGACCTCGGCACGCTGTTCAAGGTGGCGCGGCTGCTGTGGCAGGGCCGGCTCTCGCTGGCCCGCCTGAAGCTGCTGGGGCGCGCCATGGGCCGCCCGCGTCCGTGGCTGTAGTCCGCGCCTCTTCATCCCCACCCATTCAAGACAGGAGAACAATATGGCAATCACCGTGGTCCGCTTTCTGCACGAGGGCAACGCCACCTGGGGCGTGGTCCACCAGGGCCGCATCGCGCCGCTGCCGCAGCGCTACGCCAGCACGGCGGACTTCATCAACGAGGGCATGGCGGCGGCCCAGGCCAGCACACCGCAGCAGGCGCTGCTCGACCTGGAGCTGGTGACGCTGCTCTCGCCCATCACCAGCGACCGCCAGTTCCTGTGCCAGGGCATCAACTACGCCAGCCACGTGCGCGAGTCCGGCATGGACCCGGCCCGCATCGGCTTCAACACGCTGTTCACCAAGGCGCCATCGTCGCTGGCCTCGGCGCACGACGACGTGGTGCGGCCGGCCCACGTACGCCTGCTGGACTACGAGATCGAGCTGGGGCTGGTGATGAAGCGTCCGCTGCGCGCGGCCGCCACCATCGGCAGCGGCGAGCTGCACCACTGGCTGGCCGGCGTCACCATCGTCAACGACATCTCGGCGCGCGACGTGCAGCTGCCGCAGGGCCAGTTCTACAAGGGCAAGAGCTACCGCACCTTCGGCCCGGCCGGCCCCTACCTGCTGCTGCTGGACGCGGCCGAATGGCTGCGCTGGCCGGAGCTGCGCATGCGGCTGGCGGTCAACGGCCAGCCGCGCCAGGACAGCCTGTGCGGCGACATGCTCTACAAGCCGCACCAGACGCTGACCGAGGTGTCGGGCCTGCACAACCTGGAGCCGGGCGACCTGATCGCCACCGGCACGCCGGCCGGCTGCGCCGCGCGCGCGCCGGGCAAGCTGGTGATGTGGATCATGAAGCACTTCATGTCGGACGCCACCAAATGGCGGCTGTTCATCCGGAAGGGGCTGGACAATCCGGCCTACCTGCGGCCGGGCGACGTGGTCACCGCCGCCATCCGCAGCGACGACGGCCGGCTCGACCTGGGCGAGCAGCGGCAGAACTGCGGTAGCGGCGAGCGCGTCTCATATGGCGGCCGTCGTCGAGCAGTTCGGCGACGTCCACCGGCCGTGCGCGCGTAGCGCGAGACGCCGCCGCCGGCGCCCGGCCGCGGCCAAGTGGTGGTGCGGGGTGGCGGCGGCGTCGATCAACCCGATCGACGTGCGCCGGCGCGCCGGCTACGGCCGCAAGCCGTTCGGCCTGATGGGCGCGGCGCCCGGCCGTACTGAAACGACTTCGCCGGCACCGTGTGCGCGGTCGGCGCCGGCGTGGCCAACTGGCGCGAGGGCGACGCCGCAGCCCGGCGCCATTGCTTGTGCCGCGCCATTTAGCACCCACGCCAGCCACGTGGCGGTCGACGCGCGCCACCTGCTGGCGCAGCCGGCCCGCATCGCTCCGGTCCAGCTGGCGACGCTGCCGTACAACTTCCTGACCGTGCGTGTGCCGCGCGCTGGCCGGCGCCGGCTCGGTCTGCGCTTTCGCGCGCCGGGCCGCACGGTGCTGGTGCACGGCGGTCGGGCGGGCTGGGCATGATCGCCATCGCCCTGCTCAAGCAGCTGGGCGCGCACGTGACCACCACGGCCGGCGAGCACGGGCTGGCGGCCTGCCGCGCGGCCGGCGCCGACCTGGTGCTGGACCGCCGCCTGCATCCGCTGGACCGGCTGCCGCGCCATTTCGCCGCCACGCTCAACTTCGCGCACTGGCAGGACGACGCGCCGCTGGTGGCGCGGCTGGCGCCGGACGCGCTGGGCCACGCCACCACCGTGCATCCGCTGCTGGCGCAGATCGACCGCTACGGCCTGGCCGGCGGCGCGCTGGCGGCGCTGTTGCGCAAGCGGCGCAGCGCGGCCGGGGCGCCGCCCGGCGGCCGCTACGCGTGGACCGTGTTCCGGCCCGACCACGGCGCGCTCGACTGGCTGGCCGAGTACGCGGTCACGCGCAAGGTGGCGCCGACGCTGCAGGCCTTCCGCATGGGCGACGTGGCCGCCGCGCACGCCCATGTCGAGGAGCGCCGCCTCGGCCGCGCCGTGCTGTTGCCCAATCATTTTTAAACCAAAAAAAAGGAGACCATCCATGTCCGACCCTACCCCCGCCGGCATCCGCTCGCTGGACGAGCTGATCGCCTATGAGCAAACCCCTTGGCAGCAGCGGCTGCCGGCCCGCAGCACCTACGAGCTGCTGCGCCAGGCCTGCGCGCGGCATCCGCAGCGCACCGCGCTGCGCTTCGTGCCGACCGGCGCGCCGGACGCGCCGGAATACGCCGTCGACTACCGCACGCTGCACGAGCAGGTGACGCGCGCCGCCAACGGTTTCTTCACTGCGCCGGCGTCGCGCCCGGCCAGGCGGTGACGCTGCTGCCGCCCAACCCGCCCGCCACCCACTACGCGCTGCTGGGCGCGCAGGCGGCCGGCATCGCCAGCCCGGTCAATCTGATGCTCGACGTCGAGCACATCGCCGGCATCGTCGACGCCACCGGGGCCGTCGCGCTGGTGGCGCTGGCGCCCGCGCCCGACAGCGACATCTGGGCCAAGGCGGTGGCGGTGGCCGAGCGCTGCCCGTCGCTGCGCACGCTGTTCGTGGTGGCGCCGTCGCCCTGCCTCGACCCGGCCACGCGCGCCGCGCTCGACGCGCTGTACCAGGCCGCGCCCAAGCCGCGGCGCGACGGCCTGCGCATCGTGCTGTTCGACGACGCGCTGCGCGCCGAGCCGCCGGAGCGGCTGGTGTCGGGCCGCGTCATCGACGGCGCCGAGCGCTGCGCCTACTTCCACACCGGCGGCACCACCGGCCTGCCGAAGATCGCCATCCACACCCACCTGAACGAGACCTTCGTCGCCTGCATGCTGGGCGCGCTGGAGCCGCGCACGCACGTGGTGCTGTGCGGCCTGCCGCTGTTCCACGTCAACGGCGCGATGGTGACCGGGCTGGCCGCCTTTCACGGCGGCTGGGAGGTGGTGATGCTGACGCCGCAGGGCTATCGCGGCAAGGACGTGCTGCCGCAATTCTGGCGGCTGGTGGAGCGCTTCCGCGCCACCACCTTCAGCGGCGTGCCGACCATCTTCGCGGCGTTGGCCAACCTGGCGCCGCGCTGACGGCGCCGACATATCCTCGCCAGGGCACGCCTTCTGCGGCGCCGGCGCCGCTGTTGGCCGAGGTGCGCGCCGCTTCGAGGCGGCCGCCGGCATCCTGGCTGTGCGAGGGCTACGGCCTGACCGAGGGCGCCCGTGATCCTCCAGCGTCAACCCGACCGGGCGGCGCCACCGCGCCGGCAGTGCGGCCGTGCCCGCCGCACCAGTCGCTGCAGGCGCGGCGCGTGGACGGCGCAGGCCTGGCGAGCGCCGCCTGCGCCGCCGGCGAAGTGGGCGTGATCGGCATCGCCGGGCCGGAACGTGTTCCCCTGGCTACCTGAACGCGCACGATCAACCAGCGCATCTGGCTGGCGCCGGGCTGGCTCAACACGGGCGACTCCGGGCTACCTGGACGCGGACGGTTTTCTGCACCTGACCGGGCGCGCCGGGCGACCTGATCATCCGCGGCGGCCACAATATCGACCCGGCCATGACGCGCTGCTGCGCCATCCGGCGGTGGCGGCAGGCGGCGGCGGTCGGCCGCCGGACGAGCATGCCGGCGAGCTGCCGGTGGCCTACGTCATGCTGAAGGCCGGCGCCACGATCGCGGCCGAACAGCTGCTGGCGGAGGTGCGCGAGCTGGTGGCCGAACGGGCCGCCGCGCCGGTACGTACCGAGCTGCTGGCGCAGATACCGCTGACGGCGATCGGCAAGATCGCCAAGGCCGAGTTGCATGCGCGCCGCCGCCCACGTGTTCGGCCAGAAGCTGGAGCAGCTGCATCGCGGCCGGCGTCGCGATGCGGGCCGACAGCCGGCGCGCGGCGCGGTGCGGTGGTCGATGTGACCGCGCCGCAGGCCGAAAGCAGGCCCGGGCGCGGCGCTGGCCCGCTACGGCTATCCGGTCGATCTGGCGCCGGCGGGCGGAAAGGAGCCAACATGAGCTGCGCCTAGCACAGCCCTGCCGGAGTCGGTCGACGTGCTGCTGCTGGATCGGCCTGGGGCCGGCGTCGGCGGCCGCCGCCAACCTGCTGGGCCGCCGGCGTACGCGGCACGCTGGCGATCGACAAGGCGACCGAGGTGTTCACGATGCCGCGCGCCATCGCGCTCGACAACGAGGCGCTGCGCATCCTGCAGCTGGCCGGCCTGAGGAAGGCGCGCGTTCGCGGTGCACGCCATTCCAAGGTGCAGATGCACTCGCCGCTGTTCGACCGTACGCGTACAACACCGCCGGCGACCTGGACGGCCATCCGCGCCTGGTCACCTTCATCAGCCGGGAGCTCGAGCGTTGGTGTTGCGCGAGCGGCTGGCGCAATATGCCTGCGTGCAGACCGCGCTCGGCACCGAGATGCTGGACTACGCCGAGACCGCCGACGGCGTGGCCGTCAAGACCTCAGGCGGCTGACGGCACGCCGGCCACGGTGCACGCGCGCTACCTGGTGGGGTGGACGGCGCCGGCTCGCCGGTGCGCCACCGCGCCGGCCTGGGCTTCGAGGGCAAGACCTTCAGCGACTGGCTGGTGGTGGACGCGATCGGCGTGCCCGATCCGATCGACCACATCGAATTCATCTGCGATCCGGCGCCGGCCGACGCCGCACATGGTGGCGCCGCGGGCGCCAGCGCTGGGAGTTCAAGCTGGCGCCGGGCGAAACCCGCGAGCAGATGGAACGGCCGAGCAGATCCGCGCGCTGCTGGCGCCGTGGTGCGACACCAATCTGGTCACGGTGGAGCGCACGGCGGTGTACCGCTTCCATGCGCGCATCGTCGAGCGCTTCGCGCGGGCGCGGTTCCTGGCGGGCGACGCCGCCGCGCACATCACAACCCGCCGTTCGTGGGCCAGGGCCTGGTGGCCGGCCTGCGACGTGGCCAACCTGAGCTGGAAGCTGGCGTGGTGGTGCACGGGCGGGCGTCGCCGGCCATCTCGACAGCTACGACACCGAGCGCCGTCCGCACGCCAAGTCCATCATCCAGCTGGCGCCGCTGATGGGCAGGCTGGTGGGATGCCGGCCAACCGCTGGCGGCGCTGGGCGTGCACGGCTGATGGCGCTGCTGCAGCGGCTGCCGGTGACGCGCGCCCGGTTCCAGGACCCGGAAGATCGGGCCGCAGAACCGTTTCGGACGGGGCCTGTTCCAGCTGGACGGGCCGGTCGCGCCTGGTGCGCGGCGGCTTGCCGCCGCAGGCTGGTGCGCAGCGGCACCGCCACGCTTTTGCCCGCCCAGCGACGACGCGCTGGGGCCGCACCTGAACCTGATCGGCTTCTGGCTGCGACGCGTGGTCGCGCTCAGCCCGGCGCTGTGAGCGCTGGCAGCGCGCCGGCGGCCGCGGTCGTGCAGCTGCGCCATCGCGGCCAGCCAGCGCGCGGCCGATTCGTGGGAGGACATGACCGACTGCCTGGTGCCGAACGCGGCGGCTGGTCGGCTGGGTGGCCGTGGTGCGGTTGACCGCATCGGTGCTTTACCACGGCCCGCTGGAACAGGTCGACGACATCGTCGGCACCGCCCTGGCCTTGCTGGGGCCGCCGGCTAAACAAATCGAACTCCTCCCCGGCCCCACCAGTGATTCATCGCACCGGGTGCTTGTCCCGCCGCAGCAATGCGGCGGGATTTTTTGGACGCTTTTCGAAAATTGATTGACATCATTTTCAGGATGACTAACATGTCATTATAAAAATCATCGAAGCACACCACAAAGGAGACAGCATGACCCGATCGATACCCCCTGCTCCCGCGGCGTTCGCGGCGTTTGCCGTCATGGCCGGCGGCGCGGCCCGCGCGCCGAAGGCTTTGAACCGCGCTACAAACCTCGCCGGCAGCCTGGGCGGCGAGCTGTTCGCGCCGCCCGACCAGACCGGCTGGGCCGGCGCGCGCTGGCCGTCACCCGCATCCGCGTCGAGAAGGTGATCGGCGACGACGGCCAGAAGCTCGGCCAGCCCATCCCCGGCGGCGCGCTGCTGCTGCGCTGCTGCGCCGCCGGCGCTGTATCCTCGTATGCCGGCAACCGCGCTTACCATCGACGGCACCGGCACATTCACCCGCTCGGACATGGTGCTGGCCTATCACCTGACCACCGACTGCTACGCGGGACGGCCGGCTGGCCTTCGTGGTCGACCTGCCGTATGCGCGCAAGCAGCAATCGATCGTGGCGGGTGCGCCGACGCCGGCGCTGCAGTGGAACCCGGCGGTGCCGGCCGCCACCCAGGCCGCCGTGCAGGGGCAGTTCGGCGCGCAGTACCAGGGCGCGCTGGCGGCGGAAGGCGCCGACGCCACCGGAACGCTCAGCGGCATCGGCGACGGGCATCGAGCCGCAACGGCTGGCTGTATGTGGGGGAACGGGTGCGGTGCTGGCGGGCGGCTCGGTGATCCTGCCGACCGGAAGCATGACAGCGGCCCGGCGCCCACATCGGCACCGGCCACTACACCACGCTGCGGCCCACGCTGCAACTGCTGGTCTGCCGACGCTCGACGTGGCGGTGGCCGCTGCCGTCGCTGGGCCTGAACAGCCGCAACCACGACAACCAGCTCCGCAGCGGTAACTGGGCTGCGGAGCTGGCGGCCGGCTACAAGACGCCGGTCGGCGTGGTCGGGCTGCACGCGATCCACCTGCGCCAGTACCAGCGACGATGACCACAATCCGCTTCGGCACCAGCCGCTTCCAAGCTCGACCAACACCGGCGCCTTCTTCACCACGAAGATCGCGCCCACTGACACGGTGGTGACGGCAGTACATCGCCACCACCGCCTCGCGCAACGCGGCGGGAACCTTCACGCAGGTCCGGCTGGATCGCTGTGGTGAGCGGGCTGCGATCAGGCGGCGTCGGCCAGCCGGAGCGCCACCCGCTCGAACCGGTGGCAGCAGGCAGGAAGGCGTCCGTTCACGGGTCGAAGTGGGTGCCGCGTCCCTGGCGAGATGCCGGCGGCGACGCTGGCCGGCATCGGCCTTTGTACGGGCGGCGCGCCAGCGCGTCGAACACGTCGGCCACGGCTATCAGGCGCGCGGCCAGCGGAATGGCCTCGCCGGCAAGCGCCCTCCGGGTAGCCGGAACCGTCCCATTTTTCGTGGTGGCTGCCGGCGATCTGCATGGCCGTCGCCAGGAACCGGCCGCGCACGCCCATCTGGTCGCCGGCGCGCGCAGGATGCCGTGGCTGCGCTGCGCGTGGGTCTGCATGACGGCCCACTTCCGTCCGGCTCCTTCGAACTTGCCTGGCTTGAGCAGGATGTGGTCGGGGATGGCGATCTTTGCCGATGTCGTGCAGCGGCGCCGATTTCACCATCAGCCCGATGGTCTCGGGCGTCAGCTGCGCGGCGCGTCGCGCGGCTGGCGGCCAGGCTGCAGCGGCCAGCAGGCGCACGTACTCCGAGGTGCGGCGCACGTGGCTGCCGGTGGTCTCATCGCGGAACTCGGCCAGCGACACCATCACGTCGATGGCGGCGTCCTGCAATGGTGGATCTCGGCCAGCCGCTGCGATTCCTGGGCCTGCAGCCAGTCGTTCCGGTCGTGCAGGAAGTCCTGCCACGCCCGCACCTCCAGCTGTGCTCTGATGCGCGCCGCCACGATGGGCGGGCTGATCGGCTTGTGGATGAAGCCGACAGCGCCCAGCGCCAGGCCGCGCCTCGTCCTCTCGATGCCGGCGCGCGCCGTCAGGAACAGCACCGGCACCTGCGCCAGCCCGGCTTCGCCTTCAGGCGGCGGCATACTTCGTAGCCGTCCATCTCCGGCATCATCACGTCCAGCAGGATTAGCGCGGGGCGCTCGCCCTACAGTTAGCGCCTTGGCGCCGCCAAGCTGGCCAGCAACACGCGGTATTTGTCGCGCAGCAGGCTCCGATAGCAGGCTCAGATTATGGGGTGGTTTCGTCGACCACCAGCACGGTGGCGCGGCGGCGGCTGGGGTGTTCATGGTTTCAGCCTTCAGTGCGGAGGGGCGCCGCCAGCTCGGCGAGCGCCCGGTCGAATTCAAAATGTGCCAGGGCGACGCCGATGCGGCGCGCGGCCTGCGCGCCCCACAGCATGGCCGCCGGCCTTGCAGCGCTCCTGACAGCGGCAGCGCCTCGCCGTCGCAGGCGTCCATCATCTGGCGCAGCTGTGCCTTGCCAGCCGGCCGGCGGCGGGCCGGCGGCCGGCGATGGGCCGGCGGGCGGCGCGACCGGCGCGGCCACGGCGGGCCGCGGGACGGCGACGGCCGGTCCGCCCGCCGCGCACGCCTGCCGCAGCGTGAAGATGAAGCTGCTGCCGACGCCGGGCGCGCTCTCGGCCCAGATCCGCCCGCCCATCAACTCCACCAGCTTGTGCGCGATCGCCAGCCCCAGCCCGGTGCCGCCGTAGCGGCGCGTGGTCGAGCCGTCGGCCTGGGCGAACTCCTGGAACAGCCGCGCCAGCTGGGCATCGTCCATGCCGATGCCGGTGTCGCTCAGCTCGAAGCGCAGGTCGACGCCCCGCGCATCGCGCCGCTCGACCCGCACCGACAGCCGCACGGCGCCGCGCTCGGTGAACTTGACGGCGTTGGCCAGCAGGTTGGTCAGCACCTGGCCCAGCCGCATGGCGTCGCCCACCAGCATGGCGCCCTCGTCCAACAGCTCGTCGTCGGGCAGGTCCAGCACCAGCTCCAGCCCCTTGTCCAGCGCCGGCAGCTGCACCAGCGCCAGCGCGTTGCCGACCACCTGCTCCAGCCGGTACGGCGCGCAGTCGAGCTCCATCTTGCCCGCCTCCGCCTTGGAGAAGTCCAGCACGTTGTTGATGATGCCCAGCAGCGCGGTGGCCGCGTGGTTGGCCTTGTCCACGTAGTCGCGCTGGGGCGGCGTCAGCTCGGTGCGCAGCGCAAGGCAGGTCATGCCGATGATGGCGTTCATCGGCGTGCGGATCTCGTGGCTCATATTGGCCAGGAACATGGACTTGGCGCGGGTGGCGTCCTCGGATTGCTGGCGCGCCTGCTCCAGCGCCTGCTGGGCCGCCGCGCGCTGGTGCAGGTCGCGCTCGATCGCCCGCGCCATGCCGTCGAAGGTGCGGCCCAGCGCCACCAGCTCCTGGGCGCCGAAGCGGTGGTCCAGCGGCCCGGCGCCGACGCGGCTGGCGTAGTTCGCCGCCAGCGCGCGCGGGCGGCCGAGGACAGCCGGCGCAGCGGCCGCAGCACCTGGCGATGCATCACCTGCGTGGCCAATAGCGTTACCAGCGCCACGCTGGCTGTGCAGGCAGGCCAGTGGCCTCGGTCAGCCGGCGCAGCTGGTCCTGCGCCGCGCGCACGGCGGCGTCGGTGCGGAAGCCCGGTGGCGGCGGCCAATAGCCCCGGCCTGCTTTCGCCGCCTCGGCCTGCAGCCGGTTGTACGCCGCGCCGTACAGCAGCACGCCGGCCTGCGCCGGACGCGGCGCGCCGGCGCGGCCGGCGCCGTCCGCCGCCAGCCCTGGGCCGCGTCGAAGGCCTGCTTCGATCGCCCCGCAGCGCGCCGGCGATGGCCGTCACCGGCGTCAGTCCGGCGAATTCCGTCGGCACCGAAGCCCAGCTCGCGCATGCGGGCCCGCACCGAGCGCCGCGCGCCGCCGGCCGGCAGGCGGTGCGGCCGTTCGCCGGCGATCACCTCCTTCCAGTAGGTGGCCGGCTGGAAGGCCGTCCGGCGCTGCCTTTCGCCGGCGCGGATGGCCAGGATGTCGCGGTAGCAGTCCACAGGTAGCGCGGCTGGCCGGTGGCGGCGTAGCTGCGCGCCAGGCTGGCCAGCTGCTCGGCCTCCTGCTGCAGTTCGGCGGTCAGGCCCTGGGCCAGCTGGCGCTGCGCCTGGGCGCCCACCGCCTGCGTGTGGGCGCGCTGGATCAGCAGCACCAGCGCCACGTTGAGCAGCACCGTCGCCAGCGCCAGCGCGGACAGGCCCAGCCAGACCCGGCGCAGCCTCACGCCCGCCCCCGGAGGGTGGAAGACGACATACGATTTCCTTTCAATAGACGGCACGGCCGGCACGGCGCCGGCGATTTCATATTGAGTATATCGTCATTATGACAGTCGGTCAATCAAACCGGCGGCGGCCGCCGATTCATAATGACATGTCGTACATTATGATACAATCCGGCGATTCCCTACCGACCGCCACCGCCCGACCATGCAGACACCCGCCCGCCCGACCTCCACCACCCTGATCGGCGCCACCTGCGCGCTACTGCTGCTGCGCGAGGGCCGCGCGGTGCTGCAGCCGATCGCGCTGGCCGTCATCCTCAGCCTGATCATCGCGCCGCTGATCCACAGCCTGTACCGGCGCGGCCTGCGCCGCCTGCCCGCGCTGCTGGCGGCGCTGGCGCTGGCCGGGGCGGTCGCCGCCGGCGCCGCCGCCATCCTGACGGTGCAGCTGATGAACGTGACGGCCGAGCTGCCGCAGTACCAGGCCGCCATCCAGCGCAAGACCGACCAGCTGCGCGCGCTGGCCGAGCGCCCCTTCGCCTGGTTCGAGGCCGGCCTGAACGCGGTCGGCCCGCTGTCGTTCGACGGCGACCCCGGACAGCGCCTGGCGCAGGCCGCCGCCTCCGGCCAGCCGGTGCCGGTCGAGATCCGCGCCGCCCGCCCGTCCACCACCGACACCATCGGGCGCCTGCTGGCCACCGCCTGGGGCCCGCTGGGCGAGACCGGCGCGGTGCTGGTGCTGCTGCTGTTCATCCTGATGGAACACGAGTCGCTGCAGGACCGCCTGATCCGGCTGGCCGGCCAGTCCGAGACCAGCCGCACCGTGCGCGCGCTGGCCGACGCCGCGCAGGGCGTGGCGCGCTTCTTCTTCTCGCAGTTCGTGGTCAACGCCACCTTCGGCCTGGCGATCGGCGCCGGCCTGGCGCTGCTGGGCATCCCGCACGCCGTGCTGTGGGGGACGCTGAGCGCCGTGCTGCGCTTCGTGCCCTACCTGGGCGCGCTGGGCAGCGGCGCCCTGATCGCCGTGTTCGCCGCCGCGGTCGATCCGGGCTGGGGCACGGCGCTGGCCTGCCTGGGCCTGTTCGCGGCGCTGGAGCTGATCGTCGCCAACCTGGTCGAGCCCAAGGTGTACGGCCACAGCACCGGCATCTCGCCGCTGGCGGTGATCATCTCGGCGCTGTTCTGGGGCTCGCTGTGGGGACCGGTCGGGCTGCTGATCTCGACGCCGCTGACGGTGTGCCTGGTGGTGGCGGGCCGCCACGTGCGGGCGCTGGAGCCGCTGTCGGTGTTGCTGGGCGAGCGCCCGACGTCAGCGCGGCGCAGCGCTTCTACCGGCGCGCGCTGTCGGGCGAGACCGTTGGCCATCGTGCGCGACGCCTGCCCGTACTGCGGCGCGCCGGCTTCGCGCGCTACTGCGACCACATCCTGCTGCCCGGCCTGGCGCTGGCGACGGTGGCCGAACTGCGCGCCGGGCACATCGCCGCCGGCCAGCGGCGAGCAGCCGCGCCGCACCGTGGCCGAGGTGGCCGAGGCGCTGGCGCCGGCCGGCGTCGCGGCGCGCGGCCGGCGCCGGCGCCACGTCTCCCCGCTCGACGCCAACGTCGGCGCCCACCTGCGCCAGCGCTGCGCGAGGCGCGCCTGGGGCGCTGGCAAGGCTCGCTCGACGCGCCGCTGCACCGATCGTGCTGTGCGCCGGCCTGGCGGCCGAGCGCGACGAACTGGCCAGCGAGCTGCTGGTGCGGGCGCTGCGCGGCGCCGGCATCGACGCCCGCAGCATCACGCTGCCGCTGCCCTACGACGAGCACGGGCCGGACAAGGCGCGCCTGCTGGCCACCGTCTTCATTCCGTTTCCGCTGCAGGACACGCTGGCCGCGTGGACGGCGGCGGTGGCCGAGCTGCGCGCAGCGCTGCCGCAGACGCTGCTGGCGACGATACGCCCGCTGTTCGACGAGAACGCCGCCGAGCTGGCCGCCGTCCAGCCCCACGTGGACGTGGTGCTGCGCTCCTTCGAGGAGGGCGTGGCCTTCATGGCGCCGGAACGCAAGCCGGCGCCGTGACGGCCGGTCGGGCGCGGCCCTCGCCGCCGGCGCCTGAGGATGGTGGTTGGTGTATTCGTCAGTCGACGTGGAACACCGGCTCCATCATCGCCCAATGCTCGCCATCCGCGCGGCTCGCCAGCGGGCGCTGGCACGGGCCGCAGAAGGTCCACCAGCGCTGGGTCTCCGGGTCCTCCGCCACGGCGCGCATATCGGCGTCGAAGTCGCTGCCGTGGTATTCCCAGTAGCCGAACAGCAGATTCTCCGGCTCGCGCAGGAAGATCGAGTAGTTGCGCACATTCGCCGCGGCCAGCGTGGCCAGCACCCGCGGCCACACCGCCGCGTGCAAGGCCTTGTATTCGTCGATCTTCTCGGGGACGATCCCGATCACCATGCCCATGCGTTCCATCGTTTCTCCTTCATTTGATTGGATAAAAAGGTAAAATGCCACTTTTACTCTGTTCGCCGCCACCATGGCCAAGCTTCCCATCACCACCCGGCGCAGCATCAACCTGCTGCTCGATCACGCCGCCCAGAACCTGAAGGTGGGCGACGCCCTGCCGACCGAAATGCGGATGACCGAGATCGTCGAGAGCAGCCGCACGGCGGTGCGCAGCGCGCTGGCCCACCTGGTCGAGCATGGCCTGATCGCCGGCATGAAGCAACGCTACCTGCTGCGCAAGCCCAAGCCCAGCGACTACTTCAACGTGGCCGAACTGCACAGCGCCACCGAACAGCTGCAGCAGGTGCTGATGGAGCGCATCTACGAGCGCGACCTGCCGCCCGGCGCGGAATTCACCGAGGTCGAGCTGTCGCGCGCGGCCGGCGTGAGCACCATCGCCGTGCGCGAGTTCCTGATCGGCTTCTCGCGCAACGGCTTGATCGAAAAAACCCCGCGCGGCAGCTGGCGCCTGTGCGCCTTCGACACCAAGTTCGCCGAGGAACTGGGCGAGGTGCGCGAGATGTTCGAGTTGAAGGCGATCGAACGCATCGCCGCCCTGCCGCCGTCCGACCCGGCCTTCGCCCGCCTGCGCGAGCTGCTGGCGCGCCACGAGGCGCTGGGCAAGGAATCGGCCGAAAGCCATGTCGAATTCCCCGCGCTCGACCGCGAGTTCCATACCTTCCTGATCGGCCTCCTTGACAACCGCTTCGCCGAAAACCTGAACGAGGCGGTGTCGATGGTGTACCACTACCACTACCAGTGGGACAAGCGCGACGAGCTGCCGCGCAACCAGCACGCGGTGCAGGAGCACCTGGCCATCCTGCGCCCGCTGGTGCGGGGCGACGTGCCGGCCGCGATGGCGGCGATGCGCGAGCACCTGCATTCGTCGCGCTCCACCATGCTCAATGCGCTGCACCACCGCGAGAACCACGCCCACCCGCAGTGACGCCGCGCCGGATCAGGCGTTGAGCGTGATGAAACCGCCGTCGATCGGGTAGTCGCTGCCGGTGATGAAGGACGCCGCGTCGCTGCAAAGATACAGCGCCAGCGCCGCCACCTCGTCCGGCCGCGCCATGCGGCCGATAGGCTGCGTTTTCGACAGGCGCTCGAACATCTCCGCCTCCTGGCCGGGGTAGTTCTTGGCCAGGAAGCCGTCGACGAACGGCGTGTGGACGCGGCCCGGCGAGATCGAGTTGCAGCGGATGCCGTCCGCCAGGTAGTCCTTGGCCACCGACAGCGTCATCGCCATCACCGCGCCCTTGGCCGTGGAGTAGGCGAAGCGCTCCGGCACCGCCACCCACGCCGCCACCGACGCCATGTTGAGTATCACGCCGCCGTTCTTGCGCAACTGCGGGATGGCCGCGTGCAGGCAGTTGTAGACGCCCTTGACGTTGACATTGATGACGCGGTCGAAATCCTCCTCGCCGGTGGTATCTGCCTTGCCGACGTGGGCGATGCCGGCGTTGTTGATCAGGATGTCGATCGCGCCGATCTCCTCGAACAGCGCCCTTACCTGCGCCTGGCGCGTGACGTCGCAGCCATGCGCCGTGGCCTGGCCGCCCTCCTCGCGGATGGCACGCGCCACGCCGGCGCCGGCGGCCTCGCTGACGTCGAGGATGTGCACCACGGCGCCGTTGCGCGCGAACAGCGTGGCGATGGCCGCGCCGATGCCGCTGCCGCCGCCGGTGACGACGGCCCGTTTACCCGTTAATTCAAACATGTTTCGATACTCCCAGTCGAGGTGATGACGGCCGGCTGCCGCGCCTCCCGCAGCGCCGCCCGCGCGAACCACGCGATCACGAGGAAGCACAGCAAGGGTGCGGCATAGCCGAATTGAAGGTTGTGCGTGATGTCGCTGATCGCGCCGAACATCAGCGGCAGCACCGCGCCGCCGACGATGGACATGATGATCAAGCTGCTGCCCATCTCGGTGTCGGCGCCGGCGTTGCCGATGCCGAGCGAGAAAATGGTGGGGAACATGATGGACATGAAGAAGGCGATGCCGATCACCGCCGCCAGGCTGGCCGCTCCGCTGGCGAACATCGCCAGCGCCGACAAGGCCACGCTGGCCAGCGCATAGGCCAGCAGCAGTCGCGCCGGCGCGATGTACTTCATCAGCCAGGTGCCGGCGAAGCGGCCGACCACGAAGGCGGCGCCGCAGCCCCAGCCCAGGTAGTCCGCCGCCTTGATCTGCGAGATGCCGGCCGCCTTGGACGCGTACAGGATGAAGAAGCTGAACACGCACACCTGAGCGCCGACGTAGAAGAACTGGGCGATGACGGCGCGCCGGATCGGCGCGCGCCGCAGCGCCCGCAGGATGGCGCCGCTGGCGGGCGCGTTGTGTGCGGCGGCCGTGGTGGCCGGCAGCTTGAGGAAGTAGAACACCAGCGCGATGGCCATGATCACCAGTGCCACCAGCAGGTACGGGCCCTTGACGCTGGCCGCCTCCGCCGCCAGCACCGCCTGGCGCGCGCCGTCGGACATGGTCTGCAGCTCTGCGTCGCTGGTGCCGCCGACCAGGATGGCGCGGGCGCCGGCGATGGGCGCCAGCGTGGCGGCCAGGCCGTTGAACGATTGCGCCAGGTTGAGGCGCCGGGTGGCGTGCTCGGGACGGCCCAGCAGCGTGATGTAGGGATTGGCCGCCGTCTCCAGCACGGTCAGTCCGCAGGCGATGATGAACAGCGCGCCGAGGAAGAACACGTAGCGCTGGGTGTCAGCGGCCGGAATGAACAGCAGCGCGCCCGTGGCGAACAGCGCCAGGCCGGTCAGCATGGCGTTCTTGTAGCCGGCCTTGCGGATCAACAGGCCGGCCGGCAGCGCCATCACGAAGTACGCGATGAACACCGCCGAATCCACCAGCGCCGATTGCAGCACGGTCAGGCTGAAGGACTTGCGCAGGTGAGGAATCAGAATCGGGTCGAGATTATGGACGAAGCCCCACATGAAGAACAGCGTGGTGATCATCACAAAGGCAAACCGGTAGGAATGCCCGCTTGCTGGTGCGGTTGGTGTCATGGAGTCTCCGTATGCGGCGCTTGTGCGCCTTTGTGTTCTACTATCCACTTCAGCCGCCGCGCTGTCTGGGCGCGGCGGTGTTACCACAACTTGGCTGGGCTTAGCCGTCGATCAGCGCCGGGTCCCAGGCATGCACGGTCTGGCTCTGCTGGCCCAGTCCCTCGATGCCCAGCACCATGCGGTCGCCCGCGCGCAGGTAGACCGGCTCCGGCTTCTGGCCCAGGCCCACGCCCGGCGGCGTGCCGGTGCTGATCACGTCACCGGGATTGAGCGTCATGAAGCGGCTGATGTAGCTCACCAGCTGCGCCACCGTGAACACCATGGTGCGCGTGCTGCCGGTCTGATAGCGCTTGCCGTTCACGTCCAGCCACATGTCGAGGTTCTGAGGATCGCGCACCTCGTCGGCGGTCACTAGCCACGGGCCCACCGGGCCGAAGGTGTCGCAGCCCTTGCCCTTGTCCCACTGGCCGCCGCGTTCGAGTTGGTACTCGCGCTCGGACAGGTCGTTGACCACGCAGTAGCCGGCCACGTAGTCCAGCGCCTCGCTCTCCTCGACGTAGCGCGCGCGGGTGCCGATCACCACGCCCAGCTCCACCTCCCAATCGCTCTTGATGGAATCGCGCGGCAGCACCACCGGGTCGTTGCAGCCGATGATGGAACTGGTGGCCTTGGCGAACAACACCGGCTCGGACGGCACCGCCATGCCCGATTCGGCCGCGTGATCCGAATAGTTCAGGCCAACGCAAATGAGTTTGCCGATGTCGGCCACGATGGGCGCGTAACGCACCGGCTCCGTGACCGCCGGCAGCTGGCTGGCGTCGATCGAGGCGATGCGATCCAGGCTGGCGCGGCCCAGGTGGGCCGAGGTCAGGTCCGGCAGCACGCCGGACAGGTCGCGCAGCTGGCCTTGCGCATCGATCAGGCCCGGTTTTTCATTGCCCTTTGGGCCAAAGCGTAACAATTTCATTGATTTCCCTTATACGTCACTTCAAAAAATTCATGCGCCCGGCGGCGTCGGCGCGTTGCGGTCGACCAGGCCCTGTTCGATCAGCGCCTGCCACAGCGCGGCGGGCAGCGGCTGCGCAAACCACTCGGCATTCTGGCGCAGTTGCGCCGGGTTTTGCGCGCCGGGGATGCAGGACACCACCGCCGGATGCGCCATCGGAAACTGCAGCGCCGCCGCCTGCAGCGGCGCGCCCACCCGCGCGCAGACCGCGGCGATGGCTTCCACGCGGGCCACGATGTCGGCCGGTGCGTCCTCGTAGTTGAACTTGCGGGTGCCGGCCAGGATGCCGGAATTGAATGGTCCGCCGATCACGATGCCGATGCCGCGCTGCGCGCAGCGGTCCAGCAACGGCGCCAGCGCGGCTTGTTCCAGCAGGGTGTAGCGGCCGGCCAGCAGCGCGCAGTCGATATCGCAGGCGTCGATGGCGTCGGCCACCACCTCCCATTCGTTGACGCCCAGGCCGATGGCGCCCACGCTGCCTTCGTCGCGCAACTGCGTCAGCGCGCGGAAGCCGCCGCCCTGCGTCAGCTGGTTCCAGTAATGGCCGTGCCGCTCGCCGTGGGTGACGCGGCCGATGTCGTGCACATACAGGATGTCGACACGGTCCATGCCGAGGCGCTGCAGGCTGTCCTGGTGCGAGCGCATCACGCCGTCGTAGCTGTAGTCGAAGTGTGGCCGCAGCGGCAGCGGCTGCGCCCAGCCGGATTCGCCGGGCCGCACGCCGGCGTCGGGCCGCATCAGCCGCCCGACCTTGGTGCTGACCACGAAGCTGTCGCGCGGACGCTCACGCAGCGCGGCGCCCAGCCGGTGCTCGGACAGCGTGTAGCCGTAGTATGGCGCGGTGTCGAAATAGCGGATGCCCAGGTCCCACGCGGCATCGACGATGGCGCGCGCCTCGGCGTCGCTGACCGCCTCGTACAGGCCGCCCAGCTGGGCGCAGCCCAGTCCCAGGCTGCTCAGCGCCATGCCGCTGCGCGGCAGGATGCGCGGGTCGTCGACTTGCATGTCAGGCCGCTTTCAAGGGGAAGCATCCGGGGCCGGACGCTTCGAATTGTTTATACGTGAGGATGAACTCCTGGTGCCCCAGCGCCTCCGAACAGCTCTGCGCGCCGTTGGCCACCTGCGCCACCAGCTGCACGATCTCGGCGCCGACCTGCTCCAGCGTCGCGTCGCCGCTCAGGATGCGTCCCGCGTTCACGTCCATGTCCTCGGCCAGGCGCTCGTAGGTGGCAGGATTGGCGCACACCTTGATCACCGGCGAGATCGCCGAGCCTACCACCGAGCCGCGCCCCGTGGTGAACAACGTGACATGCGCGCCACAGGCGATCAGCTCGACGATTTCGGCGTTGTCGGAGATGTTGGGGAAGCCGAAGCGCACCTCGCCGTCCGGCACCACGTCCAGCAGATACAGGCCGCCGGCGTCCGGCTGGTCGCCCGGCTTGAGGATGCCGCTGATCGGCGAGGCGCCGCTCTTGGCGTAGGCGCCCAGCGATTTTTCCTCCTGCGTGGTCAGGCCGCCGTCGGCGTTCCCGGGCGCGAAGCTGCCGTGGCCCAGCACCGTGTAGTAGTGTGCCGCCTTGTTCACGCAGGCGACGATGGCCTCGCCCAGCTCCGGCGTGGCGGCGCGCCTCTTCATGTGGAACTCGCAGCCCACCAGTTCCCCCGTCTCCTCGAAGATGCAGGCCGCGCCGGCCGCCACCAGCTGGTCGAAGGCCACGCCCACGGCCGGGTTGGCGGTGATGCCGCTGGTGCTGTCCGAGCCGCCGCAGATGGTGGCCACCACCAGTTCATCGAGCCGCATCGGCACGCGCTGCTGCGTGTCGAGCGCCTCGCGCGCCCAGCGCACCCATTCCACGCCGTCGGCCACGCTGGTGCGGGTGCCGCTGTTCTGCTGGATGGTGATGGTGTGGACCGGCCGGCCGCTGGCCGCCACTTCCTCCTCCAGGCCGCGCCGGTTGAAGCTCTCGCAGCCCAGCGAGACGATCAGCGCGGCGCCAACGTTCGGATGGGTGGCCAGGCGCTTCATCATGCGGTCGGCGTAGTCGTTGGGATAGCAGCCGGGGAAGCCGATCAGGTGCACCTCCTGGCCGGGGAAGGCGTTGACGATCAGGCGCGCCACGTGGTGCGCGCATTCGACGGTGTAGGCGACGACGACGACGTTGCGGATGCCCTTGCGGCCGTCGGCGCGCAGGTATCCCGACAGTGCGGGCAGTGAGGCGTGAGACATCAGTGGGTGCTCCCGATGAAGGAATGGGCGTCCGACGCCAGGGTGTAGGTCGGGATGTAGTCGCTGACGAGATTATGCGTGTGCAGCATGGCGCCGGGCGCCACGTCGGCCGTGACGGTGCCGATGATGGCGCCGTAACGCAGCACCTTGTCGCCGGCCTTGAGGGCGCGGCGCGCCACCTTGTAACCCAGTGGGATGTCCTCGGCCAGGACGGCGGCCGCGCCGTCGATCTCCAGCGTTTCGCCGGCCACCAGCGGCACGCGGGCGATCAGGCAGTTGTCTTCGGGCGCCATCAGCAGCAAACGCGGCGCCGAAGGGGGAATGGGTGTGGACATGGATGGTTCCTTACGCATAAAAGTCGGCATCAACCGCTCGATTGTATTCGATATATCACGTACAATACAAGCACATCCAACCTCGATACGGAAAAAATCCATGATGAAAACCGTTGTTTGCCTCTCTCCCGGCGACTTGCAACTGGTCGAGCGCCCGGTGCCCCAGGCGGCGGCCGGCGAAGTGCTGGTGCGCGTGCGCCGCATCGGCTTGTGCGGCACCGACATGCATATCTTCCGAGGCACCCAGCCCTTCCTGCAGTATCCGCGCGTGATGGGCCACGAGCTGTCCGGCGAGATCGTCACCGCGCCCGAGGGCAGCGAATTGAAGGCCGGCGACCAGGTCTACGTGATGCCCTATCTGTCGTGCGGCGGCTGCATCGCCTGCCGCCAGGGCAAGACCAACTGCTGCACCAATATCCAGGTGCTGGGCGTGCACCGCGACGGCGGCATGGCCGAATACCTGGCGCTGCCCGAGCGCTTCGTGTTCAAGACCGACGGCATTTCCCTCGACGACGCGGCGATGCTGGAGTTCCTCGCCATCGGCGCGCACGCGGTGCGGCGCGGCGGCGTGCGGCCCGGCCAGAACGTGCTGGTGGTGGGCGCGGGTCCGATCGGCATCGCCGCCGCGCTGTTCGCGCGCCTCAAGGGCGGCAGCGTGACGGTGCTGGATGGGCGCGAGGACCGCCTGGCCTTCTGCCGCGATGCGCTCGACATCCCGCGCACCGTGGCGCTGGGCGACCAGGACAAGGCGCAGCTGTCGGAACTGACCAACGGCGAGTTCTTCGACGTGGTGTTCGACGCCACCGGCAACGTCAAGGCCATGGAGCGCGGGCTGGAATTCGTCGCGCACGGCGGCACCTATGTGCTGGTGTCGATCGTGTTGGACCGCATCTCCTTCGCCGACCCGGAATTCCACAAGCGCGAGACCAACCTGCTGGGCAGCCGCAACGCCACCGCCGACGATTTCCGCGAAGTGCTGGCGGCGATGAAGGCGGGCCTGGTGCCGACTGGCCTGATGAACACGCACCGCACCACGCTGTCCGATTTCGTGTCGGTGCTGCCGCAGTGGATGGACCCGGCGGCGGGCGTCATCAAAGCCATCGTCGAGGTGTAAATGGCCTCGCCTATTCTGCAATTCGGCACCAGCCGCTTCCTCCAGGCGCACGTCGACCTGTTCGTCCAGCAGGCGCTGGAAAGCGGACAGGCGCTGGGCCGCATCACCGTGGTGCAAACCACCGGCAGCGCCCAGAGTGCGCAGCGGGTGGCGGCGTTCAACGCGCCGGGCGGCTATCCGGTGCGTATCCGTGGCCGCGCGGACGGCGCGGTGGTCGAGCAGGAGCACCGCGTGACCGCCATCGAGGCCGCGCTGCAGGCGGACCATGACTGGCCGGCGATCCGCGCCCTGGCCGCCGGCCCGGTGCGGGTGATCGTCTCCAACACGGGCGACCGTGGCTACGAGCTGTCGGCGCAGGACGGCCCGGCGCTGTTGGACGCGGACACGCCGCCGCGCAGCTTCCCAGCCAAGCTGCTGGTGCTGCTGCACGGGCGCTACCTGCAAGGCGCCGCGCCGGTCACGCTGTATCCGTGCGAGCTGGTAGCCAACAACGGCAGCGTGCTGCGTGAGCTGGTGTGCCGGCTGGCGCGCGAGTGGGGCCTGGACGATGGCTTCCTCGCCTACCTGGGCGGCGCCTGTGTGTGGATCAATTCACTGGTGGACCGCATCGTCTCCGAGCCGATCGAGCCGGCCGGCGCGGTGGCCGAGCCTTACGCCATCTGGGTGATCGAGGCGCAGCCCGGCATGGTGCTGCCTTGCACCCATCCGCAGATCGTCGTCACGGAACAGTTGGAGCCGTACGAGCGGCGCAAGCTGTTCCTGCTGAACCTGGGCCATACCTTCCTCGCCGAGCAATGGTTGCGAACCAGCCGCGCCATCGACGAGACGGTGCTGCGGGCGATGGCCGATCCTGATCTGCGCGCACAGCTGGAGGCGTTGTGGGAGGAGGAAGTGCTGCCGGTGTTCGACGCACTGGGCGAGGCCGACATCGCGCGCGCATACCTGGCACAAGTGCGCGACCGCTTCACCAATCCCTTCCTGGCGCACCGGCTGGCCGATATCGCGCAGAACCACGAGCAGAAGAAGCAGCGCCGCCTGCTGCCGGTGGTGGAACTGGCCGCCGAACAAGGCCTGGCGCTGGCGCAGCCGCGCCTGCGCGCCGCGCTGCTACGGGAGGCGGCATGAACGGACATATGAGCGGCGCCTTCTGGTCCGCGGGCGAGTGCATGCTGGAGCTGCGTCCGCAATCGCACGGCACCCTCGCCCACGCGGCGGCCGGCGACAGCTACAACACGGCGGTCTATTTGAAACGGCTGGTGCCCGACATGCCGGTACGCTACGTCAGCGCACTTGGCGACGATGCGATGAGCGGTTTGATCCGCGAACACATGCGGGACGAGCGCATTGACGACAGCCTGATCGACATCCGCGCCGGCGGCACTGCGGGACTGTACGCGATCGCGACCGACGCCAACGGCGAGCGCCGCTTCACCTACTGGCGCGCGCAGTCCGCCGCGCGCGGCATGCTGTCCGCCCCGCACCTGGCGCAACTGGGCGGGCGGCTGGCCGAGTGCCGCGTGCTGCTGCTGACCGGGATCACGTTGGCCATCCTGGACGACGAACGGCGCGCCGCCCTGCTGTCGCTGGCGGCGCAGGTGCGTGCCGCCGGCGGCTGGGTCGCGCTGGACAACAACTACCGCCCGGCGCTGTGGGATGTCGCCACCGCGCGCGAGTGGATGGACCGCGCAGCGCAGGTCTGCACCCACGCCTTGTTCAGCTTTGACGACGAGGTACTGCTGCATGGCGACCGCAGTCCGGCCGAGGCGCTGGCGCGCATCGCGGCGCTCGGCGTGCCGGAAGTGGTGCTCAAGCTGGGCGCCGACGGTTGCCTGATCGGCGGCGCGGCGGAGCATGCGGCGCACGTCCCCGCGCTGCCCGTGCGCGCCGTGGACACCACCGCCGCCGGCGACAGCTTCAACGCCGGCTACCTGGCGCAACGCCTGCGCGGCGCGTCCAGCGTCAAGGCGGCGGAATTCGGCTGCGCGGTGGCCGCCGCCGTGGTGACGCATCCGGGCGCTATCATACCGGCTGCAGCCCTTCCCTCTTTGAACACGGAGCCTTGATGCGCATCGACGCCCATCAGCATTTCTGGCAACTGGCGGCGCGCCAGGGCGCATGGCCGCCGCCGGAACTCGCCGCCATCCACCGCGATTTCCACCCCGCCGACCTGAGCGCGCTGCTGACGGAAAACGGCGTCGCCGCCACAGTACTGGTGCAGTCCATGCCCAGCGAGGCGGACACCCGCTACATGCTGGACCTGGCGGACCGCCACAGCTTCATCGGCGCGGTGGTCGGCTGGACCGACCTGAAGGCGGCCGACGCGCCCGAACGCATCACCGCCCTGGCCGCGCACCCCAAACTGCGCGGCCTGCGGCCTATGCTGCAGGATCTGGACGACGACCGCTGGATCGACGATCCCGCGCTGGCGCCGGCGGTGGACGCCATGCTGCGCCACGGCCTGCGCCTCGACGGGCTGGTGCTGCCGCACCATCTGCCGGCGCTGCTGGCCTTCGCACGCCGCCATCCCGAGCTGCCGATCGTGATCGACCACGCGGCCAAGCCGGCCATGGATGGCGCGCCGCACGCGCAGTGGCGCGACGACATGGACAAGCTGGCGGCGCTGCCGCAAGTGGAATGCAAGCTGTCCGGCATGGTCACGGAGGCCGGTCCCGAATGGACCGTGGAGCAGCTGCGCCCCTACGCCCAGCATGTGCTGCAAGCCTTTGGGCCGGAGCGCGTGATGTGGGGCAGCGATTGGCCGGTGCTCACGCTGGCCTCCGGCTACGCGGCGTGGCTGGCTGCCAGCGAGGCGCTGCTGGCCCATTTGAACGAGGCGCAGCGCTCGGCCGTATTCGGCCTGAACGCCCGCCGCTTTTACCGGATCGATTGATATGCAACCTGCCACTCTCACCGAACCGCAGACATCGGCCAACCGCCCGTCCGAGCCGCGCATGTACCGCGTGGTGGCTGAACGCATTCAAGAGCTGATCGCCCAACAAGGCATCGCCCCCGGCGAGCGCCTGCCCGCCGAGCGCGAACTGGCCGCGTCGCTGCGCGTCAGCCGCGCGTCCCTGCGCGAGGCGCTGATCGCGCTGGAACTGGGCGCCGTGGTCGAGGTGCGCGGCGGTTCCGGCGTGTACGTGTGCGAATCGGGGACATCGCCGGCCACCGTTCCGGAGGCCGGGCCGGGACCGTTCGAGGTGCTGTCCGCCCGCAGCATGATCGAGACCGAAGTCGCGGCGATGGCCGCCAAGAACGCCACCGCCACCGCGGTGACCGCCATCCGTGCGGCACTGCTGGAGATGGAGCGCAGCCATGAAGACCGCTCCAGCAACGAACAGGCGGACCGCAACTTTCACCTGGCCATCGCGCGCGCCAGCGGCAACACGGCGCTGGTGGGCGTGGTCGACTACCTGTGGCGCCAGCGCAGCAGCCTGTGGCACCGGCTCAAGGAGCATTACCGGACCGAGGAACTGCGCAAGACCACGCTGGTGGATCACCGCGCGATCTACGACGCCATCGCCGGCAGCGATCCGGTCGCAGCGCGAAGCGCGATGCGCGTCCATCTGCAGCGCGTGACCCGTACCCTGGCTGGCGGCGCCTGACGGCTAGCTCACCTTGAGCGCGACCGCATAGGACAGCGCTGGCGCATCGGCCGGCAGCGTCAGGTGCAGGCCTTCCGCCGTCTGCCTGAACGGCAGTGGATCGCCCCGCCCCACCAGCTCCACCCGCGCGACGCGCTGCTTCAGGTGCGCGCTGGCGCTGCCCATGGACTTGAGAACCACCTTGCCGTCGGCCGGCCATCCCATCACGAACGCATACACGGCGTTGCCCTTCACGGTGTAGCGGATGTCGGCCGAGGTGAACGGCTGGTTCCGGCCCTCGTTAAAGCCTTGTGCCGAGATCGGCGCGGCAGTCTCCATGACGGGGCCCTCGCCGAACACCGACCATGGACGACTGTCGAAGATGCCCTCGCCGTTGACGGCCATCCAGCGGCCGATTTCCTCGACGATGGCGCGTTCCTGCTCGTCGATGGTGCCGTCGCCGCGTACCGGCACGCTGAGCAGCAGGTTGCCGTTCTTGCTGACCACGTCGATCAGCGTCTGCACCACCGTCTGCGCGCTCTTGTAGCCCTTCCTGTCGTAGAGCGGGCGGTCGTAGTGCCAGTTGCCGATGCAGGTGCAGGTCTGCCACGGCAACGCTTCGATCTGGTTGCTCTGGCCACGCTCGATGTCCCACACCATGGTCTTGCGCTGGACCGCATCGAGTATCTTGCCGTTGATGACAGCTTCGACCGCGCCCTTGCGCGCGACGCTCCGGTTGTACATGTGGGCGGCGATGCGCAGGCCAACCTCGCTGGCCGGCCACAAGGGCAGCGCCGTATCGTCGAAGTACACCAGGTCGGGATCGTAGGAGTTGATCAGGTCTATGGTCCGGTCGTGGAACTTCTCGCAATACGCCTGGCTGGGGACGGCCGCACCGTTGTCCCAACCCCACTGCTGGTGGATCGCGCCGTTGTCGGCGCTGCGTTCGCCCAGCGGATGGTTTTGCGCGTACAGCGCCTGCGGATCCAGGCCTTCCCACCAGGTCCCTTTGCCGTCGGCTTGCGTCAACCCGCCGTCGTAGGGGATGCCGGCCTTGGGGCCGCCCTGGTCCGCGCGCCGCGACACTTCGTACCAGCTCCACGCGTGGCTGGCATGCACGCTGACGCCGAAGCGCAAGCCGTGCCGGCGCGCCGCCTTGCTCCAGCCGCCGATCAGGTCCTTCTTCGGCCCCAGCTTGGTGGCGTTCCAGCCGGGCTGGTACTTGCTGTCGTATAGGTCGAAGTTGTCGTGGTGGTTGGCCAGCGCGACGAAGTATTTCGCGCCGGCCTGCTTGTACAAGCCCACCAGCGCGTCCGGGTCCCAGCGCTCCGCCCTCCACTGGCGTATCACCTCCTTGAAGCCGGATTCGGATGGATGCCCGTACTTCCGCAGATGGTGCTTGTAGGCGGCGCTGCCTTCGATATACATCTCGCGCGCGTACCAGTCGCCGTACTCGGGTTCGCATTGCGGCCCCCAATGCGCCCAGATGCCGAATTTCGCGTTGCGGAACCAGTCGGGCGTCCGGTAGGCCGTCAACGACGCCCAGCTCGGGGAAAACGGCCCGGCCGCCATCGCTTCCTGGCCGGGACCGCCCGCCGCCTGCGCCAGCCGGGGCAAGGCGATGGCGGGAATGGCCGCCGCCAGGTGCTGCAGGAGTTCACGTCTTTTCATGTCGTTCTCGTCAAGTGGATGGTGGGGTGTCAGTGCAATGGTTCGAGGATCACCGCCGCGCCGCCCGCCGGCGCCAGGCGCAGCGTGAGCGTGTCGCGCGCCGTCACCTCGCGTTCCACGCGGCGCAGTTCATTGGGCGTGTCGCCGTCCTCCCACAGCGTGGCGCGGAAGCGGCCGGCCGGCAGGAAGCCCAGCGACACCGGTTCGGCGCGCCCACCCGCCGTTTCGTCCGCCGTCATCGCGCCCAGATACCAGTCGCGGCCCTGGCGGCGCGCCAGCACGATGTCCTCGCCCGGTGTGCCGGACAGGAAGCGCGTCTCGTCCCAGGCGGTCGGCACGCGCTGGATGAAGTCGAAGCCGGCGGCACCGCGATAGACCTCGGGATCGTCGGACACCATCTGCAGCGGGCTGTCGTACACCACGTACATCGCCAGCGCTTGGCCGCGCGTGTGCTGGGTCTGCGGCATGACCTCGCGCACCGCGAAGGTGGCCGGCGTGCCGTTGTGGAAGCCGCCCGGCGTGTAATCGAGCGGGCCGGCCAGCATGCGCGTGTACGGTAGCATCAGGTTGTGGCGCGGCGTGATCGACTTGTCCATCTTGTCCCACTCGGCGCCGCGCACGCCCTCCTGCGTGATGAAGTTCGGATAGCTGCGCTGCAGGCCAGCCGGCACGTAGGCTCCGTGCAGGTCCAGCAGCATGTGGCGCTTGGCCGTGGCGGCCGCGACGCGCTGGTAGAAGTCGACCACGTCCTGGTCGTCGCGGTTCATGAAGTCGATCTTGACGCCCTTGATGCCCCAGCGCGCGTAGGTGTCGAGCACTTCGTCCATGCGCCCCGCCACGTGCTCCCAGTGCGCCCACAGCATCAGGCCCACGCCCTTGGCGGCGGCGTAGCGCACCAGTTCCGGCATGTCGATGCCGTCGGCGGCGCGGGTGACGTCAGTGGCAGGATTCGCGTCGCAGCAGCCGCCCGGGCCGGACGCCCAGCCGGCGTCGATCAAGTAGTACGGCAGGCCGGAGGCGGCGGCGAAATCGATGAAGCGTTTGTAGTTGTCCATGCCCGGCTTCATGCCCACCAGCGGGCCGGACCACCAGTCCCACGCCGCCTTGCCCGGCCGCACCCAGCTGAAGTCGCCCTGCGGCGGCGGGTTGAGGTTGCCGATCAGCTGGGACGGGATCATGTCGCCGATGCGGTCGCCCATCATCACCACGCGCCACGCGGTGGTCAACCCGGCCTGCGACACAAAGGCCGGCGCCGGCCGCTTGGGCGGCGCCGACAGCCGTATCCGCAACGCCCCGCCCTCGGACAGCAGCGCCGCGCCGGTGTAGCCGGCCAGGCTGGCCTGGGTGATGGCGTACGCGGTGCGTCCGGACGGCGCGGTGCAGACCAGCGGCACGTCGTAGGCCTGGCCGGCGCGCAGCTGCGACACCTTCATGCGTTCGAACGGCACCTCGTGCGCGCCGTCGGCCACCGAGGCCAGGCACTCCGGATCGCCGGCCGGCACGAAGGCGGTGCGTTCGCCGCGCAGGCGCACCGGTTCGGCGCCGTCCAGCCGGTAGCGGAAGGCGACGCCGTCGTCATAGGCGCGCACGTCGAGGTATAGCCGGCGGCCGGCCGGCGCCTGTTCGAGGAACACCAGCGTGGCGCCGCGATAGCGGTCGCGCGCCTGCGCGGCCTTGGTGGCCGTCAGCGCGATGGTGCGGTCGACCTTGACGTCCTCGCGCCGCTCCAGCCGCAGCGCGCCCAGCTCCGGCACGCCGTCCAGCTCCAGCCCCAGCGGCGACGGTGCGATGACGGTCTCGCCCCGGCGCGCGACCGTGAAGCGGCCAGCGTCGTCGTCGATCCGGATGGAGGTGCGCCCGTCGGGCGACGACACCAGCGCCGGCGCGGCCGAAGCCTGCGCCAGCGGCAGCAGCAGCGCCGCCGCGAGCGTCGTCAACAGGGGTTTGATCATGGCGCCACCGGCCATTTGCTGCGGAATTTCGCGTCTCTTCATACCATTCTCGTTATTGGGATTAGCACCCGCGAGAGCGGGCGGCGGAGCCCGATTGTATTGAATATATTACGAACATTCAAGCTGATTTTTTCACCGCCGCCAGCAACGGCGGCCTAGTTCGAATGCACCTCCTGCAGCTTGCTGACGTACATGGCCTGGTCGGCCTGGCGCATCAGCTGATGGATGTCGTCGCCATGTTCAGGGTAGTGCGCCACGCCGATGCTGGCGGTGGCGCCCAGGCTCACGCCATCGGCCAGCCGCATCGGCACCGCCAGGGCCTGGTGGATCTTCTCCACGATCCGCAAGGCGTCGTCGGCCACCAGCACCTCCTCCACGATGATGACGAACTCGTCGCCGCCAAGGCGCGCCACCGTGTCGGACTCGCGCACGCAGTGCCTGAGCCGCCGCGCCACCTCGCGCAGCAGCTCGTCGCCGCAGTCATGTCCATGCTCGTCGTTGACCAGCTTGAACTTGTTCAGGTCGATGAACAGCAGCGCCAGCTGGCCCTGGTGGCGCTGGGCGCGGGCCAGCGCCATCTGCAGCCGGTCGAGGAACAGCCGGCGGTTGGGCAACTGGGTCAGCTCGTCGTGCTGGGCCATGAAGCGCAGCCTGGAATTGAGCTGCTGGCGATGAATCGCCGTCGCCACCTGGCTGGAGACGAACGTCAGCAACTCCTGCTCCTGGTCGGTATAGCCGGCCTGGCCGGGGGCGTCCCCGCCCTGCAGCAGCAGCACGCCGATATCGCCCTGGGTGGTGGTCAGCGGCACGCCTATCCAGCAATCCGGCTCGGCGCCCGCCGCGGCCCGCACCGGGGGCGGCGCCAGCGCCAACGTCGCCGGCGTCAGCAACACCGGCGCGCCGCCGCGCAGCACTTCCTCGCCCAGCCAGTGCGCCAGCGTGTGCGGCGCGGCGTCGCCGCCGGGGTGCGCGTGATAGGCGAAGCGCAGGCCCCTGCCCTGCTCGTCCCGCAGCGCGACCGCGAAGCCGCTGGCCGGCAGCATCGCGCCGACGATGTGATGGATGCGCTGGAACAGCGCGGGCAGATCGTCGCTGGCGTGGGCCGCCTCAGAGATCGCATACAGCGTGTATTGCATCCGCTCCGCCTGCTTGCTGGCGGTGACATCGCGCGCCACCGCCACGCGCAGCTGGTCCGCCTCCGACCAGCGCGCCGACCACATGATGTGGACGATCTGCCCGTCCTTGCGCATGTAGCGGTTTTCGAAGCGGGAGTTGGGCTGGCCGTCCATGATGGCGCGCGCCGCCGCCAGCGTGCGCTCGCGGTCCGCCGGCGCCACCAGGTCGATCATCCGCATGCCGACCATCTCCTGCGGCGCGTAGCCGAAGATGCGCTCGCAGGCGGCGCTGACGAACACAAAATGGCCGTCAACATCGACCATGCAGACGGCGTCCATCAGCAGGTCGGTGAAGCGGGCGATCGCGTCGGCGGGAGATTTGTGCATATGAGTCAATTCTAGTCCCGAATTCCGGCGGCAAGGTCCGCGCCCTCCTGCTGTTACAAAATTGCAACAGCAGTTCGCGCACGGCGGACCGCACAGCAGAGACGCCGCGTCGTTTGCCCAAAGCGGTTTTTCATGGCAGCATGCGGCTGTGCTGACTTACAAAATAACCAATGTTAAATAAAATACTGGGCGTGCTCGACAGCGCGCGGCGTGCGTTCGGCTCGTCGGAACAGGCAGCGATCGCCGACGGCCTGGGCGGGCTGGACCTGATCGGCAAGCAGCTCGCCAGCCGCGCGGCCGATTTTGTCGCCAACGGCGGCGATCCGGCGGTGCTGCTGGAGCTGGCGAGCAGCCGTGGCGCGGCGGGCGTGGTGCTCGGGCGTCCCGGCCACCTGGATTGGGCCACCCACACCAGGGGCGACGCCAGCGACGCCGCGGCCAAGGCCAGCCTCGCCGCCCGCCACGCGCTGTACCGGCGGGTGGTCCACGACGAGGCGCACGTCGCCATGCTGGCCCGCCTGGGCAAGGTGCTGGAAGCGGCGGACCAGAAGCACTCGCTGACCTACACCGGCACCTTCGCGCCGGACTGGCTGCAGTACCTGCTCAACGACGCGCTGTGGAGTTGTTGTCCGCGCGGCGACACGACAACCGCCGATGACGATCGCCCGGCCTGGGACGTCAACCTGCTGGCCGCGCTGCTGGCGGCCGAGGGCTATCCGCAAGGGATGGTGCTGCCCATCCTGTTCGACCGGCGCGACCTCGATAGCTACCACCAGAAATACCTGTTCGGCCGGATGCTCGCCCCGGGCGCGCTGGACGACTACCTGCTGGCCAACGTCCCCGCCGTGGACGCGGCGGTCAAGGCCCTTTCCGCCGTGGGCCGCAACCTGCTGGTCAAGCGCATCGGCGCTCAGCCACGGCTGGTCGCGGCGCTGGGCGCGGTGCTGGTCAAGGTGGCCGTCGGCGACAGCAAGATCGCAGCGGCCAGCGCCGCCAGCCTGATCGGCAACATGGACCGGACACAGGCCGCCGCGCTGCTGGCCGAGGTGCTGCGCACCGGCCATCCCGAGGAACGCGCCAACGCGGCCGAGCTGCTGGCCCGCACCCAGGGCGACAGCGCCCTGCCGGTGCTGGAGGCGGCGCTGGCCGGCGAGACCGGCAAGCCGGTGCGGCAGGCGATCCAGAACGCCATCACGCGCCTGCAGGTGGTGGAGGATGCCGGCGACCTGCAGCTGCCGGAACCGCCGCCGTTGCCGCCCGAGCCGCGGGAAGTGCTGGCCGACGATGTGCTGGACCTGCTGCTGAAGAATCGCGAGGAGCTGCTGGAACGCTTCCGCCGGGAAGCCGCCGAGGAAGTCGAAGAAAATCGCACCGCCAAATACAAATCCACGTATCGGCAGGACAGTTATGCGCAATACCGCCGCCTCGACGAGCGCCAGCTGCGCGCCGCCATCAAGGCGCTGAACGGCGAAGGCAAGGCCGTCGATTCCATCCTCGGCGATTCGGAGGTGGGCATGACGCTGGCGGCCTCCGGCCGCATGGAGGCGCGCGCCGATTTCGGCCTGCTGCAGGTGCTGCGCTGGACCGCCGCCCAGGACCGCGGCCGCCGCTGGGGCGTGTGGAACCATCCCCATTTCCAGTCCTGGCTGGGACGGCAGGACAAGGATGGCGTCGACCTGCGCCAGTTGGCGGCGCTGACGGCGCGATGCGGCGGCGACCCGGAGTCGATCTATCGCGTGTGTCTGTTCGATTCATACGCTGGCCGCTTGGCGCCGCAAGATGTGCTGCCGCCCGACCGGGTATGGCCGCTGTTTGCCGCGCGTCCGGACCTGATCGACCAAGGGCTGGGCATGGCGGACGCCTCCAGCAGCGAGTATGGCGCGCCGCAGCTGGGCGCCACGCTGTCCGTGCTGGACACCTTCCCGGTGATTCCCGCCCGCTGGATGCCGCGCCTGATGGAACTGGCGCTGGGCGAAGGCAAGACCCACCGCGCCGCCGCCCAGCAGGTGCTGTCGCGCATGTCCAATATCGGCAAGCTGGTGAGCGACACCCTGCAGTCCAGCAAACAGGAACTGCGCATTGAAGCGGCGCGCTGGCTGGCCACGCTCGATTACCGCGCCGGCGTTCCGGCGCTGCGCACCGCGCTGGAAAAGGAGAGCCGCGAAACCGCCAGCGCCGCCATCATGACCGCGCTGGAGCAGCTGGGCGACGACATCTCGCCGTACCTGGCGCCGGCCACGCTGCTCAAGCAGGCGCGCAAGGGCTTGAAGGGCAAGGCGCCGAGCAGCATATCCTGGCTCGCCCTGGACGGCGCGCCGGCCTGCGCCTGGAGCGACGGCACGCCGGTCGAACCGGAGATCATCCGCTGGTGGGTGATCCTGGCCTGCAAGCTCAAGGAACCCGCCGGCAACGGCCTGCTGGAGCGCTATCTCGGCCTGCTGGCGCAGCCGTCCCGCGCCACGCTGGGCGGCTGGCTGCTGCACCAGTTCATCGCCCGCGACACCGTACACCCGTCGCTGGAGGAAGGCATCGCGTGGGCGCAGGCCAAGGCGCCCCAGCGCTACCAGAACTATCAGGACGCGGCCAAGCGCTATCCGGATTACTACGAGGCGCAGGGCAAGCTGACGCCGGAGCAGGTGTTCGAGGAAGTCAAGCGCGAGAAGATGGGCGTCTACCTGGGCAGCGCCCTTAACGACAGGGGCTTGCTGGCGTTGGTCTCCGGCGTGCCTGGCCATGAGCTGGTCAGCGTCATCCAGGTCTACATGCGCGACCACTATCTGCGCCGCGCCCAGATCGAAGCGCTGCTGGAAGCCGCCTGCGTGTCGAATGACGCCAGCGTAATCCAGTTCACGCTGGGCATCGCGCGCCGCTACCGTACCGCCTCGGTGCAGCAGAAGGCGCGCGAGCTGGTGGAGCGCATCGCCGAGCGCAACGACTGGACCCAGGACCAGCTAGGCGACCGCACCGTGCCATCCTGCAGCCTGGATGACAGCGGCCGCATGACGCTGCAATACGGCAGCCGCCAGTACTTCGTGACGCTGGACGCCGCGCTCAAGCCGGTGCTGAGCAACGAGGAAGGCAAAACCGTCGGCGCCCTGCCCGCGCCGCGCCAGAACGACGCGCCGGAAGCGGTCAAGGAAGCCAAGCAGCAGCTCACGGCCTGCAAGAAGGAAGTCAAGCAGGTGGTGGAGATGCAGACCGGCCGCCTGTACGAAGCCATGTGCGCCAGCCGTCTATGGCCGGTGGACGAATGGCGCGCCTATCTGCAGCGGCACCCGGTGGTCGGACGCCTGGTGCAGCAGCTGGTGTGGCAGGAGGTGTCCGCCGGCGGCGAGGCGGTGCGCCTGTTCCGCCCGACCGAGGACGGCAGCCTGATCGACGCCAACGACGACGAGGTCACGCTGGAGGAAGGGTCCAGCGTGCGCCTGGCGCACAGCGCCCTGCTGGACGATGGCGAGGCCGCCGCATGGCTGGCCCACTTCAAGGACTACAAACTGAAGCCGCTGTTCGCGCAGATGGCGCACAAGCCGCCGGCACAGCGCAGCGGCGACAGCAACACCGACCGCCTGGGCTGGGTGAGCGACACGTTCACGCTGCGCGGCGCCTTCAACAAGCGCGGCTACCAGCGCGGCTCGGCCGAGGATGGCGGCGTTTTCATGGAATACACCAAGCAATTCGCCAGCGTCGGCATGACGGTGGTGGTTGAGTTTACCGGCAATGCCCTGCCGGAGGAAAACCTGCCGGCGGCGCTGAAGTCCCTGCAATTCCGCAGCATGAACGGACAGCGCCACGGCCATCGCCCGCTCGCGCTGGACCAGATCCCGCCGGTGCTGCTGGCCGAGGCCTACGGCGATTATCTCGCCGTGGCGGCCGCGTGCAGCGGTTATGATCCGGAGTGGGAAAAGAAAATGCCTTGGTAAGGAACCGCATGAGCACACAGAGTACATCCAGTACGACCGACATCCTGCGCAGCAGCGCCGAACTGCGCCACCAGGCGGAGCTGCTGCGCCTGCAGGAAACCGACAAGGACCCGCGCCCGCAGGGCTGGCGCCTGTCGCCGCGCGCCGTGCGCCGCTTCATCCTCGGCGACGAGGCGCTGGGCGTGAGCCGCAAATTCTACGGCGACGATCCGCTGGTGGACCGCGCCGTCGTCACGCTGATGGGCCACCAGGGTCTGATGCTGGTGGGCGAGCCGGGCACCGCGAAATCACTGCTGTCCGAGCTGCTGAGCGCCGCCATCAGCGGCGATTCGGCGCTGACCATCCAGGGCACGGCCGGCACCACCGAGGACCACATCAAATATTCGTGGAACTATGCGCTGCTGCTGGCGGAAGGACCGAGCCAGCGCGCCATGGTGCCCTCGCCGCTGTACCAGGCCATGGTGGCCGGGAAGATCGTGCGCTTCGAGGAGATCACGCGCTGCCCGCCGGAGATCCAGGATGTGATGATTTCGCTGATGTCCGACAAGCAGGTCATGGTGCCGGAGCTGGGCGACCAGGCGCGCGTGCACGCCAACCGCGGCTTCAACGTGATCGCCACCGCCAACCTGCGCGACCGGGGCGTGCACGAGATGTCGTCGGCGCTGAAACGCCGCTTCAATTTCGAGACCGTGCGGCCGATACGCGATCACGCCTTCGAGGTGGAACTGGTGATGCGCCAGGTGCAGCGCGACCTGGGCAGCGCCAACGCCAGCGTGCGGATCGAGCGCGACGTCATCGCCCTGCTGGTCACCACCTTCCAGGAACTGCGCGCCGGCCAGACGCAGGAAGGCACGGCGATCAAGACGCCGGACACCGTGATGTCGACCGCCGAAGCGGTCAACGTCGCCTACGCCGCCGCGCTGGAAGCCTGCTACCTGGGCGATGGCCGCCTGACGCCGCGCGAACTGGCCAACCAGCTGCAGGGCGTGGTCCTGAAGGACAATGCGGACGACCTGAAACGCGTGCAGCACTATTTCGACACCGTGGTGCGCGAACGCGCCCGCCGCGACGACAACTGGAAGGCGTTCCGCGACGCCGCACGCGGCCTGTGGCCATAAGCCGGGAAGTCCAGGCGGGGCTGGAGAAGCTGGCCGCCGATGGCCTGTACTTCGCGCCGGTCCGTCATCACAGCCCCGCCTGCGCGCTGGCGCTGCAGGCGCTGATCCGCGAGGTGCGTCCGGCCGTGGTGCTGATCGAAGGACCGGACGACTTCGACGCGCTGCTGCCGCTGCTGCTCGATCCCGCCACCCGGCCGCCGGTCGCCATCCTGTCGCAGGCGGCGCTGGCGGAGCAGCTACCGCAGGAAGACGCGCCGCCGGCGGGCGTGCGCTCGGCCTTCTATCCCTTCTGCGACTACAGTCCGGAATGGGTGGCGCTGCACGAGGGCCGCGCGCTGGGCGCGCAACTGGCCTTCATCGACCGCCCTTGGCGCGGCGGCGGCGATGAGCACGACGAGGAAGTGCGCAGCCTGATGTCCGAGCGCTACCTGGCCCACAGCGAGGCCCTGAAGGCACTCACCGCGCGCAGCGGCTGCCGCGACCAGGACGAACTGTGGGACCATCTGTTCGAGCTGCGCGAGGCCGCCGGCCTGCGCGACTGGCGGCGCCTGTTCGCCGACGTTTTCGCCTACTGCGCCATGGCGCGCGCCGGTTACGAAACCGCCGTGCTGGAAGCCGACGGCAGCCTGCCACGCGAGCGGCACATGGCCGCCCACCTGCGCGCCTGGCGGGCCAGGACCGACGGCGCCATCGTGGTGGTGACGGGCGGCTTCCACACCATCGCCCTGCAGCAGATGCTGGAGCTGGACGCGCCGCCGGCGGAAGCCGTGACGGGCAAGCGCATCGGCAACTGGCTGATACGCTACAGCTTTGACCGGCTCGACGCCCTGAGCGGCTACGCGGCGGGCATGCCGGCGCCGGCCTACTATCAATGGGTATGGGACAGCGCCAACGCGGCGGCGGACGGCCCGGCGTTGCTGGACGTCGCGGCCGGCGCGCTGACCACGCTGGCGCGGCAATCGCGCGAACTGGGATTGGCCGAACAAATCTCCACCGCCGACGTGCAGGCCGCGCTGCTGCAGGCCACGCGCCTGGCCGAACTGCGCGGTCATGCGGGACCGGGCCGGCAGGACCTGCTGGACGCGGTGCGCTCCTGCTTCATCAAAAGCGCCATCGACGACGGCACCAGCGGCCTGGCCGCCGACCTCCAGCGCTTCCTGGGCGGCAGCAGGCTTGGCGACATTCCGCCATCCGCAGGCTCGCCGCCGCTGGTGGAGGACGCGCGCCGCACCGCCGCGCAAATGCGTATCCGAGTGGACGACAGCCTGCCGCGCATCGTGCGGCTGGACATCTACCGCAAGGAAAGGCACCGCGCCCGCAGCCGCTTCCTGCATTTGATGGCGTATCTGGACACCGGCCTGGCGCAATGGCGGTCCGGCCCCGACTTCATCGGCGGCGCATCGCTGGACATGCTGGCCGAGGAATGGCGCGTGGCCTGGAACCCGATGGTGGAAGCCCGCCTGATCGAGCTGGCGACGCTGGGCGCGTCCTTGTCCGCCGTCGCCATGGCGCGCCTGCGCAAGGACCAGGAGCAGTTGGCGGCGCAGGGCCAGGGACGTTCGGCGGTACAGGCGACCGACCTGCTGACGCGCGCCTGCCTGATAGGCCTGCACCGCCAGCTGCCCGCGTTGCTGGAGCTGATATCGTCCACGCTGGACGAGGATGCCAATGCCGGTTCCGTCATCGCCTGCGCCCACAAGCTGCTGCTGTTGTGGCGCGGCCGCGAACCACTCGGCTTGCAGGAGCACCCGCAGTTGCGCCGGCTGCTGCTGCAAGCCTGGCGCACCGCGCTTTTCCTGATGCCGCAACTGGCGCAAATGAAGCGGGATGAGGAGGCCGCCGCCGTCGAAAGCCTGCGCTCCATGCACACGCTGCACGGCGCCCTGCGAAAACTGGCGGACGACGAAGTGGATCACTCCCTGTGGCGCCAGCACCTGCGGCGCCTCGCCGCGACGCCCGAGGCGCCTGGCGTCGGCAGCGCCGCCGGCGCCATGCTGTTCATCGACGGCAGCTGGAACGAGGCGCAGCTGGCGGCCATGCTGCAAGCGTGCTTCGGCCCCGGCGCCCTGCCCGGCGATGCCGTGCGCGCGCTGAAAGGCCTGATGGCGGCGGCGCCCGAACTGCTGCTGACGCAAGCCAGCCTGCGCACCGCGCTCAACGCCGTCATGTCCGGCTGGGACGAGCAGACCTTCGTCTCCTTCCTGCCGGACCTGCGCCAGACCTTCGCCGCGCTCAGGCCACGGGAGACCGCGGAACTGGCGGAGGCGTTGGCCGGCGCGCGGCAGGACAAGCTGCTGGCCGAACTGCACTACAACGCCACCGAAGCCGACCTGCTGGCCGGTGCCGCCATGCAGGCCGCGCTGGCCGACAGCCTAGCGCGCGACGGCCTCGGGGCATGGCTGGGAACATCGGGAGCATCGCATGGTTGACCAGGAAATGCTGCGCCGCTGGCGCCTGATTCTGGGCCGCTACGCCGAACAGTCCATGGATCGGGCGGTGATGAGCGACCGCGATCGCCTGATGGAGCAATCGCTGGATTACCTGTACAGCCGCGAGTACGAAGGCCGCGGCATGATGCGCGCGCCGGCGGGCAGCGGCGGATCGCTGGACGGCAGCGCCGTCACCGCCATCGACTGGCTGCAGCGCACCCGCAAGCTGTTCCCGCAGGAGGTATTCGAACGCATCCAGCACCACGCGGTGGACAACTACCAGATGACCGAACTGCTGGACGATCCGGCGGTGCTGCGCTCGCTGGAGCCCAACCAGGCGCTGGCCCGCACCCTGCTCGGCCTGCGCGGCCGCCTGAGCGCGGAAGTGAGGGACGTGGTGCAAGGAGTGATCCGCAAGGTGGTGGACGACATCAACCGCCGCCTGCGGCCGCAGTTCGTCAACGCGCTGGTGGGCCGGCGCAACCGCTTCCGCCGATCGCACGTGCCCAGCGCGCAGAACTTCGACCCGCGCGCCACCATCGCCGCCAACCTGCGCCACTACGACACGGCCGGCAAGCGGCTGGTGATCGAACGGCCGATCTTCAACGCGCGCGTCAAGCGCAACCTGCCTTGGGACGTGATCCTGTGCGTCGACCAGAGCGGCTCGATGCTCGATTCGGTGATGTACAGCGCCGTGGTGGCTGGCATCCTGGCCAGCCTGCCGGCGGTCAATGTGCGGCTGGTGGTCTTCGACACCAACGTGGTCGACCTGACCCACATCGCGGCCGATCCGGTGCAGGTGCTGCTCACCGTGCAGCTGGGCGGCGGCACCAACATCGGCCGCGCGCTGCAATACTGCGAAACGCTGGTGCGGACGCCGCACCGCACGGTGGTGGCGCTCATCAGCGACTTCGAGGAAGGCGCGTTCCCCGGCCCCTTGCTGAACAGCGTGCAGCGCCTGGCCGAGTCGCGCGTGAAGATGCTGGGCCTGGCCGCGCTGGACGAAGGCGCGCAGCCGGTCTACGACCGCAGCATGGCGCAAAAGCTGGCCGGGCGCGGCATGGAAATCGCCGCGCTCACGCCCTCGCATTTTGCCGAGTGGCTGGCCGAGGTCATGGGGTAGCGCATGGAACAGGACTGGCTGCAAATCTACCGCAACTTCGACGACAACGCGCTGGCGGCGCTGGCCAGCACAGGCCTGGTGCGCCGCGCCGCCAAGGATGTGGATGCGGACAAGGTGGCGTGGGCGTCGCCGCCGGACGGCAAGCATGCCACGCTGCGCGCGGACGGCCAGCTGGTGACGCTCAACCCTGGCGGCCCGGCCAAGGCCAGCTGCGATTGTCCCGCGCCCGGCATCTGCAAGCACATACTGGCCGCCGCCTTGTGGCTGCGCGCCGCCGCGCCCTCCTCCTCCGACGGCGAGGCGGCGCCGGTGGACGTGCTGGCCGAAGTGCTGCGGCTGGAACCGGCCGCCGTTTTCAAGGCCGCAGGCGTGGCCGCCACCCGCAAGGCCGCCGCGCTGCTGGCGGACACCGAGGGCGCCGTCATCACCGGCACGCCCGGCGCGCTGTCGATACAGCTGCCGGCGCTGGACGCTCCCTGCCTTTACATCGCCGGCGGCGGCTATGCCAGCATGGTGTCCGAAGCGCCCGCCGCCTCGCGCGCGGTCGTCCATCTGCTGGCGCTCCTCGCGGTCTGGCGCCGCCACGGCAGGGAGTTCGCCTGGCCGGAGGCCCTTGCCGCAGCCGCGCCGTCAGCCGCAGCGGAAGACGGCCTGTCCGACGACGAGCGCCAGTTCCTGGTCCGCCTGCGCGCACTGGTGCAGGAAATCTGCCAGGGTGGATGGGCGCACGTCAGCGAGATCATGCCGGCGCAATTGCGCGCGTTGGCGATGTCGGCGCGGATCGAGTCCTTTCCGCGCCTGGCCGCGATGCTGCGCACGCTGGCCGGCACCACCGACCTGCTGGCGAAGCGCGACCTGGGCGCCGATGAACGCCAGGCCATCCGGCTGGCGGTACGCATCTATGCCCTGTCGCACGCGCTGGAAGGCGCCCGGGGCGATTTGCTGCGCGACTTGCGCGGGTCGGCGCGCCGCAGTTTCAATGGCACCGGCACGCTGGAACTGCTGCCGCTGGGCGCGCACTGGTGGGAACTCCGCGGCGGTGCGCGCGGCCTGACCATGGCGTTCTGGGATCCCGCCGGACAGCGCATCATGCAGGCGTCGCTGGCGCGGCGCGATGGCGCCGACCGCGCTTTCAACCGCGATATCGCCTGGAGCGGCAGTGCCCTGTGGCCGGGCGTGGGCGCGGTGTGCGCGCTGGGCGGCGGCACGCTGGCGCTGGCGAACGTGCGCGCATCGGACGACCACCGCATCAGCCTCAGTGCCGAAACCAGCGCCGGCATGCTGCCGCCGTGGCGCGCCGACGACCCGCGCTGGCTGGCCGCCGGCCATGACGACTGGACCACGCTGGCCGAGGCCATACGTCAAGGCGCCGGCCTGCGCGGCGAGGACATCGACTGCGTGCTGCTCAAGCCAGCCGATTTCGACCAGCCGGTGCTGGACGAGATACGCCAGGTCTCCAGCTGGACGCTGCGCGATGTGCATGGAGAGGCGCTGACGCTGCGCCTGTCCTGCGGCCCGGAGCGCCATCTGCGCATCGACAATATCCAGGGATGGGCCGAACAAGGGCCGGTCATTCGCGGCGTGCTGGCGCGGCTGGAGCGCGACCTGCACGGCTGCAGGCTGGAACCGCTGTCGCTGGTCGTCGAACGGAATGGCGCGCTGCGCGCCGTCTCGCTGGATTATGAGGCGCCGACCAATCGCGCCGGCATGTCGCTGCTGCAGCGGATCTCACGCCTGTTCAAATCCGGCGCGCCCGAAACCGGTGCGGCGCCGGCGGCCCCGCACAGCGACTGGCTGGAGCACCTGCGGCTCATCATGGAAGACAAGGCGCTCACCGGCCGCCTGCACGTGACGGGCGAAGACCGGAACAGCCTCGCCTCCATGCAAAGCTTCCTGCGCGCCAGCGGACTCGATCTGGTGGCCGATGCCTTGCGCCGCTATCTCGACCATCCCGGCGCGGAACAGGCCATGGCGCTCATGTATCTGTGCCAAGCCTGCGCGGACGCGGGCGACCTGGCCAGCGCGCTGCGATAACGCTTCTTGCCATATCCACTTGCGGTCTCCTCAAAGCCATGGAATATTAGTCCGGCAGGCATCACCAATTTGGGAGCTGCCCCATGACACCGATCCCAGATCGTTGACGACCTGTGGCACGAATTCATACTCCACACTAAAAATTATCAGCAATTCTGCCGTCGTGGCTTCGGCCAATTCCTGCATCATTCGCCAGCCGCCGTGTTGAGCAAGCGCCAGCGGGGCAATGCGGGGATACACCGGTGCTGGTTCCAGGTCTGTCACCAGGAAAATATCAACCCGCGCCGCCCCACCCGGCTTCCTTTGCTGTTTGCGTTGGACGCCCAATTGAACGTGCCAAATGGCTTTACCTATGCCGTCGATTGCAGCGGCGTCGCACGCCAGGCCGGTGGCGGCGCCACGATCTACTGTGGCGCAGACCTGGGTGGATCCGCCGCCGGTTGCGGCGGCGATTCCGGCGACGGGGCGCACGGCCATTCCGGCTCGGATTCAGGCTGTGGTGGCGATGGCGGCGGCGGGGACGGCTGCGGCGGGGGCTGCGGCGGGGGCTGCGGCGGGGGCGGCAGCGATTGATCGATGTCTATTCCGTTTTCATTTACCGCAGTCGACGTCGCCCGCTCCCATGTGATCGAAACCTTGTATCAACAAGCACACGCTGTCACGGCTGCAATCCTGAATATCCACACTCATGACATTTTCGGGATAGGCCGGGGTTTTATCGAGGCCAAACGCTTTTCTTAACGCATTCGCGTCAATTTTTCTTTTGAAATCGAGGGACACCGATTGCAACTGACCATGCTCCCACGCGAGTTCAATATTGCTTAGAAGCGGGTGAACCTTTGAAACCAGCGCGGGGGGGAATTCGAACCCTTCGTAGTACGCGCTTGCGCAGGGATTTTCCACTGGCTTGAATTTCTTCAAAGAGCAATTGAATTTTGGTTCGCGATGACCGAGCGATTGTTCCAGCATGCATCCAAAATCACGCACGGACATGCGCGGCCACTGCAAAACATCCAGCCTCGCCCTCGCAACTTCGCCGCCATAGGCTGGCGCCAGCATTGCGGCTGCCGCCACGAACGCGAAAAATGGCTTCAGCCTGGTTTGGGATGCGATGGAAAGCCTCATTTGATTTGGTCTGGGAACAACGGTAGAGCGGAAGATTCTAGCACCGCCCTGGAAAACCGCGCGACAGACCGCCTTGCAACAGTTTGCAAATTCTTCTTGCCTCGAATGAATAGTGAATCCATAATCCTTAAAAAAAACGAGCGATCATTCATTAAAGGAGACAAGATGCGTAGGCGAATACCTGGTTCCGGCCCCACCTTCAGCGGCGCCCCACTGACTCTTGCGGCGCTGGCCACGCTCAGTGTCCTTCCGATTGGCGCGCAGGCGCAGAACGCCCGCGCTGATGCCGCGGCGGCGTCCGAGCCAATTGAAACGGTGGTCGTCACTGCGCAGCGCCGCCGCGAGCCTGCGCGCGAAGTGCCTCTCAGCGCGGATGTCGTCAGGGGTGAGGCGCTCGAACGATCCGGCTACCAGTCGCTGGGCGACCTGGCCGCCCTGCTGCCGGGCGTTAATTACAATGAAGCCGGCAGTGGTACGGGACAAAGCCAGGTCACCATGCGTGGCATCTCGACCGGCGCCCAGGTCGGCGCTACCGTCAGCATGTACATCGACGATGTTCCGTTCGGCTCCAGCTCCGGTTATGCGGGAGGTGGATCGAGCGCGCTGGACCTGGGCCTGTTCGACCTTGCGGCCGCCGAAGTCTTGCGCGGTCCTCAGGGCACGCTCTACGGCGCCGGCGCCATGGGGGGATTGATCAAGTATGTCGCGGTCGAACCCGACGCCAGCGAACGGGTGGCCAATGTCACCACCGAGTTGTCCAACGCCAGGCATGGCGAGTTGAGCCATGTGGCGCGAGGCGTGCTCAACATTCCACTGAGCGAAGGCGTCGCCGCGCTGCGCGCGACCTTGTATCAACGGAAGGAAGGCGGCTTCGTGCATGACCGTAACCATGGCGACCGCGTCGCCGACGGCTCGATGACCAACGGCGCCCGGGTGGCGTTGCTGCTCACCCCCGGCAAAGATCTGTCGGTCCGCTTCACGGCCCTGTCCCAGTCCCACAAACGTGATGGCTCATCGACGGAAGACACCAGCATCGCTACCGGACAACCGTTGGACGGAAGCCAGGCGAAGCGGCTGTTCGTCGCCGAGCCGGTGAATGTGCGCAACGACCTGGTGTCGCTGGCCATCAAAGCCGACCTGCACTGGGCCACGCTGGACGCGATCAGCGGCTGGCAGCGCTCGCGCAACGATGGACGGGCCGACCCGTCCGTCCTGTACGTGCCCTACCTGGCGCCGCTCGGCATCAACGCGCCGGGATATGCCATGGATTACGCGTTTTACAACCGCAAGGCAACCCAGGAGGTCAGGCTGACCTCGCCCGCCAGCCGGGCCTTCGAATGGCTGGCCGGGGCCTTTTATACCAACGAGACCGGCTTCAAGTCGCAGCATTTGCAGCCGCTGACCGCCGCCTTCGAGCCGGCCCAGCCGCTGCTGGCCGACGCTCAATTTCCCTCCACTTTCCGCGAGGCCGCCGTGTTTGGAACCGGCACCTATTTCCTCAACGAGCGCACCGACGTGTCCCTTGGCGTACGCCACAGCCAAAACGCCCAGCACCTGGACCAGCGCTTCGACGGCCTGTTCGCCCCTGCCCCGCAGCCGGCGGCCGAGTCGTCCGAAGACGTCACGACCTGGATGGCGACAGCGCGCTGGCGCCCGGCGCCGCGGCAGGCGCTGTACCTGCGCGCCGCCAGCGGCTACCGTCCCGGCGGCCCGCTGGCGATCATCCGCAATCCGCTGACCGGCGAGCCGCTCAACAAGCCGTCGTTCGGTTCCGACACCTTGTGGAGCTATGAAGCTGGCTGGAAAGGTGACGTGGTGCCCGGCAATGTGTCGGCCGAGCTGGCCGTCTACCAGATCAACTGGAAAAACATGCAGGTGTTCACCTCCAACGCGGGATTTTCCGGCATCGGCAATGCCGGGAGCGCCCGCTCGCGCGGTATCGAGGCGACGTTGCGCGCCAGGCCCGCCGAAGGGGTGCGCTTGGCCGCGGCACTCAGCCTGATCGATGCGCAGCTGCTCGACGACAGTCCCGAGCTCGGCGGCAAAGCAGGCGAACGCCTGCCCGATACGGCGCGGGTGGCCGGCGCGCTGCAGCTGGAGCGCGATTTCTCGGTCGACGGCAACCATGCCTATTGGGGCGCATCCTTGCGATATACCGGCGAGCGCTTCAACGCTTTCGCGCGGCCGCCGGCCAATCCGCTCTACCGGCTCCCCGCCTACACCATGATCGACCTGCGCGGCGGCCTTGAATTCGGGCGTGCCAGCGTCGGCATGTTTGTCCGCAACCTGCTTGACCGCCGGGCGCAGACTTCCGCGGACACCGCACTGAGCGCGCTTGGCGGCCCGGCCCGCGTGAATGTCGCGGCGCCCCGCACGCTGGGCATACAACTTTCCTACGCCTTCTTCTGACGGAGACTTCCCATGCTGATATCAACTTTTGTCGAAGAGGTCGTCTTTAAGCAGCCTCTGTCCATTGCCGGGCGCACCCTGGTGGGCCAGCAGGTGCTACGGATCTCGGCGCGCCACCGCGGCTGGGTGGCCGAAGCCGAAGCGGCCGGCGTGTTCTATCGCGGCGAATCCGGCGCCACGATGCAGCGGCAGGTGCACGAGTGGCTGGCCGACCCGCCAGGCGACCTGCCCGACATGTGGAGCCGGGTCCAGCAGATGCCGCCAGGCGGCGCGCGCAATGCGCTCGACTGGATCGTCTGGCAACTGGAGGCGGCGCAGCGCGGCATACCTGCGTACAGTCTGGCCCATCTGCCAGGCCTGCGCGCCAGGACCACCATGGTCACGCTGGGCGTCGCCGCCGCCGGACACATGGCGGCCATGGCGTTGAACTATCCTTTCGCCCGCGCGCTCAAGCTCAAGCTCGATGGCTCGGCCGAGGACGCGGAACGGGTCACCGCCGTTCGCCGGGCGCGGCCGGATGTCGGCCTGTCGGTCGACGCCAACGAAGGCTGGACTATCGCACACCTGGACCGCATGATGGGCACCCTGCTGGAGCACCGCGTCGAGCTCATCGAGCAGCCACTGCCGGCCAACAGCGACGCGGCGCTGGACCACTTCAGCTCTCCGATCCGCCTGGCCGCCGACGAATCGCTGCAGACGCAGGACGAGCTGGAACAGGTGGCGCAGCGCTACCAGGTCGCCAACATCAAGCTGGACAAGTATGGCGGGCTCACGGCGGCGCTGACGCTGGCCGCCAGCGCACGGCAACTCGGACTGGAGGTCATGGTGGGATGCATGGGCGGCCGTTCGATGGCCTTGCTGCCCGCGTTCATCGCGGCCCAGGCCGCCGACCTGGTGGACCTCGACGCGCCCCTGCTGATGGCCAACGACAGCGCGCCGTCCGCCAGCTACGTGGGTGGCCGCATCGATTTCGATCCGGCAGCCTATGCGCAGCCGGTGCTGTCGTCCTCCAGCGTCAGCGCTTCTTCCGTACAGGCGCGCCATGCAGGCGGCTGATCAGCATACGCGCCGCGCCGATCTTCGCTTCGGTCGAGGCCGGGACGCCTATCAGCATTTGCGACTGCGCCGCAATGAGCAGCGACAGCAGGCTTTCGCCGATGGCCAGCACCTCGGCAGGGCCAAGCCCGGCATCTTGCGTATTGATCCTGGACACCGCCGCCAGCAAGGCGCCGCGCATCTGCTCGTAGTTCCGGACCACCACCGCTTGCACCTCGGCGCTGCGACGGGCTATGGCCGCCACCTCCAGTGCCGTGCGCGCCGCCTGCGCCGCCATGTCGGGCGCTTCCTGGCGGCGCAGGATGGTTTCCACCAGCTTCAGCAGAGCGCCAGCGCTGTCACATTCGGCAAACACTTCGCCTTTGACTTCGGCCGTCTCGATCAGCGCGACCAGGATGGCTTCCTTGGAACGGAAATGCACATACAGCGTACCGACCGACAGGCCGGCTTCCTTGCTGATGTCGCTTACGGAAGCTTCGTACAGGCCCTTGCGCTCAAACACGGCACGCGCTGCGGCCAGGATTTGCTGACGCACGGCGGCCATATGGCCAGGATCTCGTTTAGGCATGGGATTTAAAAAAGAATGATTGTTTATTCATTTTATATTGAAAGAGTTCGCAATGACCAGTAATGACATGGAAAAACTTGAAGCAGTGTTGTCCGGCTTGGCAATCGACAGCGGCCCCGGTGTGATCGCGAGCGTGCTGCGTGGCGGCGTGCCCCTGCTTCGGCGTGGCTGCGGCCTGGCCAGCCTGGATTCAGGGCTGGTGAATTCGCCGTCCACCAAAATGCGGATCGGCTCGACCACCAAGCATTTCTGCTGCGTGCTGGCGCTGATGCTGCGCAACGAGGGCAAGCTGCAGATCGACGAGCCGATCGCACGCTGGCTGCCAGAACTGCCGCCCTCCCAGAGCGCCCGCACAGTGCGCCAACTGATGAACCATACCGGCGGCACGCGCGACTACCTGGACCTGTCGCTGTTGTCCAACGGCCTGGCCATCTTGCCCGAGCAAGCCGCGTTTGATTACCAGTGCCGCCAGCAGGAAGAAAACTTCACGCCGGGCGAACAGTTCATGTACAACAACGGCGGCTATCGCATGCTGTCACTGCTGATCGAACGCGTGCTGGACAAGCCGCTTGCGCAAGTCATGCGCGAACGGCTGTTCGAGCCGCTGTCGATGTACGACACCGTCCTGTGGAGCACCGATGTGCAACCACTGCCGGGCAGCGCAACGACGCACCTGGCCCACCCCGACGGCAATTTCACCAAGAGTACATTCCCGTCGGTCATCCTGGGCGAAGGCGGTGTCGCCTCGACGCTGGACGACATGCAGCGCTGGCTGAGCCACTTGATCAACCCGACGTTGTGGCCGCATTCGCTGTCCGATGAACTGATGACGCCAACCACGCTGCCCAACGGTTACGTCAATCCGTATGGTTTCGGGCTGATCCACGAACGCTGGCGCGGCATTACCGTGCTCCACCACGCCGGCGGCGTCGTGGGCGGGACGTGCCAGATGCTGGCGGCGCCGGAACAGGACATCCAGGTCATCGTGATGAGCAACCGCAGCGACATCTCGGCAGCCGACATTGCCGAGAAACTGTTGGTCGCGCTGGTGGCGCCACAACTGGCATCCGAAGACGAGCCAGCCGATCCGCAATCGGGCGAGGCACTCAGCGGCGACTATTACTGCAGCCAGAGCGGCAGGCACTTCGCCATCGAAGTGCGCGACGGGAAGATGTTCCTGCAGAGCTTTGGCATGCCGTTGCCGCTGCTGCGGGACGGCGACGCCGCGTTCAAGGTGAACTTGCTGTCCGTGATAGTGCTGGGCGTCGCGCCGGTGCGCGACAGCCGCGACGTCGTGACGGCCATCAACGTCATGGAACAAGGCAGGACCCACTATTGCGAACGCATCGGGCAAGCAGGCACGGACGCCGCCAGCGTCGAGCGGTTCTACGGCAAATGGCGCAGCGACGAGCTGGGCGCCGACATCGTGGTGGAAACGGGCGAACACGATACGCTGCGCATCGCTGGCCTGTATGGCCGCAACGCGTTCAAGCTGCTGCCGCTGCGGCACGACCTCTGCCTGCTGAGCAGCCTCGATGAACACCTGCCGCTCAATGGCACCGTGCGGCTGGCGCAGGGCGCGTCCGGAAGCCGCGAACTGATACTCGACACCTCGCGCACCCGCAGCTTGCGTTTGCAGGAGCGCCCTGCCCATGGCTGATACCTTCCTCCCATCGCGCGGGCTGCGGACCGGCTTCGGCGCCGGGGCGTTGGGGGCGACGCTGAGTTCAGGCGTCGTCCCCTTGCTGTTCCTGTTCTACCTGACCGAATTCGCCCACGTGCCACCCGCCCTGGCGGGCCTGCTGTTGGCGATACCGAAATTCACCGACGTGGTGCTGGATCCATGGCTCGGCCGCTGGTCGGACCGCTGGGCGCGCAGGACAGGCAGCCGCGCCGCGCTGCTGGCAGCCAATGCGCTGCTGCTGCCGTCCATGCTGGTGCTGCTGTTCATCCCGGCCGGCGGCCTGCCGCTGCCGCTGCGCGTGTCGGTCATCGGCGTGCTGCTGGTGGCGCAGTCGCTGATCTTTACCGTGTTTTCGGTGGCGCACACCGCGATCGCCAGCGACATCACGGACACGATTGCCGGGCGCAGCACGCTGATGTCGGCCCGCGCGCTGGGCCAGACCTTCGCCGGCTTGACGGTGTCCATGCTCGCTCCGCAATTGGTCGGCGCCTTCGGTTCCGGCGCCGGCGGCTACCTGGCCATGGCCTGCACGCTGGCCGCCGCGTCGGCGCTGGCGCTTGGCCTGTGCTGGCTTGCCGTGCGGCGCACGCCTTTGGCTGTCGGGGTGGAAACCAAGGCAGCCGCGCCATTGCTGACGGCCCTGCGCTCCACCCTGCGCAACCGCGCCTTTTATTGCGTGGTGTTGATCCTGGTGCTGCTCGGAACCAGCTCGACCGCCCTGTTCGCAGCGCTCCCCTATGCCAACCAGCATTTGCTGAAGGCCGCGCCCGAACACCTGTCGACGCTGCTCACGCCGATCTTCGTCGCGCTGCTGGTCGGCGTCGCGGCGGCGCCCGCGCTGACGCGGCGGATGCGCCCCAATGTCGTGCTGGCGGCCGCGCTGTCGACCGCCCTCGCCGGCATTGTGTGGTTCGCGGCCGGCCCCCGCGAGAACACATCGATGATCGCCGCCGGCGTGCTGTTCGGCCTGTCGTGCGGCATGCTGACCGTGTTGATTTCGACGCTGGCCATGGAGGCGGCCACCCATTCATCCAGCCAGGGCGAAAGCCTGGGCCTGTACCTGGGCATCCTGTTTTCAGCCGAGAAGCTGGGCCAGTCCCTGGGCGGCATCGTGGTCGGCTTCGGACTGGAATGGGTCGGCCCGTTGCAGGGCACACCGGCACCCGAGGCCGTGCGGCGCCTGGGCCTGCTGTTCGTCAGCGCGCCGGCAGCGGCGCTATTGGCGGCGCTGCTGGTCCTGTTGCCCTTCACTGCGTGCACCGGCGCGCACTCCATCAAGGAGCACAACGCATGAGAATCTTTACTTCCGCGCTGGTCACGGAAACCAATACGTTCGCCGCCTTCCCGACCACGCTGCGCTCGTTCGAGGAACTGGGCATCGTGCGCGGCCCGATAGCGGGCGACATGCTGAGCGACGTCGGGCCGATCGTCGAACAGTGGCGCCACCTGGCCGGACAATATGGGGATACGGTCCACGAGGGCGTGTATGCCATTGCCCAACCGGCCGGCACCGTGGAAGCCGGCGCCTACCAGCAACTGCGCACCGAAATCCTCTCCGCACTCGAGCAGCACATGCCGGTCGACATGGTCCTGCTGTTCCTGCATGGCGCCATGGTGGCCGACGGCACGGACGACTGCGAGGGCGACCTCATCGCAGCGGTGCGCGCCATCGCCGGACCGGACTGCGTGATCGGCGTCGAGCTCGATCCCCATTGCCATATGAGCCATGCCATGGCAACCGAAGCCGATGCCGTCATCCTGATGCGCGAGTATCCGCATACCGACTACGAGGCGCGCGCCGTGGAATTGTTCGAACTGTGCCGCGCGGCCGCGGCCGGCGCCACCCGGCCGGTCATGGAAGTCGCCGACTGCGCCATGGTGGGCTTTTACCCCACCACCGCGCAACCGATGCGCGGCCTGGTCGACTTGCTGGCGGAGGTCGAGCGCCGGCCCGGCATCCTGTCCGCCAGCTACGTGCATGGCTTCCCCTGGGGCGATGTGCCGGACGCCGGAACCAAGGTGCTGGTGGTGGCCGACCGCGACCGCGAGCTGGCTGCGCGCACCGCCCGCGAACTGGCGCAGGCGATCTACCGGCAGCGCGACGCGCTGCTGCCCCGTCTGGAAAGCGTCGAGCAGGTGCTCGACCCGGCGCCCGCCGGGCCATTCCCCCTGATCCTGGCCGATGCCGGCGACAATCCCGGCGGCGGCGCGCCGTGCGACCATACGGTCCTGCTGGCCGCCCTGCTGCGCCGGCCGGCCTTGCGCTGCGCTTTCGGCCCGCTATGGGATCCGGCCGCGGTCGACGCCTGCCATCGGGCCGGCATCGGCGCCGTCATCAACCTGTCCATCGGCGGCAAGGCGGGCCCGGCTTCCGGCAAGCCGCTGCGGCTGGCCCTGCACGTATCGGGCCTGGCCGAACGGCACAGCCAGCAGGTCGGTACGATCGTCGATCCCTTGGGGCGGGCGGCCTGGGTCCGTTGTGGCGCGGTGGACATCGTGTTGGTCAGCCGCCGCCAGCAAACCCTGTCGCCGACCGCGTTCACCAATCTCGGGGTGCCGCTGCACGAAGCCGTCGTGATCGCGGTGAAATCCAGTCATCACTACTACGCCGAGTTTTCCAGGCTTTCCCGCAACTGCCACGTCATCGAGACCGGCGCCGCACTGTCCATGGACTTCGCGCGCTTGCCTTATCGCCGGCGCGGCAAGGTGTTTTATCCTGCGGTCGCCAACCCGGCGCCGGAGCTGGCATGAGCGCGGCGGTCATCACCGAGACGACGCTGCGGCGCGTGGAGTCGCCTGCTTGCGCCCGGGTCGACGTGGACGGGCGGACCCTGCTGAGTTTTGGCGGGTCGGGCTACCTGGGGCTTGGCGCCCACCCGGACCTGATCGAAGCCGGGGTCGACGCACTGCGCCGCTTCGGCGTGCATTCGCAGCTGGCCAGGCATTATGGCTACGCGCTGGTGGAAGCGTGCGGCATTTCCCGCGACCGGGTGGTGGCCGGTGGTTCGATGTCCAAGGCATTCGGCGCACACGGCGGCATTGCCCTGGGGGCGTCCTGGATCGTCGAGCGTCTATGGCGCTC